>JBAUTW010000492.1:0-1741 GCA_049582365.1 Burkholderiales bacterium | reverse complement strand
CATTCTGGCCGGGCAGGACACCTCTCTTGCCGCCGGTCTCGCCCTGGAGCGAAGGGCTTTCCAGGTGCTGTTCGCCTCGCGCGACAAGCATGAAGGCATGATGGCCTTTCTCGAGAAGAGAGCTCCGCAATTCGAAGGAAAGTAGCGAAGCCGCGACGAGCACGCCTCGCTCGCCGGCGTGCTTATCGCCTGACGCTCACGCCGAGGTGCTGCTCCATCGCCGCGCCGTCCGCGAGCAGTTCGCATGATGCAGCTTCGTGCACGACGCGACCGCGCGCGAGGATCAGGGCGCGGTCGGTCATGCCCAGGATCTTGCGCGCGTTCTGTTCGACGATGATCGTCGACAACCCCTCGTCGCGCACCACCCTGCGCAGCGCGGTCAGCAGTTCCTCCGCAACGATGGGCGCCAGACCCTCGAGCGGCTCGTCGAGCAGCAATACGCGCGGGTTGAGTACCAGCGCGCGGCCGACGGCAAGCATCTGCTGCTCGCCGCCAGAGAGCTGCGTGCCCAGGTGGCTGCGCCGCTCGGCGAGGCGCGGGAAGAGCTCGTGCACCCGCGCCGCCGTCCACGGCCCGGGACGTGCCACCGCCGTCAGATTCTCCTCCACGGTCAGCGAGCGAAAGATGTTGCGCTCCTGCGGCACCCACCCGATGCCCGCCTGCGCGCGCTCCTCGGGGCGCAGAGGCGTGAGGTCCGTGCTGCCGAGGCGCAGCGCGCCGGCAATTCGCCGCGTGAGACCCACGATCGATTTGACGAGCGTCGTCTTGCCCATGCCGTTGCGGCCGAGCAGCGCGAGCGATTCGCCGGCGGCCAGGCTGAAGCTCACGTCCGAGAGCACGACGGCCTCGCCGTAGCCCGCGCCGAGGTGAACGACCTGCAGCAGGTCAGCCAACCGCGCTCTCCGCGCCCAGGTACACGGCCTTCACGCGCGGATCGCGCGCGACTTCGTCGGGCGTCCCCTCCGCAAACAACGCGCCGTTCACCAGCACCGATATGCGTTGTGCATAGCTGAACACGAGATCCATGTCGTGCTCGATCAGGAGGACCGTGACGTCCGCGGGGAGCGCGCCGACGGCGGCGAGTATCTCGTGCCGCTCGTCCTCGGGCACGCCGGCGGCCGGCTCGTCGAGCAGCAGCACCCGCGGGCGGCACGCGATGGCGAGCGCGATCTCCAGCAGGCGCTGCTTGCCGTAGGGCAGGTGCGCGGTGCGCTCGTGCATCACGTCGGCCAGATGAAAGCGCTCGATGATCTCGGCGATCGTGAGGTCGATGTCGGCTTCACTGCCGGCCGTTCGCCACCAGTCCGCGCCGCCGCCGGTGCGCTCGGACACGGCAAGACCGATGCTTTCGAGTGGCGTGAGCTCCGCGAAGAGCTGGTTGATCTGGAAGGTGCGCACGAGTCCGCGCGTCACGCGGCGATGCGACGGCAGGCGCGTGATGTCCTCCCCGTCCAGCCGGATCCGTCCCTCCGAGGGCTGGAGCACACCCGAGAGCAGGTTGAGGACGGTCGTCTTACCCGCGCCATTGGGACCGATCAGCGCGTGCCGTGCGCCACGCGGCAGTCGCAGCGATACGCAGTCCACCGCACGCAGCCCGCCGAAGTGGACGCTGAGGTCGGCCGTCTCGAGCGCCATCGCTTCCGTCGCGCTCACGGCATCGCCTCATGCGCCGCCGGCGGCGCCCGGCGCTCCGAACGCCTGCGCAGAAGCATCCGCGGCCACCGTCCGACGCGCTCGCGCC
>JBAUTW010000491.1:0-4474 GCA_049582365.1 Burkholderiales bacterium | reverse complement strand
CTCGAGGATCGCGCCGCATACCGCGCCGTCGCGTCTCTCGAGCTCCCTGGCGGGAGAGGACGCCCAAAGCTGCAAGCCGCAATCCATGGCCGATTTCAGCAACCGGCCGGCGAGCGCGTTGCCGTTGGTGAGCCTCACGCCGCGCCCGTGCACCAGCTTCGCCGCACCGTGGCCGAGCAGGCGGCGCGCGACGAAGGCCGCCGACTCGAGCGACTTGGACCAGCGCATGAAATGCACCAGCTCGGCGCCCGAGCCGATCATGATGCCGAACACTGTCAGCTCCGGCAGCGGCGGGCGCAGCTTCGCCAGCCAGGCGCCGAGCTCGCGCCCGTCGTAGGCGCTCGCCACGATCGAACGCCCGCCCGGCTTGCCGCCCGGTGCGTCCGGATGATAGTCGGAGAAGGTGGCCGACGCGTCGAATCGCAGCGCGGTTTCGCGGGTGAAGAAATCGACCATGCGCGGCCCGTTCGTCAGGAACGCGTCAACCCGCTCGGGATCGTACTTCTCGCCCGCCTGGTCGAGCAGATAGGTGCTCGCTTCCTCCAGGCTGTCGGATACCCCGATCTCCTTCTGCATCGGGTGGTTCGGGATCCACAGCCAGCCGCCGGAACGCGCCGTGGTGCCGCCGAACAGGGCGTCCTTCTCGGCCACGATCACCTCGAGCCCGTGCCGCGCCGCGGTCACCGCGGCCGACAGACCGCCGGCGCCCGAGCCGATCACCAGCACATCGCATTCGACGCCTTGATCCATTCGTCCTCCTTGGCGTCAATTATGCATTCCGCCGCCGGCGCGCATTTCGAACCGCAAGATTGACAAGGCGCTTACGGCGGAATCTAATCCCCGCGCGGCTGACGTTTCAGGGGGGCGACGGCTCGAAGGTACAAGAACGGAATTCCACTTTTGGTGTAAGCACGAAGAGGAGGCACCACGATGTCACGCAAGTCGAAATTACTGCTCGGCGCCGCTGCGCTCGCCGCGGCGATGTTCGCCGTGACCGGCGCGCAGGCGCAGGGGCTCAAGCATTACGATTCGAGCAAGAAGTCGTTCTGGGAGCACCCGCCGGCGGACTGGTTCCTGGGCGACGAAACCGAGGCGCAGAAGGGCCTCGCCCCGAAGGCCCCGCCCGCCACCGGCGTGCCGATGGACGAGATCCAGGCCACGCTGAAGAACATCAAGCTGCCCAAGGGCTTCCATATCAGCCTGTGGGCGCATGACGTCCCCAGCGCGCGTCAGATGGCATGGGGCGACAAGGGCACGCTGTTCGTCGGCGCGTTCGGCGTCGGCAACGTCTACGCCATCACGGGCCCCGAGGGCAACAAGCAGGTCAAGGTCATCCTCAAGGGCCTGCAGATGCCGACCGGCATCGCGTTCCGCGATGGCGCGCTGTACGTGGCCGACATCAACAAGATCCTCAAGTACGACAACGCCGAGGCGAACCTCGACAGCATGCCGGCGCCCCAGGTCGTCTACGACGACATGCCGTCGTACGTGGCGCACGGCTGGAAGTACCTTGTGTTCGACAAGGACGGCTGGCTCTGGTTGGCGTTCGGTCCTCCGTTCAACATCGGCCTCCCGCCCACCAGCGTGTCGCAGATCCGGCGCGTCACTCCGGAGAACGGCCTGGCCGAAATCAGGGCGCTCGGTGTACGTAACAGTGTGGGCGGCGACATCGACCCCCGCAGCGGCGACTACTGGTTCTCGGAGAACGCGCGCGACTGGCTGAGCGACAACACGCCGAGCGACAAGCTGAACCATATCTCGCACATGGGCCAGCACTTCGGCTATCCGTACTGCCATCAGGGCAACATCCCCGATCCGAAGTTCGCGATGGGGCACAAGTGCTCCGAGTTCACGCCGCCGGTGCTCAACCTGGGCGCGCACGTGGCGCCGCTCGGGATGAAGTTCTATACCGGCAAGATGTTCCCGGCGAAGTACCGCAACAACATCTTCCTCGCCGAGCACGGCTCGTGGGACCGGCACGTGTACCAGGGCGCGCGCATCATGCGCATCATCGTCGATCCGAAAGGCAAGCACGCCAAGCAGGAAGTGTTCGCCTCCGGCTGGCTCAAGGGCAAGCAGGACTTCCACGGCCGTCCGGCCGATGTGATCGTCGCCCCCGACGGCTCGCTGCTGGTCGCCGACGATTGGGCCAACGCGATCTATCGCATCAGCTACGGAATGTGAGCCCTGCGCATTCGTAAGTTAGTACGGACAGCTCTCGCGGCGGCGGCGCTTTCGGCTGCCGCCGCCGCGGGCGCCGCCGATCCCGCCGCGGGAAAGGCGAAATTCGAACCCTGCCTCGCCTGCCACGGCAGTGGTCCTGCCCCGCAAGGCGAGGTCGCGCCGCTGCTCGCAGCGCAGCCCGATAACTTCGTCCAGTGGCAGCTGGTGTACTTCCGCACCGAAACGCGCAAGGACGCGTCGATGACGCCGATTTCGCTGCTCCTGAGCAACGAGGATATTCGCGACATCGGTGCCTACCTGTCGTCGCTGCCGCCGCCCGAGCAGCAGCAGGTCAAGGACGACCGGCCCGATCTCACCGAGGCCGGCGAGCAGCTCGCGATCGCCAACCATTGCGCGAGCTGCCACATGGACGGCTTCGTCGGCAAGGACGCCGTGGCGCGACTTGCGGGGCAGCGTGAGGCCTACCTGCTCAAGGCGCTGCGCGACTTCAAGTCGGGCGCGCGCCGCGGCGGCGGCGTCGCAGCGATGCCGGACGCGGTGTATCCGCTGAGCGACCAGGGGCTGCAGGCGCTCGCGCACTACCTTTCACGCTTGCGCTAGCGTCAGCTCGCGCTTTCGCAAACTTTCCCGGCAGCCCGAGGTCAATTCCCTTTTGATTGTTAATGGGAGAGCAGACCATGGCTGACGATCGACGTAAGCAGATTTCCCGGCGCACGCTGCTCAAGGGCGCAGCCTTGCTGGCGGGACTGGCGGCAATTCCGCTCACCGTCGAGGCAGCGGGCACCGCGACCAAAGCCTCGATGCAGTACCAGGACCACCCCAAGGGAAACCAGGAGTGCAGCAACTGCCTGCAGTTCATTCCCGGCAAGCCGGCGTCGGCGATGGGCCAGTGCAACGTCGTCGCCGGACCGATCAGCCCCAAGGGATGGTGTATCGCCTACGCCAAGAAGCCCTGAGCGTCAGCTAATCGCGCGACGCGGTCGGCACCTTGATGCCGTCGTAGAGCCAGGCGATGCCCTCGAAGCTCGGCTGACCGGGATCTGCGCCGGGCTTGGGGGCGAGGAACTGGTTGCGCAGCTCGCGCACCACGCCGGCGGCGTGGTAGAGGTCGCCGTAGTAGCGCGAGGTGATCTGCACCCGCGCGGTGCGCAGGTAGCGCTCGTCCTGGTACCAGCGGAACGCCATTTCCCAATCGCGGCCTGTTAGCTCGACGCAGGCGGCGAGCACGACGGCGTCCTCGATCGCCATGTTGGCGCCCTGCGCCATGTACTGCAGCGTCGGGTGCGCGGCGTCGCCGAGCAGGGTCACGCGCCCGCGCGACCACTCGCGCACCGGCTCGCGATCACACAGCACCCACATCTTCCAGGCGTTGATCTTGGCCAGCAGGCGCCTGACTTCCGGGCGCTCGGAGGAGAACTTCTGCTCCAGCTCCTGCGGGTCGCCGTAGACGTTCCAGCCCTCCTCGTACTTGTCGCTGTGGAACACGGCCACCAGGTTGTACAGCTCGCCGCGGCGCAGCGGGTAGTGCACCAGGTGCGTTTTCGGCCCGGCCCACAGCACGACGTCGTTCTGCCAAAGCTCGGGCGGCACCTGGGCGCGCGGCAGCACCGCGCGGTAGGCGATGTGGCCCGACACGCGCGGTTTCGCGTCGCCCAGCAGCTGGTTGCGCACGCGCGACCAAAGTCCGTCGGCGCCCACCAGGGCGCAGCCCTCGATCCGCTCGCCGCTCTCCATCTGCAGCGCCACGCGAGCGCCGTCCTGCTCGAAACGCAGCGCCTTGGCCAGCACGTTCAGTTCGACGTTCGGCTCCTTCCTGCACGCGTCGAGAAACACCTGGTGCAGGTCGGCGCGGTGGATCACGCCGTAGAGGTAGCCGCCGAAGCGTCTGCGGAACGCCGCGCCGCCGACCGGCAGACGGATCACCTCCTCGCCGGTCAGGCCGTCCATCATCACCATGGTGTCCGGGTGCACCGAGTAGCCCTCGATCGCCTCGGTCAGCCCGAGCAGCTCGAACATGCGGTATACGTTCGGCCCGAGCTGGATGCCGGCGCCGATCTCCTTGAATTCCGAGCCCAGCTCGAACACCCTGACCTTCAGGCCCTTGCGGCCGAGCGCGAGAGCCGCGGCGAGGCCGCCGATGCCGCCGCCGACAACCAGCACCGGTAGATCCTTCGACATGATGTCAGCTCACGATCAGGTCGGGGCCGACCTCGGCCAGGGTACGCGCGCCGCACAGCCTGAGCGTGCGCTCGATCTCGTCGCACAGGATTTCGAGCGCGCGGCGCGCCCC
>JBAUTW010000490.1:0-4067 GCA_049582365.1 Burkholderiales bacterium | reverse complement strand
CTGCAGGGGACGCCGCGATGAGCAACGTAAGTACGCTGAGCGGCGTGCTGAGCGGCGCCCCTGAGTTCGGACGTTAGTGCTCAACCAGCGCCAGCGCAGGCGCCGGGTTGACGATATATGCATAACGTGCATATACTAGCGCGTGTCCGTCAATTTCGACCCGAAGAAGGATGCGGCGAACATCAAGAAGCACGGTGTGTCGCTTTCCGAAGGCGATGGGGTGCTCAGCGATCCGCTTGCGCTCACAGTGGAAGATGAGAGCGCCGAAGGTGAACAGCGCTTTGTCACCATCGGAATGAACCTATTCGGGGCCCTGATGGTCGTCGTCCACACACCTCGGCGCGATGGACCTCGAATCATCTCAGTGCGGAAGCCTGATCCCAAGGAACGTAGAGACTATGAAAAAGGCGTATGACTTCTCTAAAGGTAAGCGTGGGGCAGTAGTTCCCACGACGGGTAAAACCCGTATCACCATCTATGTGGATGACGCGATCATTAAGAGCTTCAAGGCGCAGTCCGAAAAGACGGGAAAGGGATACCAGACGCTGATAAATGAGGCGCTAAAGTCCCATCTGGGTCTTACGGAACAACCGGTCACTCCAGAGCTCGTACGCAAGATCGTGCGCGAAGAGCTGGCGGCAAACGGTTGAGCACTAACATGGCGGTGCTGTCGGCCGCGGCGTCAGCCGCATTGCTTTGTCCAAGGCCCGGCTCGCCGCGCCGCAGACCTCCACGTTAAATTGCGATTGACGCTATACGGCAGTGCCGTATAATGCGTCATGTTCAGCTTTGTCGAGTCAAAGCTGTTTACCCGTCTCGTCGGCGAGTACCTCACGGATGACGAGTACTCACAGCTCCAGGCAACGCTGGCGGAAGCGCCGGAACGTGGGCCAATCGTTCCCGGATCGGGTGGCGTTCGCAAGCTGCGATGGGCACAGCCCGGGCGCGGGAAGCGGGGCGGGATCAGGGTGATCTACTACGCCAAGACCAGTGAAGGGGTAATTTGGATGCTGACGATCTACGCGAAGAACGAAGAGGGAAACATTCCGGCCCACGTTCTGCGCAAGATCAAGGAGGAACTCGATGGCTAAGGCTAAGCGCAATATTGGACTGGAGATACTCGAAGGTATTCGCGACATAAAGCGCGGCGAGCACGGACGGGTAATCAACATTCCTTCGGTGACCTCAGTGCGTGAGCGCACCGGTCTTTCTCAATCTCGGTTCGCCAAACTCCTCGGCGTCTCCGTGCGCACTCTTCAGGAATGGGAACAAGGCCGCCGTGCTCCGTCAGGAGCCGCGCGGACGCTTCTCCTAATCGCACAGAAGAATCCGCGTGTACTTCTGGAAGTGGCTTGATCGCAATCTAACCCTCGCTTGCACCGGACGGCCGCGGGCCGCCGGTGAAGCGACACGTTAGATGGCCCGAAACGCCTTGACGTTCTGACGTTGCGACGTCAAAATGGCATGGATGGATACTCAAAAGCGCGCTACGGTTTATTTCGAGGCTGACGTGCACCGGGCGCTGCGGCTAAAGGCTGCAGCGTCTGATCGTTCCATCTCCGATATGGTCAACGATGCCGTGAAAGCGTCCTTGGCGGAGGATGCGGAAGATCTCGCCGCGTTCGTCGAGAGAAAGAGCGAGAAGAGCACTTCTTTCGATACGTTCGTCCAAGGCCTGAAGCGGCGTGGCCGAATATAGGCTGCTGATTAAGACCTCGGCGGGGAAGGAACTTGACGCAGTCGGGGCCAAGACTGATCGGCAGCGCATTATCGATAGAGTTCGAGGCCTCGCGTCGGACCCTCGACCCCAGGGTTCGGAAAAGCTTGCGGGATATGCCGATCGATACCGCGTGCGACAGGGGAGCTACCGGATCATCTATCTTGTCGATGACGAGCGTCGAGAGGTAACGATCTTTAAGCTGGGGCATCGGAAGGATGTGTACCGATAGGGCATCTAACCGCGCGTTTGAGAGCCGACGCTCCAAGAGCGCGGCTCAACGCGCACGTCGGGCGCGCTCGAGGTGATGCGGATCTCGTTTGGCCGCACGTGCCTGGACCGTCGGCGCGCCGCTGGTCGCCTGTTTCATATTTGCGCTGCTCTGGGGCCGCTCGTTGGGCTGGATGCTGCTTGCGGTGGCCGCAATTTCGCTGGTAGCGGCGGTCGTCGCGGCCGTGCACCACGCGGAAGTCATTGCACTTCGCGTCGGCGAGCCTTTCGGCACGCTCGTTCTGGCCTTGGCCGTCACCATCATAGAAGTGTCGCTGATAGTCTCCTTGATGCTATCCGGGGGTACGGCGACCACCGCGCTGGCGCGGGATACGGTGTTTGCGACCGTGATGATCGTCTGCAATGGCGTCGTGGGTTTGTGCCTGTTGCTGGGAGCTCTTCGACATCGCACCCTCGCGTTCCGGGTAGAGGGGGTCAGCCCGTCACTCTCCGTGCTGGCCACCCTGGCGATCTTGACGCTGGTGGTGCCCACATACACTTCTTCGACGGCAGGACCAACGTTCACAACCGCCCAATTTGTTTTCGCCGGTGTGGTGTCCCTGACGCTCTACGGGATGTTCGTTTTCGTGCAGACTGTTCGTCACCGGGACTACTTTCTGCCCGTCGGGGCAGAGACCGACGAAGCACCTGCGGCACCGCCTTCGACCTCCGTGGCCCTGATGAGCCTTGGCCTGTTGTCTTTCTCCCTTCCATCGCTCTGCGTCTGCCGCTGGAACTGGGCCTGCCGCCCAAGGAGACCACGCTGTTGGCGCTGACCGTGCTGGTTTCGGCGATAACATTCGCGGGCGGGCGTACCACGGTGCTTCAGGGAGCTGTTCACCTTGTCTTGTTTGCCGTGTTCATATTCCTTGCGATCGTGCCGTGATAGCGAGTGCGCCCAATTTCCACTTTCGTCCTGAAAGAGGGATTGCGCGCGTAACGCCGAATGAGGAGGAATTGATATGACTCTATGCCCAATCGCTTTGGTAGCCGGCTGCAAGAAGTGTCCTCTGGTCGCGGTCTGCCCGCTGAAAGGCGTGATCGGCGATTTCCGTAAGCCGGACCAGACGCAGGCGAAGCGGGACGCCGCGAAGCCTCGGGGCGGCGGAAAGCGGAGCAAGTAACTTGCGCGGCAGCTGCCTGTGCGGTGGTGTGGCTTACGAGATCAGCGGCCCGTTGTCGGGCGTACTGAACTGCCACTGCTCGATGTGCCGCAAGGCGCACGGCGCCGCGTTTCGGACCCGCGCGAGCGTGAAGGCGGCGGATTTTCGCTGGCTGCGGGGCGAAGAATTGGTTACCTATTACGAATCCTCCCCGGGCAACCAGCGGGGATTCTGCCGCGTGTGCGGGTCGCCCCTTCTCAGCCGCTTCGATTCCGACCCGAGCGTTTACGGGCTGCCTCTCGGAGCGCTGGACGACGACCCGGGCAAGAGGCCGAAGCTGCATGTGTTCGTGGCGTACAAGGCGCCGTGGTTCGACATTACCGACGGCTTGCCGCAATATCCGGAACTGCCGAAAGAAGCTTCCGGATAAGAACATGGGAAATGTGGCGTCGATCGGCTCCGGCCAGGCCGGGCAGACGATCCGCCGCCGTTCACCTGAAGGGCCGATCATGCCGCTCGAATTGCCGCTCACCGCAGGCCAGCTCATCGTCCGTGTGTGCCTGTTCATCGTTGCCGCGATTGCGATGTTCGGCGGCGCGCTGCAGTTCTACCTCGGCCAGCCCGACACCTCGCCGCGGCTCGACAACGTGCACCGCTTCATGGCCGGGGTGTATTTTTCCACCGGCCTGATCTGCCTGTGGGCCGCGATCACGATCCGGCAGCAGGGCTTCCTCGTCTACCTGCTCGCGCTCGGCGTGTTCCTCGCCGGCTGCGGCAGGCTCGTGTCGATGGCGAAGGTCGGGCTGCCGAAGCCGGCCGGGGTGTGGCTGGGCTACCTCGTTCCCGAGCTGCTGGTTCCGATCGTGATCGTGTTCGCGCACGGCGCGATGCGCTAGCGCATGGCGGCGTACCGCTTCGTCGAGGTCAACGTCTGCTCGGCCGATCCGCTGGGCGGCAGTCCGCTCGCGGTGGTGCGC
>JBAUTW010000489.1:0-8282 GCA_049582365.1 Burkholderiales bacterium | reverse complement strand
CCCGTCGACCGCGGGGCTGGGCGCGATGTTCGGCAGCGTGACGCTCGAGAAGCTCGCGGTGGGGAGGGCGGCCTAGATGACCGGCTGGTTGCTCGACCGCTCCGTCGCCTGGTTCGGCTCGCAATGGGGCCCGGCCGTGTACACCACTGCGGCCGACATCGTGTTCATCGTCTGCATCGTCGCTCCCCTGATGCTGTGCGTGGCCTACCTCACGCTGTGGGAAAGGAAGCTGATCGGCTGGATGCAGATCCGCATCGGTCCCAACCGGGTCGGCCCGCGCGGGCTGCTGCAGCCGATCGCCGACGCGGTCAAGCTGCTGATGAAGGAGATCATCGTCCCGACCAACGCCGACCGGGGTCTGTTCATCCTCGGCCCGATCCTGATGATCGCACCGGCGGTGGCGGCCTGGGCGGTGGTGCCGTTCGCGCCCCAGCTGGTGCTGGCGAACGTCAACGCCGGCCTGCTGTACCTGATGGCGCTGACCTCGATGGGGGTCTACGGCGTGATCATCGCCGGCTGGGCGTCGAACTCGAAGTACGCGTTCCTGGGCGCGATGCGCTCGGCGGCGCAGATGGTCTCCTACGAGATCGCGATGGGCTTCGCGCTGGTGGTGGTGCTGATGGTGTCGGGCAGCCTCAATATGTCGGACATCGTGACCGCGCAGGGCCGCGGCACGTTCGCGTCGATGGGCATCAATTTCCTGTCCTGGAACTGGCTGCCGCTGCTGCCGATCCTGGTGGTGTACTTCGTTTCCGGGGTGGCGGAGACCAACCGCGCGCCGTTCGACGTGGTCGAGGGCGAGTCGGAGATCGTCGCGGGGCACATGATCGAGTATTCGGGCATGGCATTCGCGCTGTTCTTCCTCGCCGAATACATGAACATGATCCTGATCAGCACGCTGACCGCGGTCATGTTCTTCGGCGGCTGGCAGCCTCCGATCGACTCGGCGCTGTTCAACGCCGTGCCGCCGTTCGCCTGGCTGCTGCTCAAGGTGTTCGTCATCGTATCGATGTTCCTCTGGATCCGCGCCACGTTCCCGCGCTACCGCTACGACCAGATCATGCGGCTGGGCTGGAAGATCTTCATTCCGGTGACGCTGATCTGGCTGGCGGTGGTCGGGGCCTGGATGCAGACGCGCTGGAACATCTGGAGCTAGGGGGCGACATGAAACGCATCGCCGAATTCTTCAAGTCCTTCCTGCTGCTCGAGCTGGTGCGCGGGCTGATGCTGACCGGGCGGCACGCGTTCGCGCGCAAGATCACGGTCCAGTTCCCGGAGGAGAAGACGCCGCAGAGCCCGCGCTTTCGCGGATTGCACGCGCTGCGCCGCTATCCGAACGGCGAGGAGCGCTGCATCGCGTGCAAGCTGTGCGAGGCGGTCTGCCCCGCGCTCGCGATCTACATCGAGTCGGAGCAGCGCGCCGACGGCACGCGCCGCACCACGCGCTACGACATCGACCTGATCAAGTGCATTTACTGCGGCTTCTGCGAGGAGGCCTGTCCGGTGGACGCCATCGTCGAGACCCGGATCTTCGAGTTTCACGGGGAGAAGCGCGGCGATCTCTATTACACCAAGCCGATGCTGCTGGCGGTCGGCGACCGTTACGAGGAACAGATCGCGAAGGACCGCGCGGCCGACGCCGCCTACCGATAAGCAACAAGAACGAATGTTCGAGACCTTTCTCTTCTACGCCTTTTCGGCGATCCTGCTGCTGGCTGCGCTGCGCGTGATCACGGCGCGCAATCCGGTGCACAGCGCCATGTTCCTGGTGCTGTCGTTCTTCACCGCGGCGGGCATCTGGCTGCTGCTGCGCGCGGAGTTCCTCGCCATCGCGCTGGTGCTGGTCTACGTCGGCGCGGTGATGGTGCTGTTCCTGTTCGTGGTGATGATGCTCGACATCAATATCGAGCGGCTGCGCGAGGGTTTCTGGCGCAACCTGCCGCTGGCCGCGGTGGTGGGCGGAATCCTGGTGTTCGAGATGGTCGCGCTGCTCGCGCGCCACGTGTTCGAGGCCGCGCCGGTTGCCGCCGAGCCGGGGCCCGGCTACAGCAACACCAGGCAGCTCGGGCTGCTGGTGTACACCCATTACGCCTATGCGTTCGAGGTCTCCGCCGTGATCCTGCTGGTGGCGATCATCGCCGCGATCGCCCTGACCCTGCGCAGGCGCAAGGACAGCCGCTACCAGAACCCGGCGGAGCAGGTGAAGGTGCGGCGCGCGGACCGCGTGCGGCTGGTCTCGATGCGCCCGGAAAAGGACCAATAGTGGGGCCGCTCACGCTCAATCACTACCTGGTGCTCGGCGCGGTGCTGTTCGCCATCAGCGTGGTCGGGATTTTCCTCAACCGGCGCAACATCATCATCCTGCTGATGGCGATCGAGCTGATGCTGCTCGCGGTGAACCTGAATTTCATCGCCTTTTCGCATTTCCTGGGCGACACGGCCGGACAGGTGTTCGTGTTCTTCATTCTCACCGTTGCCGCCGCGGAGTCGGCGATCGGGCTGGCGATCCTGGTGGTCCTGTTCCGCAATCTGAACACGATCGACGTCGAGGACCTGGATTCCCTCAAAGGCTGAGACGCACAAATGATCGCGATGAAGACCCTCTACCTGGTCGTTCCCCTTGCGCCGCTCGCGGGCGCGCTCGTCGCCGGCCTGTTCGGGCGCGCGATCGGACGCGCGGGCGCGCACTGGGTGACGATCCTGTCGGTGGCGATCTCGTTCGCGGCCTCGTGCGCGATCCTGGCAGACGTGATGGCCGGCCACGACTTCAACGGTACCGTCTATACCTGGCTCGCCAGCGGCGGCACGCGCTTCGAGATCGGCTTCCTGATCGACCGCCTGACGGTGCTGATGATGGTGGTGGTGACCTTCGTCTCGCTCATGGTGCACATCTACACCGTCGGCTACATGGCGGACGACCCGGGCTACCAGCGCTTCTTCTCCTACATCTCGCTCTTCACCTTCTCGATGCTGATGCTGGTGATGAGCAACAACTTCCTGCAGCTGTTCTTCGGCTGGGAAGCGGTCGGCCTGGTGTCCTACCTGCTGATCGGCTTCTGGTACACGCGACCGACCGCGATCTACGCCAGCCTCAAGGCCTTCCTGGTGAACCGGGTAGGGGACTTCGGCTTCCTGCTGGGCATCGCGCTCGTGCTGTCGCAGTTCGGGACGCTCGACTATGCGACGGTGTTCGCGCAGGCGCCCGCAGCGGCCTCGGGCATGACCCTGATTTGCCTCTTGCTGTTCGTCGGGGCGATGGGCAAGAGCGCGCAGTTCCCGCTCCACGTCTGGCTGCCCGACTCGATGGAAGGCCCGACCCCGATCTCGGCCCTGATCCACGCCGCCACCATGGTGACCGCGGGAATTTTCATGGTGGCGCGCATGTCGCCGCTGTTCGAGCTTTCGCAGACCGCGCGTTCGGTGGTCATGCTGATCGGCGCGATCACGGCGCTGTTCATGGCGCTGGTCGCGGTCACGCAGTACGACATCAAGCGCGTGATCGCCTATTCCACGCTCTCGCAGCTGGGCTACATGACGGTGGCGCTCGGCGCCTCGGCCTACTCGGTCGGGATCTTTCACCTCATGACGCATGCGTTCTTCAAGGCGGTGCTGTTCCTCGGCGCCGGCTCGGTGATCATCGCGCTGCACCACGAGCAGGACATGCGGCGCATGGGCGGCCTGCGCCGGTACATGCCGATCACCTATGCTACGGTGCTGATCGGCGCGCTCGCCAACGCCGGGCTGCCGCCGTTCGCCGGCTTCTTCTCCAAGGACGCGATCCTGGAGGCGGTGCAGGCCTCGCATGCGCCGGGCGCCGGCTTCGCCTACGCGGCGCTGCTGCTGGGAGTGTTCTTCGGCGGCCTGTACTCCTTCCGCCTGGTGTTCTACGCCTTCCACGGCGAGCCGCGCATGGACGCGCACACGCGCGCGCAGATCAAGGAATCGCCCTGGGTGGTGACGCTGCCGCTGGTGCTGCTCGCCATCCCGTCGGTCGCCGCCGGCTGGTGGATCGGCCCGATCGTGTTCGGCAACTATTTCGGCTCGAGCATCGTGCAGCGCTTCCACGAGGAATACCACGGCGTATGGAGCTTCATGCTGCACGGCATCGCCGCGGCGCCGTTCTGGTTCGGCCTCGCCGGCGCGGGCCTGGCCGGCTACCTGTACCTGGTGCGTACCGATCTGCCGAAGAAGATCGCCGTCGCGCTGGGCCCGGTCTACGCCCTGGTCAACCAGAAATACGGCTTCGACGAGCTGTACGAATGGCTCTTTGCGCGCGGCGCGCGGCTGCTCGGCACCGGCCTGTGGAAGGGCGGCGACGAGGCGCTGATCGACGGCGTGCTGGTGAACGGCTCGGCGCGCGTCGTCGGCTGGGTCGCTTCGGTGGTAAGGCTGTTCCAGTCCGGACTGGTGTATCAGTACGCCTTCACGATGCTGATCGGGGTCGTGCTGCTGACCTATTTCTTCCTCCGCACGTGAAGCGACATTCGTGAACGCCCACCTGCTCTCTCTCGCCATCTGGGTTCCGATCTTCGCCGGCCTGCTGGTGCTGGCGGCGGGCGGCGAGCGCAACGCGCCGCTGCAGCGCCGGCTGGCGCTGATCGGCGCGCTGATCGGCTTCGCGGTGACGATACCGCTCTACACCGGATTCGATCTGCACAACCCCGGCATGCAGTTCGTCGAGAACCTGCCGTGGATCGCGCGCTTCAACGTCAACTACCACCTCGGAGTGGACGGCATCAGCGTGCTGTTCGTGCTGCTGAACAGCTTCATCACCATCCTGGTGGTAATCGCGGGCTGGACGGTGGTGCAGAGCCGCGTGGCGCAGTACTACGCCTCGTTCCTGATCCTGTCGGGGCTGATGAACGGCGTCTTCGCCGCGCTCGATGGGGTCCTGTTCTACGTCTTCTTCGAGGCCACCCTGATCCCGATGTTCATCATCATCGGCGTCTGGGGCGGCCCCAACCGGGTCTACGCGGCGCTCAAGTTCTTCCTCTACACCCTGGCCGGCTCGTTGCTGCTGCTGATCGCGCTGCTGTACCTCTACCGCAAGTCCGGCGCCAGCTTCGAGATCCTCGACTGGCACAACCTGCCGCTGCCGCTCGACGCCCAGGTGCTGCTGTTCTTCGGCTTCCTGCTCGCCTTCGCGGTCAAGGTGCCGATGTGGCCGGTACATACCTGGCTGCCGGACGCCCACGTCGAGGCGCCGACCGGCGGCTCGGTGGTGCTGGCGGCGATCATGCTCAAGCTGGGGGCCTACGGCTTCGTGCGCTTCTCGCTGCCGATCCTGCCCGATGCATCGCGCGAGCTGGCCTGGCTCATGATCGGGCTGTCGCTGATCGCGGTGGTGTACGTCGGCCTGGTGGCGCTGGTGCAGACCGACATGAAGAAGCTGATCGCCTACTCGTCGATCTCGCACATGGGCTTCGTTACGCTCGGCTTCTTCCTCTTCAATTCCCTCGGCATCGAGGGCGGCCTGGTGCAGATGATCTCGCACGGCTTCGTCTCCGCCGCGATGTTCCTTTGCGTCGGCGTCATGTACGACCGCATGCACACCCGGCTGATCGGCGACTACGGCGGGGTGGTGAACACGATGCCGAAATTCGCCGCGCTGATGATGCTGTTCGCGATGGCCAACTGCGGCCTGCCCGCGACCAGCGGCTTCGTCGGCGAGTTCATGGTGATCCTGGGCGCCATGAAGGCCAATTTCTGGATCGCCTTCGCCGCCGCGAGCACCCTGATCTGGGGCGCGGCCTACACGCTCTGGCTCTACAAGCGCGTGATCTTCGGCGCGGTGGCGAACGAGCGCGTCGCCAAGCTGACGGACCTGAACGGCCGCGAGGCGCTGGTGCTGGTGCTGCTGGCGGCCGCGGTGCTGTTCATGGGCATCTACCCGCTGCCCTTCACCGACGTGATGCACGGATCGGTCAACGAGCTGCTGCGCCACGTCGCGCTGCCAAAGACCTGAGATGAGCGCTCCCGCCACGCTGACCGACTTCCTCCTCGCACTGCCGGAGCTGGTGCTGCTGGCCGGCGCCTGCGGGCTCATGATCGCCGACCTGTACGTCAAGGACGCGCGCCGCGAGGCGAGCTTCATCATCGCCATGCTGGTGCTGCTGGGATGCGCGGCGGCGACCGTGTTCGTGATGTGGGGCACCGGCGGCCACGTCGCCTACGCCTTCAACAAGCTGTACGTGGCGGACCTGATGGCGCACCTGCTCAAGCTGTGCGCCTACCTGGCGGTCGCCGGCGCGCTGGTGTATTCGCGCCAGTACCTGCACGACCGGGGCCTGTTGAAGGGCGAGTTCCTCACGCTGCTGCTGTTCGCGCTGCTCGGCATGATGGTGATGATGAGCGCGAACAGCTTCCTCACGCTCTACCTCGGGCTCGAGCTGCTGTCGCTGTGCCTGTACGCGATGGTGGCGCTCAACCGCGACTCGGCGGTCTCCACCGAGGCGGCGATGAAGTATTTCGTGCTCGGCGCGCTCGCCTCCGGCCTGCTGCTGTACGGCATGTCGATGATCTACGGCGCGACCGGCACGCTCACCATCACCGAGGTGGCGAAGCAGGTCGCCGGCCTCTCGGGCAGGGCCGCGGAGCGGCATCTGCTGGTGTTCGGCCTGGTGTTCGTCGTCTCGGGGCTGGCGTTCAAGCTCGGGGTGGTGCCGTTCCACATGTGGATCCCGGACGTCTACGAGGGTGCGCCGACGGCGGTCACGCTGGTGATCGGCTCGGGGCCCAAGCTGGCCGCCTTCGCGATGGCGATGCGGCTGCTGGTGAACGGCATGCTCGACCTGGCGCACGACTGGCAGCAGATGCTGCTGGTGCTGGCGCTGCTGTCGATGGCGCTCGGCAACATTACCGCGATCGCCCAGACCAACCTCAAACGCATGCTGGCCTATTCGACCATCGCGCACATGGGTTTCATGCTGCTCGGCCTGCTGTCCGGAGTGATCGGCAGCAACACCTACAGCGCGGGCGAGGCCTACGCGGCGTCGATGTTCTACACCATCGTCTACGTTCTGATGTCGCTCGGCGCCTTCGGCATGCTGCTGTACCTGTCGCGCGCCGGCTTCGAGTGCGAGACCCTGGATGACATGAAGGGCCTCAACCGGCGCAGTCCCTGGTTCGCCTTCATCATGCTGGTGCTGATGTTCTCGCTCGCGGGCATCCCGCCCACCGCCGGTTTCTACGCCAAGCTGGCGGTGCTGTCGGCCGCCGTCAACGCGGGGCAGGTGTGGCTCGCGGTGGTCGCGGTGCTGCTGTCGCTGGTGGGCGCGTTCTACTACCTGCGCGTCGTCAAGCTGATGTACTTCGACGAGCCCCGGGACGCCGCCCCGCTCACCGGCCCGCGCGAAATGCGCGCGCTGCTGTCGCTCAACGGGCTCGCGGTGCTGGGGCTGGGGATCCTGCCCGGGTCGCTGATGTCGCTCTGCTACATCGCAATCAGAACCCTCTAGATGGACCTGGAAGAGCACCTGGTGCGCGGCGAGGAAGTGTTCGCCGGCCAGCTGCTGCGCGTCCGGCGCGACGTCGTCAGGCTGCCCGACGGCAGCGAAGGGGTGCGCGAGTACATCCGCCACCCGGGCGCAGTGGCGATCGTGGCGCTGTTCGACGACGGGCGGGTGCTGCTCGAGCGCCAGTTCCGCTACCCGCACGGGCGCGAGTTCATCGAGCTGCCGGCGGGCAAGCGCGAACCGGACGAGCCGCCGCTGGACACCGCCAGGCGCGAGCTGATGGAGGAAACCGGCTACGCGGCGCGCGAATGGCGGCGCCTGGGGGTGATCCACACCGCGATCGCCTACACGGACGAGGGCATCGACATGTATCTCGCCCGCGGTCTCGAAAAGCACCAGGCGAAGCTGGAGGCGGGCGAGTTTCTGGAAGTCCTGACCCCGTCTTTCGACCACGCCATCGCCATGCTGCGCGACGGCCGCATCACCGACGCGAAGACCGTCGCGGGATTGTTGTGGGCGCAGGCGTTCGGGGCCTGAGCGGGGTTTGACGCAGGTCAAATCCGCGCCCGACGAAGGGGAGTCCAATCCTCGTCATGGCGGGTCAAGAACGATGGCTGCTCGAGCGGTCGGACCTGCAGCGGCTGCTCGACGCGCTGCGCGCGGCCGGTTACCGCACGATCGGCCCCGTGGCGCGCGACGGCGCGATCGTGTACGACGCGATCGACAGCGTCGAGGAGCTGCCCGCGGGCTGGACCGACCGTCAGGACGGCGGCTCCTACCGGCTCGAGCGGCGCGACGACCAGGCGCTGTTCGGCTACGCGGTGGGGC
>JBAUTW010000488.1:0-3306 GCA_049582365.1 Burkholderiales bacterium | reverse complement strand
CATCATCCTGTTCTTCCTCGCCATGGCGATCGTCGAGGACACCGGCTACCTGTCGCGCGCGGCGTTCCTGATCGACGCGCTGATGGCGCGCTTCGGGCTCGACGGGCGCCGCTTCGTCATGATCCTGATGGGCTTCGGCTGCAACGTGCCGGCGCTGATGGGCACGCGCGTGATGCGCTCGAGAGGCTTGCGCCTGCTCACCATGATGGTGATCCCGTTCTCGCTCTGCTCGGCGCGCCTGCAGGTGTTCCTGTTCTTCATCGCCGCGCTGTTCCCGCCGCGCGCTGCGCCGCTGGTGCTGTTCTCGCTCTACGTCATGAGCATCGCGGCGGCGATGCTCACCTCGCTCGTGTTCAAGCGCCGCTTCGTCAACAGCGACCCGTTCGTGCTCGAGATCCCGCCCTACCGCTTCCCGACCCTGCGCCAGATCGTGCTGCGCGGCTGGCACGAGGTGCGCCATTTCCTGCGCCGCGCGAGCCGCTTCATCGTCGCCGGGGTGGTCCTGGTCTGGCTGCTGACGCACTTTCCGGCCGCGGCCGCCCCCGGCGGCGTCGATACCTGGGCCGGGCACCTGGGCGCCTGGCTGAACCCGGTGCTGGGGCCGCTCGGCATCGATCCGAAGCTCACCATCGCGCTGATCTTCGGCTTCGTCGCCAAGGAAATCGTGATCGGCTCGCTGGCGGTGATCTACGCCCGCGAAGGCGGCGCGCTGGTGAGCGCGATCGCGCAGCAGGTCGACTGGGTCCAGGCCTACAGCTTCATGCTGTTCACCCTGATCTACACCCCCTGCCTGTCGACCATCGCGACGCTGCGCAGCGAGGCGAAGAACGCCGCCTTCAGCGTGGTCGCGGTGGCCTGGCCGCTCGCGCTCGCCTGGCTGGTCAGCTTCAGCTTCTACCAGGCCGCGCGTCACCTCTGATCGAGCGCGAAGCGCTCGATCGTCCGGTAGCTCGATCCCTCGCGCGCGAGCGCCGAGCGCACCAGCACGAACTCGCTCACCGGCCAGTCGACGCCGGGCAGCCCGGGCAGCGCCGCGCCCGGCTCGCGCGCCTTGCGGATCAGCGTGACGTGCGCGGCGAAAGCGCGCGACTCGAGCGAGAATCCTTCCCTTTCAAGATTATTCCTGAGATCGACGTCGAGCGCGGCCAGCGGCGCGGGGATCTCGTTCGGTCCGGCCCACACGATGCCGTTGTGCTTCCAGTAGCGCGCCTGCTCGATCGGCAGCACATGGGCCTTGCCGCCGCTCGCTCGTCCGATGCTCTTCAAGCTTGAAATTCTCGATGCCTCGATTTCGCCCAGGAAGGCCAGCGTCAGATGAATCGTCTCGGCGCGCGTGACGCGGCCGCCGGTTTGACGGCAGGCGCGTGTCGCCCAGGCATGCAATGCGCTCGCGGCCTCGCGCGGCGGCCACAGGGCGAAGAACAGCCGCACGCGCCTCAGGCCATGTGCTTGCGGGTCAGCGCCGCGAGCGCGCGCTCGAGCGGATCGGCGCTCTGCTCGAGCCGCAGCGCAATCAACTCCATTTCGCGCGCGCCGCGGTTCTGCGACAGCTTCCAGCGCGTCTCGAGGCGCGCGACCTCGATCTCGAAATTCACGATGCCGGCCAGCATCTGCTCGATGTAGTCCGGCGCCAGGGCGTCGAACGCGGGCAGCCACTGCGGGTCCAGCTCGGCGACCAGCTTGCGCTGCGAGGCGTGCTTCGCCGCGCGCGCTTCGATCACCCGCGGCACGCCGTAGGCGTGCACCGCGGCGTAGTTCCAGGTCGGCACCGCCGGCGCGCGCTCGTACCAGCGCGGCGAGACGTAGGCGTGCGGCCCCGAGAACACCACCAGCGCGTCGTCGTCGAAGAACGCCTGCCACTGCGGATTGGCGCGCGCCATGTGCATCACCAGCACGAGCTTCTCGCCGCGCTCCTCCACCAGGCACGGCAGGTGCGAGGCCGCGAGCTCCCCGCCCGCCCCGGTCACCAGCAGGCAGAACGAATGCGCGCGCATGAACGCGGCCAGCTCGGCGCGATCCTCGACCCGGTTGTAGGGCGGCGAATACATCAATCCGTCTCCAGCAGCGCAACCGCCATTGCGGCGATGCCCTCGCCGCGCCCGATGTAGCCGAGCCGCTCGGTGGTGGTCGCCTTGACGCTGACGCGCGCCGGGGCCACGCCCAGGTCGGCCGCGATGTTGCCGATCATGCGCGGGATATGCGGCGCCAGCCGCGGCGCCTCGGCCACCACGGTCGCGTCGATATTGCCGACGTGCAGCTTGCGCGCGACGAGCTTGCGCGCCACTTCGCGCAGCAGCATGCGGCTGTCGATGTCCGAATACTGCGGATCGCCGTCGGGAAAATGCGCCCCGATGTCGCCCAGGCCCGCCGCGCCGAGCAGCGCGTCGCAGATCGCATGCAGCAGCACGTCGGCGTCCGAGTGGCCCGCGAGGCCCATGTCGTGCGCAATGGTCACGCCGCCGATCACCAGCTTGCGCCCGGCCACCAGCGCGTGCACGTCGTAGCCCTGCCCTATTCTCATTTTCTCCCCGCGATGATGGCCTCGGCGATGCCGAGGTCTTCCGGAAAAGTGACCTTCAGGTTCTCGCGGCTGCCGGTCACCAGCCGCGGCCTCAAGCCCATCGCCTCGATCGCGCTCGCCTCGTCGGTGAGCCCGCCCCTGGCGTCCTTGAGCGCCTGCGCCAGCAGCGCGGCGCGGAACATCTGCGGCGTCTGCGCCAGCCACAGCTGGGCGCGGTCCTCGGTCGCGGCCACGCGCAGTGCGCCCGCCTCGTCCTTGGCCGCGCGCTTGACCGTGTCCGCCGCCGGCAGCGCGAGAATGCCGCCGATCGCGTCGCCCTTGCACTCCTCGATCAGGCGCTCCAGGTCGGCGCGCGGCAGGCAGGGGCGCGCCGCGTCGTGCACCAGGATCCAGTCGTCGGCGTCTACCGCCGCCATCGCCGCCACCAACCCGTTGTAGACCGAGTCCCGGCGCGTCTCGCCGCCGCAGTACAGCGGCTCGATGCGCCCGCCGAGCGCGCTCCAGTCGCAAGCGGCGAAGCGCTCGTCGTCCGGCGCGAGCACCACGAACACGGTTTCGACCGCCGGCACGCAAAGGGCGCGCGCCGCGTGCCACAGCATCGGCTTGCCGGCGAGCGCGAGGTACTGCTTGGGCTGTCCGCCCGCCATGCGCGTGCCCGCGCCGGCGGCGGGAATCAGGGCGTAGAGGCTCACCGCAAAACCTTCGAAAATTCAGGCCGGTATAATTGCATGCCGCGCCCTGCCGAACAAGCCGCGGCCCGCTTTCATGCATCGAGAAGATCTCCC
>JBAUTW010000487.1:0-1518 GCA_049582365.1 Burkholderiales bacterium | reverse complement strand
CGCGCCGACCACGATCGCGTCGTAATCGCCGCCGGGCGGCGCGCTAGCCATCGCTCGGCGGCGTGGTGACGACGAAGAAGACCAGGTCGGCGAGGCCGGTGTTGTAGATCGCGTGCTCGACGCCGGGCGGGATGAAAATGCAGTCGTGCGCGCGCACCACGCGGCGCGCACCGTCGAGCTCCATCAGGCCCTCGCCGCTCAGAATGTGGTAGATCTGCTCCTGCACCTTGTGCCGGTGCGGCTTGACGTAGCCCTTGGGCTGGTAGCTCGAGATGCGGAAGTCGAGGTGCCGCGTGGCGCAGTTGTGCGGCGTCATCAGCATCTTGGAATGGGCGTCGTAGTGCTCGGGCGGGGTTTCCCACATCACTTCGGCGATGTTGCGCACGACGGCTTCGGGCTTTACGCTCATGTCTTCCCTCCCTTGAAAACGGTCTTCATTCTAATGACGAATCTCAGGCGCCGGGCCCGCCGCGAGGACCTCGGCCTGACCAGGGCCGAGTTCGCCGTGCTGCGGCGCCTGCGCACGCCGGAGAAGATCCAGGACTTCCTGTTCCGCCTGAAGCAGAACTTCGAGCCCAAGGGCGACACCTGCCGCCCGGTGCGCATGGTGCTGCGGGCGAGGAACGCGCACTGCATCGAGGGCGCGATGCTCGCCGCGGCCGCGCTGTGGATCCACGGCGAGCCGCCGCTGCTGATGGACCTGCGCGCGGTGCACGACTTCGACCACGTGGTCGCGCTGTTCCGGCGCAAGGGCCTGTGGGGCGCGATCTCGAAGACCAACGGCGCCTACCTGCGCTGGCGCGACCCGGTGTACCGCAGCCTGCGCGAGCTGGCGATGTCCTACCTGCACGAGTACTCCAACAGGCGCGAGTACAAGTCGCTGCGCGAGTACTCGCTGCCGTTCGACCTGCGCCGCGTCGACCCGGCGATCTGGGCCGCGGGCGAAAAGGACGCCTGGCAGGTCGCCGAGATGCTCGAGGACGTGCGCCATTACCGCCTGGTGACGCACGCGCAGGCGCGCAAGCTCACCCGCCGCGACCCCTTCGAGCGCATGGTCGGCAACCTGGTTCAGTACCGCAAGCCGAAAAAGCGAATCAGGAAACGTACTGCTTGAAGAAGGCCACCGTGCGCGACCAGGCGAGCTTTGCCGCCTCCTCGCGGTAGCGCGGGGTCGAGTCGTTGTGAAAGCCGTGCTGGGTGCCCGGGTAGGAGAAGGCTTCGTAGCGCACGCCGGCCGCCTTGAGCGCCGCCTCGTACTCGGGCCGCATGGCGTTGATGCGCGGGTCCTTGTCCGCGAACTGCAGCAGCAGCGCCGCGCGGATCCTCGCCACTTCGTCCAGCGGCGGCGCCGCGCCGTAGAACGGCACCCCCGCGCGCAGATCCGCGCCGAGCGCGACCGCGAGCTGGTTCACCATGCCGCCGCCCCAGCAGAATCCCAGCGCGCCGAGCTTGCCGTTGGACCGCGCATGCCGTCCGAGGTAACGCGCGCTGTTGAGCATGTCGGTGCGCAGCTTCGCC
>JBAUTW010000486.1:0-2120 GCA_049582365.1 Burkholderiales bacterium | reverse complement strand
GTTCGAGCAGGACTGGGCCTTCGCCACCGAGCGCCCCGCACCCGGACCCGAGCCCGAAGCGCGCGGCGAGCCCGAGGCGCCGCGCGGGCAGCTCATCGCAAGCGGCCCCGACCAGGCCGACGACACGCTGTACACCTTCCTGGTGTCGGGCTTTTTCGCCGCGCGCCGGCGCATTCTCGCGGTCACGCCGTACTTCGTGCCGAACTCGACCCTGCTGATGTCGCTCGCGCTGGCGGCGCGGCGCGGGGTGACGGTCGACCTGGTGATGCCCGCGCAATCGAACCACCTCCTGGCCGACATGGCGCGCCATCGCGCGCTGCGCGATCTCGCCGCGGCTGGCGGGCGGGTCTGGTTCCTGCCGAGGATGATCCACGCCAAGGCCGTGGTGATCGACGACGACCTCGCGCTGGCCGGCTCGGCCAACCTCGACGAGCGAAGCCTGTTCCTGAACTACGAGCTGATGGTCGCGTTCTACGACCCGGCCGCGATCGAGCGCTTCGCGCAGTGGATCGCGCGCCAGCGCGACGCCGCCGCGGCGTACCGCGCGCGGTCGCCGGGGCTGGTCCGCGATGTAGCCGAGGGCCTGCTGCTCTGGCTCGCCTTCCAGCTCTGAGCCGTAGCGCGCCGGCTCAGGCGAGGTGAAAGCGGTTGCGGCCGCCGGACTTGGCCTGGTACATGGCGTCATCGGCGCGCCGCAGCAGCTCGGCCGCACCGGTCTTGCCGCTCGCCGCAATGGCGAGGCCGGCGCTGGTGGTCGCGGGCACCGCGCGGTCGCCGACCATGACCGGCTCCCGCATGTAAGCCACGAGCTTGCGCACGACTTCGCATGCGTCGTTGTCGCGCGCGAGGTTCTCGAGCAGAACCACGAATTCGTCGCCGCCGACCCGGCTCACCAGGTCGCTCGAGCGCACGCAGCGGCGGATGCGCACGGCGAAGGCCTTGAGTACCTCGTCTCCGGCCTGGTGGCCGAGGCTGTCGTTGATGCCCTTGAAATTGTCGATGTCCATGTAGATGAGCGCGAGCCGCGTTCCGTTGCGCAGGGCGCCCTCGAGCGCCCGCTCCAGTCCGTCCTCGAACAGGTCCCGGTTCGGCAGCCCGGTGAGCGGGTCGTGATGCGCCTTGTGCGCGAGCTCCTGCTCGAGCACCTTGCGATCCGAGATATCGACCGCGAGGATGAACAGGCCGGCCACCCGCCCGGCGTCATCCTGATGCGGCACGTAAATGTTGTGCAGGTAATGGCTGCGCTGGTTCGCGGTCACCGTGCGGTCGTGCATGGTGCGCAGGCCCGAGAGCGCGCGGTCGATGTGAGGCTTGGCCTCGACGTACTTCGCGCCCAGGACGTCACGCATCGTGCGTCCGATCACCTGCTCGGGTGCGAGCCCGAAAAGGGCTTCGTAGGCGCGGTTGGCGAAGCGGTAGGTTTCGCTTGCATCGACATAAGCGATCAATGCCGGAACATGGTCGATCACCAGCCGCAGGCGGTCAGCGCCGTAGTTCGGATCGGAATCATTCATTGATGGGGTTCGGTTGACCGGGATCAAACGCAATTCTCCCCTTTGGAACGATTTTTGGTCTAGTGTGGACCAGCGAAGGTCGTGCGCAATGGCCTCGAACTCGATTCTTGCTTTCGTTCTCGCCGGCGGCGAAGGCACCCGCTTGCACCCGCTCACCCGCGAGCGTGCCAAGCCCGCGCTGGGGTTCGCGGGCGGCTACCGCCTGATCGATTTCGTCCTCAGCAACCTGGTCAATTCGGGTCTGCGCCCGATCTACATCCTGGCCCAGTACAAGCCGAATTCCGTCCTCGAGCACGTCGCCGCGACCTGGGGGCCGCGAGTGAAGGTGCTGCTGCCGCGCGCGAGCAACGACGGAGGCTACACGGGCACGGCTACCGCGGTGCAGCAGAACATGGACGTGGTCGAGCGCGAAAAGCCGGATTTGGTCGCGGTGTTCGCCGCTGACCACGTCTATCGCATGGACGTGCGCCAAATGGCGGGCTTTCACCGTGCGCGCCGGGCGCAGGTGAGCGTCGCGGCTGTCGCGGTGCCGATCGAAAGCGCGCAGTCGTTCGGCGTGATCGCCACGGGGCGCTACGGCCAGGTGCGGGAGTTCCAGGAAAAGCC
>JBAUTW010000485.1:0-29043 GCA_049582365.1 Burkholderiales bacterium | reverse complement strand
ACCGCGCGCGGCTGCTCGAGATGGCGCGCAAGGCGCGCGCGCTGGGCAAGCCGGATGCGGCGCGAGTCGTCGCCGAGCGCTGCATGGCGCTCGCCGAGGGGGGGGCGGCGTGAAACACAAAGTGCGGCGCATCCACTTCGTCGGCATCGGCGGCTCGGGTATGAGCGGTATCGCCGAAGTACTGCTCAACCTCGGCTACCAGGTGAGCGGCTCGGACCTGGCGGAGAACGCCGTGACGCGCAGGCTTGCCGGGCTCGGGGCCAGGGTTTCGCTTTCGCACGCGGCGGCGAATGTCGACGGCGCCGACGCGGTGGTGGTCTCGACCGCGGTGGCGGGCGACAACCCGGAGGTCATCGCGGCGCGCGCCCGGCGCGTGCCGATCGTGCCGCGCGCGCTGATGCTGGCCGAGCTGATGCGCCTGAAGCAGGGAGTGGCGATCGCCGGCACCCACGGCAAGACAACGACCACCAGCCTGGTGGCGAGCGTGCTCGCCGAGGGGGGGCTCGATCCGACCTTCGTCATCGGCGGCCGGCTCAATGCAGCCGGCTCGAACGCGCGCCTGGGCAGCGGCGAGTTCATCGTGGTCGAGGCGGACGAATCCGACGCCTCGTTCCTGCACCTGCAACCGGTGATCGCGGTCGTCACCAACATCGACGCCGATCACATGGAGACCTACCAGCACGATTTCGCGCGCCTGAAGCAGGCGTTCATTCAGTTTCTGCAGAACCTGCCTTTCTACGGCAGTGCGATCCTGTGCGCCGACGATGCACACGTGCGCGAGATCCAGCCTTTCGTCTCGAAGCCGGTGGTGACCTACGGCTTCGCCGCCGACGCCGCGGTGAGGGCGGAAGCGGTCGAGCACGCGGCGGGGGCGATGCGTTTTCGCGCGCTGCGTGAAAAGGCCGCCCCACTCGATGTGACGCTCAACCTCCCAGGGCGGCACAACGTACAGAACGCGCTCGCGGCGATCGCGGTCGCGAGCGAGCTCGCGATTCCCGATCGCGCGATTCAGAAGGCGCTGGCCGAGTTCCACGGCGTCGGCCGGCGCTTCCAGCGCTGCGGCGACGCCGCGCTCGCCGGCGGCGGCCGCTTCACCCTGGTGGACGACTACGGCCACCACCCGGCCGAGATGGCGGCCACGCTCGCCGCCGCGCGCGGTGCCTTTCCCGGGCGGCGCATCGTGCTCGCGTTCCAGCCGCACCGCTACACACGGACGCGCGACCTGTTCGAGGACTTCGTGCGCGTGCTTTCGACCGCCGATGCCCTGGTGCTGGCGGAGGTGTACCCGGCAGGCGAAGCGCCGATTGTGGCCGCCGACGGCCGCTCGCTCGCGCGTGCGGTGAGGGTGGCAGGCAAGGTTGAGCCGGTATTCGTCGACGACATCTCGCACATGGCCGAAGCGATCCAGCGCGTCGCGCGCGATGGCGATGTGGTGCTCACCATGGGGGCCGGCTCGATCGGCAACGTGCCGGCGCAGCTGACATGAACATGTCCGAGACGCTCCGTTTCCAGGGACTGCGCGGCACATTGCGGCTCGACGAGCCGATGGCGCGTTACACCAGTTGGCGTGCGGGCGGTCGTACGGCGCGGTTGTACCGGCCCGCCGACCTCGAGGATCTGGCAGCGTTCCTGCGGCAGTTGCCCGCCGGCGAGCCGCTAGTGTTCGTCGGGCTGGGGTCGAATCTGCTGGTGCGCGACGGCGGCCTGCGCGGCACGGTGGTGCTGACGCACGCGGCGGCAAAGCGCCCCGAGCTGCTGCTCGGGCGCGTCTACGCGGAGGCCGGCGTCGCAAGCCCGAAAGTGGCGCGCTTCGCAGCGCTGAATGATCTGGCGGGCGCCGAATTCCTGGCCGGCGTGCCGGGCAGCGTTGGGGGCGCGCTGGCGATGAATGCGGGCTGCTACGGCAGCGAGACCTGGGACATCGTCGAGCGCGCGGTCACGATCGACCGTGGAGGTGAACTGCACAGCCGGGAAAAGAGCGAATTCGAGATTTCCTACCGGCATTGCGCAATCCGCGAAGGCGGCAGGCTGGGGCAGGATGAATGGTTCGTCGCGGCCTATTTCCGCCTTGCGCAAGGCGACGGCGAGGCCTCGCGCGCGAAGATCAAGCAGTTCCTTGCGCGCCGCATCGCGACCCAGCCGCTGCAGCTGCCGAACGCAGGCAGCGTGTTCCGCAACCCGATTGCGGATCACGCGGCGCGGCTGATCGAAGCCTGCGGCCTCAAGGGCCTCGAGCGCGGCGGCGCGCGAGTTTCGGAAAAGCACGCCAACTTCATCGTCAATCCGAAGGGCGCGGCGAAGGCATCCGACATTGAGTGGCTGATCACGGCCGTGCGCGGGCGGGTGCTCGAGCAGACTGGGGTCGACCTCCAGCCCGAGGTGCGCATCGTCGGGGAGGCTGCATGACGCCGCGCGATTTCGGCAAGGTTGCGGTCCTGCTCGGCGGCAAGTCCGCCGAGCGCGAGGTGTCGCTCATGAGCGGTACGGGGGTGCTGAAGGCGCTGCGCGCGAAGGGCGTGGATGCGCACGCCTTCGATCCCGCCGAGCGCGACCTGGCCGAGCTCAGGCGCGAAGGCTTCGCGCGCTGCTTCATCGCGCTGCACGGCCGCGGCGGTGAGGACGGTACCGTGCAGGGCGCGCTCGAGATAATGGGCATCCCCTACACCGGCAGCGGAGTGCTGGGCTCGGCGGTCGCGCTCGACAAGTGGCGCACCAAGATGATCTGGCTGGCGGGAGGGTTGCCGACGCCGCGCTACCGCATCCTCGCCGCGCGTGACGACTGGGAAGCGGTGGCGCGCGAGCTCGGCCTGCCCCTCATCGTCAAGCCGGCGAACGAGGGCTCGACGCTGGGTCTGACCAAGGTCAGCGCAGCCTCGCAGCTGCCGGCAGCCTACGAGCTGGCGGCCAACAAGTACCGCGACACCGCGCTGGCGGAGTCCTTCGTCGACGGACCTGAATTCACCGCCGGAATCCTCGGCGAAACGGTGCTGCCCCTGATCCGCATCGAAGCGCCCGAAGGCAACTACGACTATCAGCACAAGTACTTCAGCGAGGACACCAAGTACCTGTGTCCCTGCGGCCTGCCGGCACGAAAGGAAGAGGAGCTCAAGGCTTTATCGCTCGCGGCTTTCAGGCTTGTCGGTTGCGCCGGCTGGGGGCGGGTCGACCTGATGCTCGATGCGGCAGGCAAGCCCTGGCTGCTCGAGATCAACACCTCACCCGGCATGACCGGGCACAGTCTGGTGCCGATCGCCGCGCGCGCCGTCGGCATGTCGTACGAGGACCTGTGCCTGAAGATCCTGGAGGGGGCGCATGTGGGATAACCCGCGGCTGCTCAATCATGTGGCGGGGATCCTGACCGGGATCGCGCTACTGATCTTCGTGCTGGCCGGCGCGCAGCTGCTGCTGCGCTCGACGCTTTTTCCGCTGCGCGAAATCACGGTCCGCGGCACGCTCGCGCATACCTCGGCGGCACAGATCGAGCAGGCGACCCGGGGCCGGATCGCGGGCAATTTCTTTTCGGTCGACCTGGCCTCGGTGCGCCAGAGCATCGAGCAACTGCCGTGGGTGCGCCAGGTGAACGTGCGCCGCGTCTGGCCCGACGGCCTCGAAGTCTCGATCGAGGAGCACGTCGCGCTCGCGCACTGGGGCGACGACGCGCTGGTGGACAGCTACGGCGAGCGCTTCGCCGCGCAGACCGACGCGGCGCTGCCGGTGCTCGCCGGGCCTGCCGGTACCGAGGCCGAGGTGACGCGCCGCTACCGGCGCTTCGCGGCGCTGCTCGCTCCGCTCGGCGATCCGCTCGAGCGCGTGATTCTCACGCCGCGCTTCGCCTGGCGGCTCAAATTGCAGAGCGGACTCAGCGTGGTGCTGGGGCGCGACACGGGTGAGTTGCCGGTAGAGGCGCGGCTGGCGCGCTTCGTCGCTGTCTATCCGCAGACGCTAGGCAAGATCGCCCAGCGTCACGAATACGTGGACCTGCGCTACCCCAATGGCTTTGCGCTGCGCGTGCCGGACATGAAGGGCTGAATGAAATGGCGAAAGACAGCAAGGACCTGATCGTCGGGCTGGACATCGGCACCTCCAAGGTGGTGGCGCTGGTGGCGGAGCTGCGCCCGGACGGCGCGCTCGAGATCCTCGGCATGGGAGGGCACGAGTCCAAGGGCCTGAAGAAGGGCGTCGTGGTCAACATCGAGTCCACGGTGAACGCAGTGCAGCGCGCACTCGAGGAAGCCGAGCTGATGGCTGACTGCAAGATCACCTCCGCGTTCGCCGGCATCGCAGGCAGCCACATCCGTAGCTTCAACTCGACCGGCATGGTGGCGATCAAGGACAAGGAAGTCACGGCGCTCGATGTCGAGCGGGTGATCGACACCGCCAAGGCGGTGAACATACCGACCGATCAGCAGATTCTCCACGTGCTGCGGCAGGAATTCATCATCGACGGTCAGGAGGACGTACGCGAGCCGCTGGGTATGTCGGGCGTCCGTCTCGAGGTGAAAGTGCACATAGTCACGGGCGCGGTGTCCGCCGCGCAGAACATCGTCAAGTGCGTGCGCCGTTGCGGGCTGGAGGTAAACGACTTGATCCTGCAGCCGCTCGCGTCTTCGCGCGCCGTGCTGCAAGACGACGAGACCGATCTCGGCGTGTGTCTGATCGATATCGGCGGCGGCACCACCGACATCGCGGTGTTCACCCATGGCGCGATCCGGCACACCGCAGTGATTCCGATCGCGGGCGACCAGATCACCAACGACATCGCGATGGCGCTCAGAACGCCGACCGCGGAAGCCGAGAACATCAAGATCCGCCACGGCGTGGCACTGCGCCAGCTCGCCGACCCGAACGAGATGATCGAGGTGCCGGGAATCGGGGATCGCGGCCCGCGCGTGATGTCGCGCCAGACGCTCGCCGAAGTCATCGAGCCGCGCGTCGAGGAGCTGTTCTCGCTGGTGCAGCAGGTGCTGCGCGAATCCGGCTTCGAGGAGCTGCTGTCCTCGGGAGTTGTGCTCACCGGCGGCAGTGCGGTCATGCGCGGCATGGTCGAGCTCGGCGAGGAGATCTTTCACATGCCGGTGCGGCTCGGCATCCCGCGCTACGCGGGCAGCCTGGCGGAGGTCGTGCGCAACCCGCGCTACGCGACCGCGGTCGGCCTGCTGCTCGAAGGCGTGTCGCAGGTGCAGCAGGGACACATATCGCGCCAGAGCGGCTCGTTTCGCGCCGTGCTGGCGCGGATGCGCGAGTGGTTTCAACGCAATTTCTGATCACTTTTTCGTGGGTGTTTCTTTGGCAAGGAGGAAAACAGCATGTTTGAAATCGTAGACAATCAGGCAACGGGTCCGATCATCAGGGTCATCGGAGTAGGTGGCGCCGGCGGCAACGCGATCAACCACATGATCGAGCAGGGCGTCGAGGGAGTGGAGTTCATCGCCGTCAACACCGACGCGCAGGTGCTCGCGCGCAACAGCGCGCGCAACCAGATCCAGCTCGGCGTCAGCGGACTGGGCGCGGGGGCCAAGCCCGAGGAGGCGCGCGAGGTCGCGCTGGCGGACCGCGAGCGCCTCGAAGAGACGATCGCCGGCGCACACATGGTGTTCATCACCGCCGGCATGGGCGGCGGGACCGGCACCGGCGCCGCGCCGGTGGTGGCCGAGGTGGCGCGCTCGCTCGGGGTGCTGACGGTCGCCGTGGTGACCAAGCCGTTCGGATTCGAGGGCACCAAGCGCATGCGGCTGGCCGAGCAGGGGATTGAACAGCTCAGCCAGCACGTCGACTCGCTGATCGTGATCCTGAACGACAAGCTCGAGGACGTGCTTGGCGAAGACGTCACGATGGACGACGCTTTCCGCGCAGCCGACGACGTTCTTAACAACGCGGTGGCAGGAATCGCCGAGATCATCAACTGTCCGGGGCTGATCAACGTCGACTTTCAGGACGTGCGCACTGTGATGTCGGAGCAGGGCATGGCAATGATGGGTTCGGCCATGGCCGGCGGCATCGACCGCGCCCGCATCGCTGCGGAGCAGGCAATCGCCAGCCCGCTGCTCGAAGGCGTGATGCTCGCCGGCGCGCGCGGCGTACTGGTGAACATCACCGCTACGCGCTCGAGCCTTAAGCACGGCGAGGTGAAGGCGGTCATGAACACGATTCGCAGCTTCGCGGCGGAGGACGCCACCATCATCTTCGGCGCGGTGTACGACGAGGTGATGGGCGACGATTTGCGCGTCACTGTCGTGGCGACCGGCCTGGGCGCGCATGCGGCGCTGCGTCAGCCCAAGCCTCAGCTCGTGGTGTCGCAGAAGACAGGCACCGACAACCAGCCTGTCTCCAACGGCGTCGATTACAACCAGCTAGACGCCGTGCCCGCGGTCATCCGCCGCAACCGTGCCTCGACCGTCGAGGCGCTGCAGCAGAGCGGGGTCGACAAGTACGATATCCCCGCGTTCCTGCGCAAGCAGGCCGACTGAGCGCGGTCCGCGGGACGCGGTCTAATGCCGTGCGCCCCGAGCGCAGCGGCCGCAGCGCCACTCCTCCTTGCCGGCGCAGCGGCCGCTGTCTGCTACAATTCACAACCAGGACAATAAGTTACCGATGTTCCGCCAGCGCACTCTGAAATCTCTCATCCGCGCCACCGGGGTCGGGCTGCACACCGGACAGAAAGTCACCATTACGCTGCGCCCGGCGGGCATCGACACCGGCGTCGTGTTCCGACGCATCGATCTCGCATCGCCTGTGGACATTCCGGCGCGCGCGGATCTGGTCGGCGAGACGCGCCTGTCGTCGTGCTTGGTCCACGGCGAGGCCAAGGTGTACACGGTCGAACACCTGATGTCCGCCCTTGCCGGGCTGGGGGTCGACAACGTCTATGTCGATCTGGACGGGCCGGAAGTACCGATCATGGACGGCAGCGCCGCGCCCTTCGCGCTGCTGGTGCAGCAGGCCGGCGTCGAGCGACAGGCCGCGCCGAAGCGGTTCTTGCGCGTCAAGAAGCGCGTCGAGGTGCGGGACGGCGACAAATGGGCCCGGCTCGACCCCTATCAGGGCTTCAAGCTGTCGTTTTCAATCGTCTTCAATCATCCGGTGATCGACCGCAGCAGCCAGGCGGTGACGATCGACTTCGCCGAGACCTCTTACCTGAAGGAGATCGCCCGCGCGCGTACCTTCGGCTTCATGCATGAGGTGGAGAACCTGCGCGAATCGGGTCTGGCCCTGGGCGGCGGCCTGGAGAACGCGGTCGTACTGGACGAATACCGCGTCTTGAACGCGGAAGGGCTGCGCTTCGCGGACGAATTCATCCGGCACAAGGTGCTCGACGCGATCGGCGATCTTTACTTGATCGGCAAGCCGCTGTTGGGAGCATTTTCGGCGCACAAGTCGGGGCACGCGCTCAACAACAGGCTGCTGCGCGAGCTGCTCGCGGACGCGACGGCCTGGGAGCCGGTCTCGTTCGAGCATACCGAGGACGCGCCCGCAGGCGTCGCGGGCCTGATGCAACAGCTCGCATAGCGGCGCCGGCCCGCGGCTCCTGCACCCCATGCTGCTGCTTCGGGTCATCGGGCTGCTGGCGGCGATCGCGCTGAGCGTATCGGCGCTGCTCTACATGGTCAGTGGCGAGCGCAAGTACCTGCGCTTCGCTTGGCGGCTGTTCAAATACTCGCTTTTCCTCGTCGCCTTGATCCTGCTCTTGTTCCTTTCCGAGCGGCTGCTGGTGATGATGTAGCCGGTTTTGCGCCGTGTCGCTCCAGGATCTCCGCCAGGACGCTGCGCGCGGGGGAATCGTGCAGGCGCGCGTGCAGGGCACCGAGCTCGGACAGTGCCGCGGGGGAAATCTGAGCCTCTTTGTGCGCCGCAACATCCTTTTTGCGTGACGTAGTTGGTTGCAGCTTCACCGAAACTGAATTAACCTTTGTGCCTTGTTTCAGCAGGAATTTGCCGAGGCTTTCGGACAGGAGCCGAAGCTTCGCGGCGGCGGCGGAATGCGCGGCGAAAAGCACAAGCTTTCCGTCCTTGAGGTTGGCGGCCCGAACTTCGGGGGCGAGTTCCGGCGGGAGGAATTCAGTACAGAGCGCCGCGAGCGCGTGGATTTCGAGCGCTTTGGCGACAACGGGCTGCAAATCGTCGTCGGTCGAGAGGTAGCGGCCGATTCTGGGAAATCGCACGGGGGTTACGTGGTGAGGAGCGGAACGTGCAGATTATCTTGATCTCCGACCGGTTGGCAAAAGTCCGGTCGGTGACCATTGCGCCGCGCCACGTGGTCGCATCGTTGTTGTTTGCCCTGCTGCTGCTGCTTGGGCTGACCGGCACGGTGTACTGGACGACGCTGCACTTCGCGTTGGAATTCAAGATCCCGTTTGTCGAAAAACTGGTCGCCGCGGCGCAGAGGGCAGAGGCCGAAAAGGCGCGCCAGTACGTGCAGCAGAACGTCAACGCCATGGCGGTCAGGCTGGGCGAGATGCAGGCGCAGTTGGCTCGTCTGGACGCGCTGGGTGAGCGCATCTCATCGCTCGGCGGCATCAAGTCGGCGGATATCCATCTCGGCACCCCGCCCGGGCTGGGCGGCGCCGTCTCAACCATGCCGCCGCAGAACCTTTCGATAGGCGACCTGGAGTCCAGGGTCGCCCTGCTTTCGCGCCAGATGGAGAACCGCTCGGATATGTACGGCGTACTCGACTCGGAGCTGCGCGACTTGGCCGTGCGGCGTAAGGTCATGCCGACCATGCTTCCGGTGCATGCCGCCCGCGGCTCGGGCTTTGGCAAGCGCATCGATCCGTTCACAGGCCAGTTGGCGATGCACGAAGGCATCGATTTCGAAGTCGACAACGGAACCCCGGTGCTCGCCGCGGCCGGTGGCGTAGTCCACTACGCGGGGCCTCATCCGCAGTACGGGAACCTGGTGGAGATCGACCACGGCAACGAACTGTCGACTCGCTACGCGCACTTGTCCAAGATCCTGGTCAGGACCGGTGAAATCGTCATGCGCGGCCACGAGATCGGCTTGAGCGGCTCAACTGGGCGCGCTACCGGTCCGCACTTGCATTTCGAGGTGCGCTACAAGGGCGTCGCGCTCAACCCTGACCGTTTTCTGAAGGCTACCGATCCGACGCTGCCGGATGCCAGGCCGCGCCGCGTGGCACGGGCGCAAGACTAGGCGCGGGGCGGGCCGCTGCGGCGGCCATGCTAAAATTTTCCCTTTCCGCTTGACCTCGGCGAGGCGGCGCCGCGTCCTCGCGCCGGCCCTTGCTGTCCGACCGCCGGGCGGGTCGCAACCTTCATGATCCCAAACGTACTCACCAAAATCTTCGGCAGCCGCAACGAGCGGCTGCTCAAGCAGTATTCGCGCAAGGTCGCCCGCATCAACGCGCTCGAGCCCGAAATCGCGGCACTGACCGACGTGCAGCTGCGTGCCAAGACCGACGAATTCAGGAAGCGCATCGCAGACAGTGTGGCCGGCGCAACCGAGGAAGAGCGCGCCGAGGCGCTTAAGGATGCGATCGAGAAGCTGCTTCCCGAGGCCTTTGCCGTGGTGCGCGAGGCGGGCAAGCGCACGCTGCGGATGCGCCACTTCGACGTGCAGCTGATCGGGGGTATGGTGCTGCACTACGGCAAGATCGCGGAGATGCGCACCGGCGAGGGCAAGACGCTGGTCGCGACGCTGCCGGCCTACCTCAACGCATTGGGCGGCAGGGCGGTTCACATCGTGACTGTGAATGACTATCTCGCGCAACGTGACGCGGCGTGGATGGGCAAGCTCTACGGTTTTCTCGGGCTGACGGTCGGGGTCAATATCCCGCAGCTCGAGCCGGACGAGAAGCGCAAGGCCTATGCCACGGACATCGTCTACGGGACCAACAACGAGTTCGGCTTCGACTATCTGCGCGACAACATGGCGATGCACGTCGAGGAGAAGTACCAGCGCGGCCTGCACTACGCGATCGTCGACGAGGTGGACTCGATTCTGATTGACGAGGCGCGTACCCCGCTCATCATTTCGGGACAGGCGGAGGATCGGACCGAGATCTACGTCCGGATGAACGAGGTCGCGCCGCTGCTTACGCGCCAGAAGGAGGAGAACGGGCCGGGCGATTTCTGGGTCGACGAGAAGGGGCACCAAATCCTGCTGTCCGAGGCGGGTCATGCCCGGGCCGAGGAGGTTCTGGCGCGTGTCGGCCTCCTGCCGCAGGGCGCGAGCCTGTACGAGCCCGCTTATATTAATCTCGTGCACCAGCTGTACGCGGCGCTGCGCGCACACCACCTGTTCCTGCGCGACCAGCATTACGTGGTGCAGAACGGCGAGGTGATCATCGTCGACGAATTCACCGGGCGGCTGATGCAGGGGCGCCGCTGGTCGGACGGACTGCACCAGGCGGTCGAGGCCAAGGAAAAGGTTTCGATCCAGAACGAAAACCAGACGCTCGCCTCGATCACTTTTCAGAACTACTTCCGCCTCTACGGCAAGCTGGCGGGCATGACCGGCACGGCGGATACCGAGGCGTTCGAGTTCCAGGATATTTACGGCCTCGAGACGGTGGTCGTGCCAACGCACAAGCGCATGATCCGGGACGATCGCCTCGACCTGGTGTACCGCACCGCGCCGGAGAAATACAAGGCAATCATCGACGATGTCCGAGACTGCTATACGCGCGGACAGCCGGTGCTGGTCGGTACCACTTCGATCGAGAACTCCGAGCTCCTGTCATCGCTTTTGGACAAGGACCGGCTGCCGCATCAGGTGCTGAATGCGAAGCAGCACGCGCGAGAGGCCGAGATCGTGGCGCAGGCCGGACGGCCCAAGATGGTCACCATCGCCACCAACATGGCCGGCCGCGGTACCGACATCGTCCTGGGCGGCAACGTCGACAAGCAGGTCGAGCTGATCGAGGCGGACGAAGCGATCGCCCCGCCGGACAAGACGGCGCGGATCGAAAAGCTGCGATCCGAGTGGCAACAGCTGCACGACGACGTGGTTGCGGCCGGCGGGCTTCACATCATAGGCACCGAGCGTCACGAGTCGCGCCGGGTCGACAACCAGCTGCGGGGCAGGGCCGGGCGCCAGGGTGACCCGGGCTCGTCGCGCTTTTACCTTGCGCTCGAGGATCCGCTGCTGAGGATTTTCGCCGGCGACCGGATAAACCGCATCATGGTGATGCTCAAGATGCCGGAGGGTGAGGCGATCGAGCATGCGATGGTGTCGCGCTCGATCGAATCCGCACAGACCAAGGTCGAGGCGCGTAACTTCGATATTCGCAAGCAGCTGCTCGAATACGACGACGTCGCCAACGACCAGCGCAAGACGTGCTATGCGCTGCGCAACGAACTGCTCGAGTCGCAAGACGTATCGGCGAGGATTGCGGAATTGCGGGCGGGAGTGCTGACCGACATCTTCCGCAGCCATGTTCCCGACGAGAGCGTGGAGGAGCAGTGGGACATGGCCGGGCTGGAAACGACGCTCAAATCGGAGCTCAATCTCGACTTGCCGCTCAAGCAATGGCTGGAAAATGAGCCCGACCTGCACGACGAGACTTTGCTCGAGCGCGTGGTCGGGAAGGCGAACGAGACCTACGCGGCGAAGGTTCCGCAAGGAGCCGAGGCGTCGTTCCGGCAATACGAGCGCTACGTCATGCTGCAGATCCTCGACGGCCACTGGCGGGAGCACCTGGCAGCGCTCGACCATCTGCGGCAGGGCATCCACCTGAGGGGCTACGCGCAGAAGGATCCGAAGCAGGAGTACAAGCGCGAGGCCTTCGCGCTCTTTGGCGCCATGCTCGAATCGGTCAAGCTCGAGGTGACCAAGACCCTCGCCGTGGTGGAGATCCGCGCCACGGAGGCGCTAGCTGAGGTCGATGACGAGCAGCATGTCGAGAATATTCGCATGCAGCACCCCAGCCTCGACGACGCTCAGCTCGGGGCCGAGGACGAGGCGCTCGCCGCAGCGGCGGCCAAGAAGCCTCAACCGGCGGTTCGTCCGACGCAAAAGGTCGGGCGCAACGACCCTTGCCCCTGCGGGTCAGGCAAGAAGTACAAGCACTGCCACGGCAAGCTGACCTGAAGTCGAAATGGCAGTCAATCTGACGGCGCCTGATCCTGCCTCGCTGCACCCGGTGGCGGGGATCGAGCTTGGCGTGGCAATGGCCGGTGTGCGCAAAGCCAATCGGCGCGACCTGCTTCTGATGCGACTCGGGCCAGGATCGATCGCCGCGGGCGTATTCACCCAGAACCGGTTCTGCGCGGCGCCCGTCATCCTGGCCAGACGTCACCTCGCGGCCGGCGCGGAGATGCGTGCCCTGGTTGTCAACACGGGTAACGCGAACGCGGGCACAGGGGCGGACGGCCTGGCGCGTGCGGCGGCGGTGTGCGACGCAGTCGCGCGTTCGCTTGGCTGCGCGGCGCAGAAGGTGCTGCCGTTTTCGACCGGGGTGATCATGGAGCCGCTGCCGGCGGAGCGCATCATCGCCGGACTTCCGGCTGCGGTGGCCGACTTGCGCGCGGACAACTGGGCTGCGGCCGCACAAGCGATCATGACCACCGACACCGTGCCGAAGGCGGCGTCGCGGCGGGCGCGGCTGGGCGCCGGTGAGGTAACGGTGACTGGAATCGCGAAGGGAGCCGGCATGATCCGCCCGGACATGGCGACGATGCTGGGATTCGTCGCGACCGACGCGAAGGTGTCGCGGCGAGCGCTCGAAGTGCTGGTGCGCCAAGCCGCCGACAGTTCGTTTAATTGCATCACCGTGGACGGCGACACCTCGACCAACGACGCCTTCGTCGTGGTCGCGAGCGGCGCCTCGGGCGTCGTGGCGCAGAGCGAGGCGGACCTCGCGGTGCTCGGCCGTGCGATCACCGAGGTGGCCTCGCAGCTCGCGCAGGCGATCGTACGCGATGGTGAAGGCGCCACCAAGTTCATCACGGTGCGAATTGAAGGTGGTCGCTCCGTGGAAGAGTGCAGGCGCGTGGCCTATGCCATCGCGCATTCTCCGCTGGTGAAGACCGCTTTCTTTGCGTCGGATCCCAATCTCGGCCGCATCCTGGCCGCGATCGGAAACGCGGGAGTCGCCGACCTCGACACGTCGAAGCTTCAGTTGTATTTGGACGACGCGCTGGTGGCGGCGGGCGGCGGGCGCCACCCCGAGTACCAGGAGGAGATGGGCGCGGCAGTTTTGGCCAAGCCGGAATTTACTGTGCGCGCGCTGCTCGGCCGCGGTGCGGCCGCGGCCACGGTCTGGACTTGCGATCTGTCCTTCGACTACGTCAAGATCAACGCCGAGTACAGGACCTAGCCACTGTTCATGAAAACCGATCCCGACGCTCTGCTGACCCGCGCCGAAGCCCTCATCGACAAGCTGCAAGCTCTGTTGCCGCCACCGCCCCCGGCGCCCGACTGGGACGCCAGCATCGCTTTTCGCTGGCGCAAGGCCGGACCGCTCAACCTCGGGGGCTGGCTGCAACCGGTGCGCCACGTGCACCGGATCCGACTGGCCGATCTGCAGGGCATCGACGGCCAGATCCGTAAAGTCGAGCAGAATACGCGGCAGTTCGTGCAACGCAAACCGGCGAACAACGTGCTCCTGACCGGCGCCCGCGGAACCGGCAAGTCGTCGATCATCAAGGGCCTGCTGAACAAGTACGCACGGGACGGATTGCGCCTGATCGAGATCGAGAAGCGGGACCTCATGGACCTGCCCGCAATCACGGACCTGGTGGCGGGTCGCAAGGAACGCTTTATGCTGTTCTGCGACGACCTGTCGTTCGAGGCCGCTGAGTCCGGCTATGTCGCGCTCAAAGTCGCGCTCGACGGCTCGATCTCCTCGACCTCCGAGAATCTGCTCATTTATGCGACCTCCAACCGCCGTCATCTGATGCCCGAGTACATGCAGGAGAACCTCGAAACCAAGTACGTCGATGACGAAATTCACCCCGGCGAGACCGTGGAGGAGAAGATCTCGTTGTCCGAGCGTTTCGGCCTGTGGGTTTCTTTCTATCCCTTCGACCAGGACGAGTACCTGGCGATCGTCGCGCACTGGCTTAAGGCATTCGGCTGCAACGACAAGGATGCCGAAGAGGCGCGACATGAGGCGCTGCAATGGGCGCTGCTGCGCGGCTCGAGGAGCGGACGGGTTGCGTACCAGTTCGCGCGCGACTGGGCCGGCAAGCAAGCCACGCGCGCCTCGCGCGGCAAGCGGTAGCAAAGGGTGCTCGAGGTCGCGGTTGCGGTCATTCTGCGTGCCGACGGAAGCTTCCTAATCGCCCGTCGTCCCCCAGGCAAGGTCTACGCGGGCTACTGGGAGTTCCCCGGCGGCAAGATCGAGCCGGGGGAGCCGGCCTCGGGCGCGCTGGCGCGCGAGCTGCACGAGGAGCTCGGCATCAACGTCATCCGGGCGTATCCGTGGATTACGCGCGTGCACGCGTATTCGCACGCCACCGTGCGGTTGAATTTCTTTCGCGTTCTTGAGTGGTCCGGGGCTCCCCATCCGAGGGAGGCGCAGACGATTGCGTGGCAGCGGCCCGACGCGCGGGTCGCACAGCCTATGCTGCCGGCGAACGCGCCGGTGCTCGCTTCGCTCGCGTTGCCCGACGAGTACGCAATTAGCACGGCCGAAACGCTGGGTGCGGAAGAGATGCTGAAACGCATCGAGCGGCGCCTCGCTCAGGGGCCGACGCTGGTCCAGATCCGCGACAAGACGATGGCGCCCCACGAGCGCGCCGAGTTCGCGCGCGCAGCCGTGCGGCTTGCGCACCGCTACGGCGTCCGCGCGCTGGTGAATTCGGACGCGGCGCTCGCGCGATCGGTGGGCGCCGATGGCGTGCATCTCACCGCGCACAACCTCATGTCGCTCGCCGAGCGGCCGACGACGCTGGTCGCGGCTTCGTGTCACGATGCCGAGCAGCTGGCGCGGGCGATGCAATTCGAGCTCGATTTCGCGGTACTCGGACCAGTGAATCCAACCGCTTCGCATCCCGCGGCGACGGCGATGGGTTGGCCGCGCTTTGCCGAGCTGGCCCGCGGCTCAAGCATTCCCGTGTACGCGATCGGCGGACTGGGTCGTTCCGACCTGGAAGACGCGTGGCGCGCTGGCGCGCACGGCGTCGCAATGATCCGCGGCGCCTGGAGCTGAGGCCTCAGGACTCGGGTGGTTCGTCGTCGGAGGAAGGCCCGGGCGCTTGCGGTACCCGGTAGCGTTCGGCGGCCCAGTCCCCGAGATCAATGAGCTTGCAGCGCTCGCTGCAGAACGGCCGCCACTCGTTGTGCGGCGCGAACGGGGCGAGCGCGCCGCAGCGGGGGCACGCAACCATGGTCTGGGCCTTGGTCACCACTACAGGTTGCAGAACGTCAGCTCGAAGCCAACGTCCCAGTCGGCTGTCTTGGGGCGCGAGTCCTCCCTAGACTGCGCCAGGAAGCGGATGTTTAGCACGTACTTGTTGGCGCTGATCTCGGGCACGCATGGAGCATCCGGATCGAGCCGCACGCGCAGCATTTGCGCCGTCTTGCCGCCCAGCATCTGCTGGAACATGCCGCCCTGGGCGACGAGCCCCTGCGGCTTTCCGGATTCGCGCAGGATGCGCAGGATAATCGCGGTTCCGTCGCGCAGAGGGTAGAGCGGGCTGGTCCAGGCGGCAAGCTGTCCGATGCGCTCCTCGGCCGGGCGATGCAGCCAGTAGTGATAGGACGGCAGATCGAACTCGCAGGCGCCGCCCGGAATCCCGGTTCGCTGCTTGATCGACATCAGCCACTCGTTCTCGCGCAGATACTGGCCGATCTTGCCGGTCATGGAGAAGAGCGCCGCGGATGCCTGCTCGATGTCGCGCAGGACTCCGCTCAACGCATCCTCCGATATCTCAGGGTTGTTGCGGAACGAAAGCAGCACCTGCTTCTGGCGCTCGAGCTCCTGCAGCAAGTCGGACTTCAGGTCCGCGCGGCTCGCGACCTCAAGAATCTCGAACAGCGTAAGCAGCGCCATGTGGTGGTCGGGCTGCTCGGTTCGCGCGACAAAGTGACGCGAGCGCTCGAATAGGTCTTCGAGGCGCAGAAGCGTGCGGATGCGCTCGTTGAGCGGATACTCGTACGTGATCACGGTGACGCCGGGATCGCCTCGCTGTTGGAAAACTCCAACGATTCTGAGGGATTTATGCCTCGATTACAACCTAACGCCTGGCTGCCGCAAGCTCCAGATAGCGTCGGTGAAGCGCACGCACTTGCGCGTGCAGCTCTTCCAGCCCGCCTCCGTTGTCCACCAGATCGTCGGCCGCCGCACGTCGCATGGCGGCGGTCGCCTGCGTCGCGATAATGCGGCGTACCTCGTCCTCCGCGAGCCCGCTGCGCGCCTTTACGCGCGCGAGCCTCAGCTCGTCGGGACAGTCGATCACCAGCACACGGTCGACGTGCCGACGATAGTCCGGCGATTCGATCAGCAGCGGGACCACGTGCACCACATAAGGTCCCGTCGCGGCAGCTATTTGCCGAAGCGATTCCTCGCGGATAAGCGGATGCAGCAAACCTTCGAGTCGACGTTTGCCGACCGGATCTGCGAACACCAACTCCCGCATCTTGCGCCGGTCCATCGCCCCGCTTGCGTCTACGTACGCGTCGCCGAACAGGTTGCGCACCCCGGAGATTGCAGCACCGCCGGCGCAGGTGAGCTGGTGCGCAATCGCATCGGCATCGACTACCGTTGCTCCCAACCGCGCAAACTCATCGGCCGCGGCGCTCTTGCCGCTACCTATGCCGCCGGTCAGGCCGATCACCAGCGGCATCAGCCGGCGAGCGGCAGCCAGCGTTGCGTGATCTCGGCTCCCCAGAATAGCGCGATCAGTCCGGCCGCCGCGAGGTAGGGTCCAAACGGAATTGGATGGTCGCGGCCGTGCTTGGTGAAGAGCATCAGCGAGATTCCCGCCGCTGCGCCCACCACCGACGACAGCAGAATGACAAGCGGCAGTGCCTGCCAGCCGAGCCATGCGCCGATTGCCGCCAGCAGCTTGAAATCACCGAAGCCCATTCCCTCCTTGCCGGTCGCGAGCTTGAAGGCCCAGTACACGAGCCACAGCGAGAGATATCCCGCAATCGCGCCAACCACTGCCGAATGCAGCGACGCGAATGTTCCGTCGAGGTTGAGCGCGAGACCACCCCAAAGCAGAGGCAGCGTGAGGTCGTCGGGGAGCAGCTGCGTGTCCAGATCGATGAACGCCAGTGCGATCATCACCCAGCAGAAGGCCATCGCCCCAAGTGAGGCGAGCGAAAACCCGTAGCGCCAGGCCGCGTAGGCTCCTGCCGCGCCGGCGGCAAGTTCCACCACTGGATAGCGCGCGCTGATCGGCGCCGCACAAGCCGAGCACTTACCGCGCAGGATCAGCCAGCTGACGACGGGAATGTTCTCGAGCGCGCCAATGCTATGCCCGCAGCTTGGGCAGCGAGAGCGCGGCACCATTAGATTGAAACGCTCCAGGTCGGCCGCAACACCCTCGGTCCCCCCTGCAGGCGCCCCGAGCTCGGCGCATTGTGCGCGCCACTCGCGCTCCATCATCTTCGGCAGACGATGGATGACGACGTTAAGGAACGATCCGATGCAAAGGCCGAAGACGGCTGCGATCCATGGCGCGAACTGCGGCTGCGCGAGCCCGCTGAGGGCGTCCATCAATATTGCTCGCCCGATTTCGTCAGACCGCCTGGCCGATCTTGAAGATCGGCAGGTACATCGCAATGACCATGCCGCCGATCAGCGTACCAAGCACGACCATGATCATCGGCTCCATGAGCGAGGACAGTGCCTCAACCGAGTCATCAACCTCGGCTTCATAGAAGTCGGCCACCTTTCCCAGCATCGCATCGAGTGAGCCCGTTTCCTCGCCGATGGAGCACATCTGTATCACCATGGAAGGGAAGACCGTGGCGTTCTGCATTGCGACGGTGAGGGACGTGCCGGTGGAAACCTCCTGCTGAATTTGCTTCGTTGCCATCATGTAAACGTGGTTGCCCGAGGCGCCCCCGACTGAGTCGAGCGCTTCGACCAGCGGCACACCGGCGGCGAACATGGTGGCAAGCGTGCGCGTCCAGCGCGCTATGGTGGATTTGCGCACCAGCGCTCCGAACAGCGGCAGGCGCAGCATCAGCCGGTCCATGAAGACCTGCACTGGCAACAGACGCTTCCAGGCGGCAAAGAACGCCCAGAGACCTCCGCCGATAACGCCGAAGATTATGTACCAGTAGGCGACAAATGCATCCGAGACCGCCATGACGAAAAGCGTCGGCGCGGGTAGATCGGCGCCGAAGCTGGTGAACACCTGCTTGAACGCAGGAATGACGAAAATCATAATGATCGCGGTGATCAGAAAGGCAACCACGATGATCGCGATGGGATAGAAGAGCGCCGCCTTGATCTTCGACTTGATGGCGAGGATCTTTTCCTTGTAAATGGCAAGGCGATCCAGCAGGCTCTCCAGAATCCCGGCCTGCTCGCCAGCCTGGACCAGGTTGCAGAACAGGGCGTCGAAGTGAAGTGGGTATTTCCTGAACGCGGCGGCGAGGGACGATCCGGTTTCTACTTCGGTCTTGACCTCCATCAGCAGCTTCGACACGGCCGGATTGCTCGCGCCCTTGCCGACGATGTCGAACGACTGCAGAAGCGGCACGCCGGCCTTCATCATTGTCGCCAGCTGACGGGTGAAAAGCGTAATGTCCTTGTCGGTTACCTTGCCGCCGCGGCCCATGGTCTGCTTCTTCACCTTCTGCACCAGGATGCCCTGGCGTCGCAGGGTGGCGTTCACCATGGTCGCGCCGGTCGCACGCATTTCGCCGCGCACGATCTTGCCGCTCTTATCCTTGCCTTCCCAATTGAAGATGAACTCCTTGGGACCCTTCGCTGCCGCTGCCGTCGCCATAGAAACTCCCTTAGAAGCCTCGCCGCAGGCCCTGCGGCGTCATTCGTTGGTACAGGCCATGACTTCTTCCAGCGAGGTCATACCCTGGCGTACCTTGCGCAAACCCGATTGGCGCAGGTCCAGCACCCCCTCGGCCCGCGCCCGCTCCAACACATCGATTGCGTCGCCGCCTTTCATGATGATGCGGCGCATATCCTCCGATAGCGGCATCACCTGATAGATGCCCACCCGGCCCTTGTAGCCCCGTCCATTGCAAAGCTCGCATCCCATCGGCGCGTAAGCCTGCCAGCCGCCCTCGAGGTCTTCCTCGGTGAAGCCGGCCTCGAGCAGCGCCTCGACTGGAATGTCGGCCGGCCGCTTGCAAGAGCATAGCCTGCGGGCGAGCCTTTGCGCCGTGATCAGGTTCACGCTGGAGGCGATGTTGAACGGTGCCACGCCCATATTGATCAGGCGGGCGAGCGTCGCGGGGGCATCGTTCGTGTGCAGGCTGGCGAGCACGAGGTGCCCGGTCTGCGCGGCTTTGACCGCAATCTCGGCGGTTTCCCGGTCGCGGATTTCCCCGACCATGATCACATCCGGGTCCTGGCGCAGGAAGGACCTAAGCGCAGCCGCGAAACTGAGACCCACTTTGTCGTTGACGTTTACCTGGTTGACTCCGGGAAGGTTGATTTCGACCGGATCCTCTATTGTCGAGATGTTGGTTTCCGGGCGGTTGAGCAGGCCAAGGCAGGTGTACAGCGACACGGTCTTGCCGCTCCCGGTCGGGCCGGTCACCAGCACCATCCCGTGAGACCGGCCGATCGCCTCCAGCAGCGCCTGCTTCTGCTCGACTTCGTAGCCGAGCGCATCGATGCCGACCATCGCTGCCGCGGGGTCGAGGATCCGCATGCAGATCTTTTCGCCGAACAGGGTCGGCAGCGTCGAAACCCTGAAATCGATCGCGCGGGACTTGGACACCGCGAGCTTGAGGCGTCCGTCCTGGGGCGCGCGCTTTTCGGCTATGTCCAGCCGCGACAGCACCTTGATGCGCGCCGAGACCTTCTCCCGGATTGCCAGCGGCGGGGCGGCGACCTCGCGCAACTCGCCGTCAACGCGGAAGCGGACCCGGTAGTTTTTTTCGTAAGGCTCGAAGTGAATATCGGAAGCGCCGGCGACGATGGCGTCGACCATCATCTTCTGTATGAACTTCACCACCGGCGCGTCATCGACCTCGGCTGTCCCGGCCGACGCGTCTCCTGCGGCTTCCTCCTCGGCGAACTCGAAGTCGAAATTTTCGTCGATGAAAGCGTCCAGCGCCTGCTCCGCGCTCCTGACCGCCGCCTCGACCAGCACGGTGAGTTTGTCGTCCTCCACCACGATCGGATCGACCGCGAGACCGGAATGAAACTTCACGTCGTGGATCACGTCCGTGCGAGTGGGATCGGACACTGCCAGCGCGAGGTGCTTGCCGCGGACGTATAGCGGCACGACTCGGGCGGCCTGGATCATCTTGGCGTCGATCGCGCCGCGCGGCAGATAGCTATGGTCGTAGGCCGACAGATCGAGGAGCGGATAGCCGAAGGTGGAGGACGCGAACTGCGCCACATCCTCCGCGCGTGCGCGCCCGCTCTTTATCAACTGCTCGACGAAGGTAATGCCGGCGCGATGCGCGTCGCGCGCCAACGCCTCGGCTTCCGACTCCTCGAGCTGGCCGTGCTGAACCAGCGCACGCGCAAGCCCGGCCAGCCCGCTCGCGGGCGGTATCGACTGAGCTGTGGCCAGTGCTCGGGCCATGGTGTGAGGCTCCGCTGTTAGCGGTCGATAATGCCTTGGGGCTGGGTTTTTGTAAAGCCTCAGGTTTCGGCGCTAACGCGCTGACGAAGCGACGTTTTCCTTGGTCGAAACAGTTGAATGAAAGACCTTGTCAGAGGTCCCTTAGACGGCTTTCTCCGGGGCTGCGGCGGCCTCCGCAGGGCGGAAAATGCGCACTGCTTTCACAGCCCGTCCCTGCGAGTGGACGATTTCCATCGGCACGCCGGAGATCTTGATCGAGACGTCGGCCTCCGGGATGTCCTGCAAATGCTCCAGGATCAGGCCATTTAGCGTCTTAGGCCCGTCCGTAGGCAGGCTCAGGCCCAGCGCGCGGTTGACCTCGCGCACCGGCATCGCGCCGTCGGCCGCCGCGCTGCCGTCCTGGTCCCAGCGCAGCGCGGGCGCCGCGGATGGAACGGTGGTGGTGAACTTGCCGATGATCTCCTCGATGATGTCGCCCAGGGTGACCAGCCCCATCAGTTCGCCATACTCGTCGACCACCAGCGCGATGTTCTCCCTCCTTTCCTGAAAGTACTGCAGTTGGGTGAATACCGGCGTCGCCGCAGGCACGAAGTACGGCTCGGCGACCAGCTCTTCGAGCGTCGCCTTGTTGAATGCACCCGCATCCAGAGGGCCGAGTACCTTGCGCAGGTGCAGCACACCTGCCACGTCGCCCTGGCTGGAGCGAAACACGGGCAGCCGGCGGTGATACGCGGTCGCCATCTGGCGCTTGATGGCGTCCATGTCGTCGTCGAGCTTGAGCGATTCGATGCGCGCGCGAGGCACCATGATGTCCTGTACCGTGATGCTGCCCAGCTCGAATAGGTTGAGCAGGATGCTCACGTGCTTCTTCGGCATGAAGCTCGAAGACTCGAGCACCAAGGTGCGGATTTCCTCCGGCGAAAGCTTCTGCACCTCGACATCTTCCTCGGGCCGGACGCCCAGCAGCAGCAGCAGCGGACGGACGAAAAGATTGACGAACCACACGACCGGATCGAGCAGCCGCTGCACCGGCCCGATGACGTAGGCGAGGGGTAGCCCGATGCGCTCCGGAAAAGTGGCACCCACCACCTTGGGCGTTATCTCGGAGAACACGATGATCAGGAACGAAATCACGAACGTGCTCACGGCGTAGGTGAGCTTGTCTTCGCCCAGCAGGCGCACTGCAACCACGCTCGCGACGGTGGTTGCTGCGGTTATCGCGAGGGTGTTGCCGATGAGAATGCCGCCGAGCAGACGATCGGTGCGCTTGAGCAGCGCCGACGCGCGCCGCGCGCCGCCGTGACCCTGGGCCACCAAGTGCTTCAGTCGATAGCGGTTCAGCGCCATCATGGTCGTTTCGGCGATCGAAAAGAACGCCGACAGCACCAGCAGTACGACCAGAACCGCCAGCTCCGCCGATAAGGGGATGCCTTCCATCGGCGCCGCTAGGTTGCGCCCCGTCCCAGCACGACCTCGAGCACGAACCGGCTTCCGATGTAGGCCAGCAGCAGCAATACGAATCCGGCGAGCGTCCAGCGCAGCGCAGTGCGGCCGCGCCAACCGTAGAAGTGGCGCCCGACCAGGAGCGCAGCGAAGGTGAGCCAGGAGACCACCGCGAACACGGACTTGTGGTCAAACCGGATCGGCCGGCCGAACAGCGATTCGGAAAAAATGATCCCGGTCGCGAGAGTAAGGGTGAGCAGCGCAAATGCCGCGCCGATGAGACGGAACAGCAGCTTCTCGAGCGTCAGCAAGGGTGGTAGCGAGGCGAACGGGCCGCGCAGCGGCCCGAGCGGCTCGCCGATCGCCATCGGTCCCTTGCGCGCGCCGTGCAGGCGGCGTTCCATCACCGCCATCAGCAGCGCATGCAGGATGGCGATGGTGAACAGGCTGTAAGCCAGCATTGCGAGCACGATGTGGAGCTTGAACTCGAGCGAGGCCGCGTGCGTCGTGGCGTAGCCCGGGAAGATGGCCGGTAGCGGCGCCGTGAGCGCCGCGAGTGCGAGCACCGGCGCCTGCATGCCTTCGAGATTGTAGAAGAAGCTTTCCGCCCAGTAGAAAAGCACTGCCAGCCAGAGCATCGCCGACAGTGCATGGGCGAACCCAAAGCGCGGCTGGGATGGTGCTATGACGTCGGCATACAGCAGCCAACCGTGCAACGCGAGCGGCAACAGCAGCGCCGCCCGTTCCCAAGTCCGCAGGCCGCCCGACGGTTCGCCCTCGGGCGGGGCTGCCGGCTTAGCCGACCAGCGCGTTCTCCAGAAGTGCAGCGCGAGCCCCGCGTACACGGCGCAGGTCAGCACGTGCAGTAGAATGTACGGCATCATTTCAGTTTATCACCGCGTGCCGCGTTGTCGCGGCACCTCCCTGCCCGGCACAGCCATCGAATGCTCGACAACCTGACAACGCGGCTTGGGCGCATCGTCAAGACGCTGCGCGGCGAGGCCCGCCTCACCGAGTCCAATATTCAGGACGCACTGCGCGAGGTCCGGGTCGCGCTGCTCGAGGCCGACTGCGCCGTGCCGGTGGTCAAGGACTTCATCGCGGCCGTGCGCGAGAAAGCGCTCGGGCAAGACGTGATCGGCAGCCTGACCCCGGGCCAAGCTCTGGTCGGCGTCGTGCATCGCGAGCTGACCCACCTGATGGGCGACGCCAACGTCGGGCTCGATCTCGCCACGCAGCCCCCTGCCGTGATACTGATGGCGGGCCTGCAGGGCTCCGGCAAGACCACGACCACGGGCAAGCTTGCTCGCTTGCTGAGGGAACAGAAGAAGAAGGTTTTGGTCGTTTCCTGCGACGTTTACCGGCCGGCGGCAATCGACCAGCTCGAGGCGGTCGCCGCGCAGGCGGAAGCGGACTTTCTGGCGACCTCGCCCGACGAAGCGCCGGCGGACATCGCGCGCCGCGCGCTCGGGCACGCAAAGACGCACTACCACGACGTTCTGATCGTGGACACCGCAGGCCGCCTGGCCATCGACCAAGCGATGATGAAGGAGATAGCCGCGCTGCACGCTATCCTTGCCCCGGTCGAGACTCTGTTCGTCGTCGACGCCATGCAGGGGCAGGATGCGGTCAACGTCGCCAAGGCATTCAACGACGCGCTTCCGCTGACCGGTGTGATTCTGACCAAACTGGACGGCGACGCGCGTGGCGGCGCGGCGCTGTCGGTGCGCCAGGTCACCGGCATGCCGGTGAAGTTCGTCGGTGTAGGCGAGAAACTCGCCGGGCTCGAGGCTTTCTACCCGGAACGCATGGCTTCGCGGATTCTCGGCATGGGGGATATCGTTTCCCTGGTTGAAGAAGCGCGCAAGGGTGTCGATCTCGAGGAAGCAAAGCGTTTCGCCGACAAGATCAAGAGGGGCAAGGGCTTCGATCTGGAGGATTTCAAGGCACAGATCCAGCAGATGAAGAAGATGGGAGGCATGTCGGCGCTGATGGACAAGCTGCCGACGCAGCTTACGGGGCAGGTCAATCCGGCGCAGCTGCAGGACGATCGCCAAATGCGCCGCATAGAAGGCATCATCAACTCGATGACGCCGCAGGAGCGCGCGAAGCCCGAGCTGCTCAAGGCCTCCCGCAAGCGTCGAATCGCTGCAGGTGCGGGGGTTTCGGTGCAGGAGGTGAATCGCCTTCTGAATCAGTTTGAGCAGATGCAGAAGATGATGAAGATGATGAAGGGCGGCAACCTCGCGCGCATGATGCGCAACATGAAGGGCGCCCTGCCCGGGATGCGCTAGCGGGTCGGTTTGGAGCGCCCGCGCGCCGGGCTTCACAAAACCCTGATTTTCACCGTATAATCCGCGCCTTTTCGCAGTTCGACGGGGATACCCAATGGTGGTGATTCGACTGGCGCGCGGCGGCGCCAACAAGCGGCCTTTTTACCACATGGTGGTGGCCGATTCGCGCCGGGCGCGGGACGGGCGCTTTATCGAGCGCGTGGGTTTCTACGACCCCAAGGCACCTGAAGGCCGCGAGGCCCTGCGCGTCAACGTGGAGCGCGTTAAGCACTGGCAAGGAAGGGGCGCGCAGCTTTCGCCCACGGTCGTGCGGCTCGTAAAGCAGTTTGGCAAGAAAGCCGCTTGAGCAGCTGATTGAAATGGGCCGTGTCGCCGGGAACTACGGCGTGCGCGGCTGGATACGGGTGGTGCCATACAGTGCCGAGCCCGGCGCTCTCGAAGCGCACGCGGCCTGGCGCATCGGGGACGCGACGTACAGGGTCGAGCAAAGCCGGGTTCATTCCGGCAACTTGCTCGCCAAACTCGAAGGGATCGAGACGCGCGAGCAGGCGCTGGTCCTGAAAGGCAGCAAGGTCGCGCTGCCGCGCGCGGCGCTGGCGGAGCCGCAAGCGGGGCGGTATTACTGGGCCGATCTGGTGGGCCTCGAGGTGGTGAACGCGCAAGGATCGGTGCTGGGAGTCGTGCAGGGGCTGTTCTCGAATGGCGCCCACGACGTGATGGAGCTGGCGGGCGACAAGAGCATGCGTCTGCTGCCCTTCGTGCCGGCGGTGGTGAAAAAGGTCGATCTCGAGGGCAGGCGCATCGAGGTGGAGTGGGGCGCGGAGTGGTAGTCCGCTTCGACGTGGTGACGCTGTTCCCCGAGGCGCTGGTGGCAGTGACGCAGTCGGGAATTACGCGCCGCGCGAAGGAGCGGGGGCTGTGGCGGCTGGAAACGTGGAATCCGCGCGATTTCAGCGCGGACAACTACCGGACGGTAGATGATCGTCCGTACGGCGGCGGGCCGGGCATGGTGATGCTGGCCGAACCGTTGGAGAAGGCGCTCGACGCGGTGGCTGCGTCGCAGGGCGAGGCGAAAGGCAGGGTAATCTTCCTCTCGCCGCAGGGCGGGCGGCTCGAACACCGCAGGGTGGTCGAGCTGTCGCGGGAGCGGGCGCTGACGTTGCTGTGCGGGCGCTACGAGGGTGTCGACGAAAGGCTGCTTTCGCGCCGCGTCGACGAAGAGCTGTCGCTCGGGGACTTCGTCCTGTCGGGCGGCGAGTTGGCGGCGATGGCGTTGATCGACGCAGTGGTGAGGCAGCTGCCGGGGGCGCTCGGCGACGAAGAATCGGTAGTGGAGGAGTCCTTTGCACGCGGACTGCTCGATTGCCCGCAGTACACGCGACCGGAGATCTACGCCGGCGCGCGCGTGCCGGAGGTGCTGCTGTCCGGGCACCATGAGCAGATCCGGCGTTGGAGGCTGAAGCAGGCGCTGGGACGGACCTGGCTCAGGAGGCCGGATTTGCTCGCGGCGAGGGAATTGAACGAAGAGGAACGCAAGCTGCTGGACGAATTCCGGCAGGAGCAGAGAAACGGAGCATAGCCATGAACCTTATCCAGAAGATCGAACAGGAAGAAATCGAGCGCCTCGGAAGCAAGATCCCGGATTTCTCGCCGGGCGACACCGTGGTGGTCAACGTCAACGTCGTCGAGGGCGAGCGCAAGCGCGTGCAGGCGTTCGAAGGCGTGGTGATCGGCAAGCGCAACCGCGGCCTGAATTCCTCCTTCGTCGTGCGCAAGATTTCCTCGGGCGAGGGCGTCGAGCGCACCTTCCAGAGCTACTCGCCGCTGATCGCATCGATCGAGGTCAAGCGCAAGGGCGACGTGCGACGCGCCAAGCTTTACTACTTGCGCGAGCGTTCCGGCAAGTCGGCGCGGATCCGCGAGAAGATCGCTGCCCGAGGCGCCGCGGACGTGGAAGCAGCGGAAACGCAAGAGTAAACGCAACGCCGGATACCAGGCCGAACGGGGCGCAAAGGCGCCCCGTTTTCGTTTCCGGGCCGGCACTATAATCCGAACATGCGGCGCGAGATCACCACCATCAGCCCCACCCCCGAGATCGTCGCCGAGCTCAGGGCGGGCCACATGGTCATCCTGGTCGACGAAGAGGATCGCGAGAACGAGGGCGACCTCGTCGTCGCGGCCGAGCACGTCACACCGGAGGCGATCAATTTCATGGCCAAACATGCGCGTGGCCTGGTGTGCCTGACGCTTACCAAGGAGCGCTGCCGCCAGCTCGATTTGCCGCCAATGGTGCATGACAACCGCTCGCCGATGGGGACCAACTTCACCGTATCGATCGAGGCCGCGGACGGCGTGACAACGGGAATCTCGGCGCACGACCGGGCGCGAACGGTGCGTGCGGCCGTGGCACGCGATGCGAAGCCGGCGGACATCGTACAGCCAGGCCATATCTTCCCGGTCGTGGCGCAGCCCGGCGGGGTGCTGGTCCGGGCGGGGCATACCGAGGCCGGATGCGATTTGGCGCAGCTGGCCGGACTCACGCCGGCCGCGGTGATCTGCGAGGTGATGAACGACGACGGTACGATGGCCCGCCTGCCGCAGCTGATCGAGTTTGCCACGGCGCACAAGCTGAAGATCGGCACCATCGCCGACCTTATCCAGTACCGCGGGGCCAACGAGTCCCTGGTGCGACGCTCGGTCGAGCGGGAGATCGACACCGCTTGTGGGCGCTTTCGGATGGTGGCTTATCGCGACGTACCGACCGGCGGCACACACCTTGCACTGCTGCGCGGCGAGATCCGCGCCGATACGGAGGTGCTGGTGCGCGTGCACGAGCCGCTGTCGATCGTCGATCTGCTCGATTCGGGCCCGGGCGCGCACTCGTGGAGCATTCCGGAGGCGCTGGTGGCGATCGCCGCCTCTGGAGCCGGCATCATGGTGCTGCTCAACTGCGCGCAGTCCGACGACGCGCTTGAAGAGCGCCTGGCGGAGGCCTGGCCTGAAGAAAGGGCTCCGCGCCGCGATCTGCGCAGCACGGACCTGCGCACTTACGGCATCGGGGCGCAGATTCTGCGCGATCTCGGCGTCGGCAAGATGCGCTTGATGGCAGCGCCGCGCAAGATGCCGAGCATGGCGGGGTTCGGGCTCGAGGTCACGGGCTACGCCGATTTGCCGCGGCCCAGGGGCTGAGCGATGGCCGGATCGATCAGCGGCGCGGGCCTGCGCATCGGCATCGTCTCCAGCCGGTTCAACCAGGAGATCGTGGCGCGGTTGCTGGCGCGAGCGGATGCCGAACTCGCCGCTCTTGGCGTGCGCGCTGAGGATGTCGTGCGCACGAGCGTCGCGGGGGCGCTCGAGATCCCTCTCGCACTGCAGTGGATGGCGCAGTCGGGCCGGTTCGATGCCCTGGTGGCGATCGGTGCGGTGGTGCGCGGCGATACCTACCATTTCGAGGTGGTTGCCAATGAGTCGGCGCGCGGCGTGATGGACGTCGCGCTCGAGTTCGGCATTCCGGTGGCGAACGGCATTCTCACCACCGACGACGAGGCGCAGGCGCTAGCGCGCGCAGACAAGGGGGCCGAGGCCGTGCGCGTTGCGGTCGAGATGGCGCGCCTGCGCAGCGAACTCACGGAGCGCTGGCGATGAAGAGTTATCGGCGCCGCGCGCGCGAAATCGCTCTGCAGGCGCTCTACACGTGGCAGCTTGCCGGCGGCGACGCGCGCGAGATCCTCGAGCAGGCGAAGGCGCTGGAGGGTTACGATCGCTGCGATCAGGTGCTCGCCGGGGAACTGGTCGGCGGCGTGCTCAGTCGCGCGGCGGAGCTCGAGGCGCTGCTGCTGCCCTGCGTCACCGGGCGCTCGTTCGGCCGACTCTCGCCGGTGGAGCGGGCGATCCTGTACATCGGCGCGCTCGAGTTGATGGCGCATCCCGAGACGCCGTTCAAGGTGGTGGTCAACGAGGCGATCGAGCTCGGCAAGAGCTTCGGCGGCGCCGAGGGCCATCGCTTCGTCAACGGCGTGCTCGAAAAGCTCGCTGCCCGGCTGCGCCCGGACGAGGTCGCGCGGTCGCGACAGACCGCCTGAGCGCGCGCGGACTGAGTCGCTGCCCGGTGCGCGACCCGCGCTACACTGGCGGGGCGATGCTTTCTGAGTTCGAGCTGATTCGGCGCTATTTCGACCGTCCCGCACGCAGCGCGCTGCTCGGGGTAGGCGACGACGCCGCCCTGGTGCAGCCTGGGCCCGGCATGGCGCTGGCGGTCTCCACCGACATGTTGCTGGAAGGCCGCCACTTCGCCGTCGGGGCCGATCCGCGCTCGCTCGGCCACAAGGCCCTCGCGGTAAACCTGTCCGACATGGCTGCGATGGGCGCCGCACCGCGCTGGGCGACGCTCGCGCTCGCGCTGCCGCAGGCCGACGAAGCCTGGCTGGCAGCCTTCACGGCGGGGTGGTACGCGCTCGCCGGGCGCTACGGGGTCGACCTGATCGGCGGTGACACCACGCGCGGAAGCCTGGTGATCGCGGTCACCATCCTGGGCGAGGTTCCCGAAGGGCGCGCGCTGCTGCGCTCGGGGGCGCGGCCGGAAGACGATATCTGGGTCTCAGGCGAGCTCGGCGGCGCAGCGCTCGCGCTCGCGCACAGCCGGGGCCGGGTGAGGCTGGCGCAGCAG
>JBAUTW010000484.1:0-10551 GCA_049582365.1 Burkholderiales bacterium | reverse complement strand
GCTTCCTTCCGGACCTGACCAGATTCACCGGGCCACAATGCGGGGAGGCCCGCCGTAGACGGTTGTCTACTACACGGCCATTATGCCCGAAACGCCTTGCGCAAGCCTGCCGCACGCAAAGCGTCTTCATTCGTGGCGGAGAGAGAGGGATTCGAACCCTCGATGCGCTCATCACGCATACACACTTTCCAGGCGTGCGCCTTCGACCGCTCGGCCATCTCTCCGTTCTTCGGACGTCGGGAATTTTAGCAGAGCCGCGCGCGTTACCCGGAGATCGCACCGTCCAATCCACCTAGAATCGCGTCCAGCCGCCTAAGCTGGCCGCGCAGGCGGCGCGCGCCTTCCTTGCCGAGGCGCGTGAGCGCCACCCGACTCGATGGCCGCACGCCGTCCTCGAGGTCCCATAGCTGCTGGCGCAGCACGAGGTCCAGGAAGTCCGCGTGCATTTCGATGAGGGTGGCCGCATCGCTCTCCGCCAGGCGTCCTGCCGTGGTGGCGTCCCGCAGGCGGTCGGGGGTCGACCGCGCCGACGAGCCGACGCGCAAAGCGAGCGCGCGCGCGATCCCGACCAGCGGCAGCAGACCGCCCCGCTTCAGGTCGATTCGTCCTTCTACCGTCTTCAGCATGCCAAAGAGCCGAAGCGGCGGCCTGAGCGTGGATACCCATTCAGCAAGCAGGTTGGTGAACGGCGGCGTGTGCGATGCAGCCGTTACCGCAGCAGCGTGCAGGGTGCGCGCAAGGCTTGCCTCCCCCACTACCGCGGCCAGGTCGAAGAATATGTCGACATGCATCAGGTCCTCGTGTCGCGCGTGGCGCAGCCACCCATCGACTCGCTCGCGCCATTCCTTCGCGCTGCCGCGCCACTCACGGTTTGCCGCCATAACGCCGCCCTTGCAGCGCGGCAGACCCGCTTCGTCCAGCAGTGTGGCAATGCGCGCACCGAACTCGGCAAACCAGGGATCGTTGTCCTCTGTGCCTGAATGGATCAGCGCATTGTCCTGGTCCGCCCCCAGCAGGCTTTCGCCGCGCCCGCCCGACCCAAGAACCAGCAGGCACCATGGCGCCGGCGCGGTACCGCGGCCCTCGGCGCCCAGACGCGCAAGGGCGATTTCCGCCGCCCGCGCGCTAAGACCGCGCACTTCGTTCGACACTACCCGTGCAACATCGACGCCGCCAAGTCCTTCCGCCACCAGGCGCGAAGCCACGTCCGGCACCTGGCCGTAGGCGGCCGCCAGCGCCGGTGCTTCGTGCGCCTCGGCGAGTGCATCGCCCAGCACGTCGGCGGCGCTGGCTCGGTGATGCAACAAGTCGCGTTGAGAGAGCATCCCAATTGCGGCGCCTCCGGCATCGACCACGCACAGGTGTCGGATTCGCAGACGATCCATGCGTCCCAGCGCCCGATAGAGCATCTCGTCGCCGCCCATCGTCTCTACCGGGGCGGACATGGCTTCCGCGACGCGGGTCGAATCAAGGTCGTGCTCGTGTCCTGCGATCGCGCCGAGAAGATCGCGCTCCGTAAGTATCCCCTGCGGCGGTTCGCCAGCCGAGCCGACCAGTACGGCGCCGACTCGTCGGCCGCACATCCTACGCGCCGCCTCGCGCAAAGTCGCCTGCGCGCTGACGACTACAGGCGGGGTGCTCATCAAGTCCACAAGGCGGCGCTCGAAGATGTAGCTGTCGATGCGCGTCAACGGCAGGGGCGGCGGCGCTGCCGCCGCCTCACCTGGAACCGCGTGCCAGCGCGCCTGCGCCTGGCTCAAAACCAAATCCGTGCGGCGCGCGGAGAGCGCGAGCGCTTCGCCCAGCGTGCGCACGTCGGCCTCGCGCAGGCGCGGCAGCAGCCGCGCGTAGACCTGCGCTGTCGCGGTGCAATCGCCGAGCGCGGTATGCCGTCCCCGAATCGTGACGCCGAGCAGGCGCGCCACCGTTTCCAGCCCGAGATCGGGCAACGAAGGCTCGAGCGCGCCGGTCAGCAAGACGAGATCGAGCGCCGGCGGATCGTGCCAGGCGATACCTGCGCGGGCTGCCTCATGACGCAATATGGCGAGGTCGAAACCCACGTTGTGGCCGATCACGACTCGCCCCGAAAGGATCTCGTGCAGCGTCGGCGCAAAGGCGGCAAAGGTCGGTGCGCCGGCCACGTCATCGTCCTTCAGCCCGTGAACCCGGCTCGCGGTCGGCGGAATGGGAATTTCCGGATCGATCAGCTGGTCGAGAGGAGGCTGGTCGAGAATCTTCGCCCCCAGCATCGCGATCGCACCGACTTGTACGACTCGTTCGCGCGTGACGTCGAGGCCGGTCGTCTCGAGGTCGAGCACCACCGCAGGCAGCGCAGCGAGCGCGGTATGGTTCGCGGGCCTAAGGTTCCGGTTCCGTTGCATGACTGCGCACTCTGCGGCTAGTGCATCAACCTCCCGAATACGCGCTGGATGCCCCGCGCGATCTCGCCTTCGAGGGGAAACGACAGCATGCCCATGACCATGTAGCCGAGCAGCAGTGGCATGAGGTAAAAGCGGATCATGAAGAAGAACCAGGCCACGTAGAGAGGAACCAGCGGCCGCACCAGAAAGGACGGCGTGATCGGTGAAAACAGCTTGAGCAGCGGATCGGTCGTGCGCACGAACGCGCGCATAAAAAAGAAGTTACTGTCTTCGGGCAGGAAGATCCCCATGCCAAAGCGGCCGATCAGGGTCCACATGATCACGCCAAGAAGGTAATCGATTACGATCACCCAGACCGGAAAGGCCTCAGTCATCAGCTTTCCCCGAGCAGGACTCGAGCGTCATTTTAAGGCGTTGCGACAAAAAAAAGCCGGGGCGAATCGCTCTCGCCCCGGCTCGGTTTACGGCGCTGGCGCTAGTGCGTCGATGCCAGAACGGTCGCACCCCTTGGAATTCGGACCTCGTCGACCATGGCCTGCGTCTCGGCGTCCGGTTCCTTGGTCATCAGCGTGACCGCCACCATCGCGATCAGGCTCGCTCCGGCGCCGATGATGCCGAAGCGCAGATCGTCGATCCCGATCCAGGGCGCCATCGCCTTCGTGTACACCATGTACAGGTACCAGGAGCCGACTCCGAATCCGGCGATCATCCCGGCAATCGCGCCCGGGGCGTTGGCGCGCTTCCACCATACGCCGAGCACCAGCGGGAAGAACAGTCCGGACATCGCGAAATCGAAGGCCCAAGCCACCGCGCCCAGGATCCCGGTCAGCTTCATACTCGCCACCGCCGAGCCTGCCGCGCCGATGCCTACCAGCAGGACCCGCGCGACGATCAGCCTGGTGGCCGTCTCGGCCTTGGGGTTGATCATCTTGTAGTACAGGTCGTGCGACAGCGCGTTGGCAATCGCCAGCAGCAGGCCGTCCGCGGTCGACATCGCCGCGGCTAGACCGCCCGCGGCGACCAGGCCTGACACCACTGCGGGCAGGCCCGCCATCTCCGGCGTCGCCAGTACGACGATGTCCGGTCGCATGAAGAACTCGTTGATCTGCAGAATCCCGTCGTTATTGCTGTCGACGATCTTCAGCATGCCAACGTGGCTCCATTTCTGTACCCAGTCGAGCGCATTCACCGACGATATCGACTTGCCGATGATGCTCGTCGCCACGTTCGGATCCAGCACCGACAGCTTGCTGAGCGTCGCGAGTGCCGGCGCCGTGAAGTAGAGCAGGAAGATGAACAGCAGCGACCAGGCCACCGACTTGCGTGCGGCACTCACCGACGGGGTGGTGAAGTAGCGCATCAGGATGTGCGGCAGCGATGCGGTGCCCATCATCATGCACGCCGTCAGCGTGACGAACTTCCAGGCCGCCATCGCCGTATCGGCCGCTGCGGCGTGGTGCACCGTCAGTGCGGCCAAACCTGGTACCGCGTGCTCGGGCTTCAGGACGCCCACTTGTTGCAGGGTTTCCACATCAGCCAGTCGAGCGACCGCCGCTCCGTACTCGAACTGCGGGAACACGCCGAAGCCCTGCTTCGAAGACATCCAGAAAACCGGCACCAGGTACGCGATGATCAGCACGATATACTGCGCCACCTGGGTCCAGGTCACCGCCCGCATGCCGCCCAGCATCGCGCATAGCAGGATAGCGATCAGCGCGAACCACACGCCGACCCCGTAGGGAATCTGGAACACCTTCGACGCGATCGTGCCCGTGGCGTCGATTTGTGCGGTCACATAGGTGAACGACGCGACCACCAGGACGATCACCGCGCACAAGCGCGCGAAATTGCCGCCGTAGCGCGTGCCGATGAAGTCGGGCACCGTGTAGCAGCCGAACTTGCGCAGGTAGGGTGCCATCAGCACCGCCACCAGCACGTAGCCGCCGGTCCAGCCGACCACGAACGCGAGGTACGGATACCCCGCCATATAGATGCCGCCGGCCATTGCAACGAACGACGCCCCAGACATCCAGTCCGCCGCAGTCGCCATGCCATTGAAGACCGGCGGCACCTGGCGGCCCGCAACGTAGTAGGCGTCGACCTGCATGGTGCGCGACAGGTACCCGATCAGCGCGTAGATCACCACCGTAAAGCCGACGAAGCCGATGCCGATCGCGTCCTCGCCCATGCCCATCTTCTCGCCCAGGGCCATGATGGCGATGAAGACGAGAAAGCCGCCTGTATACAAACCGTAGATCTTCGGCAGGTTCTCGACGAACGCGCCTTGCATTTTGAATAGAGCCATTGCGATCTCCCCCCAATCCTCTTATTGGTCTTCGGCCATGCCGCATTCGCGATCGATCGACTCTTGCTGTTTCGCGAATACGAACAACTGAATCACGAAAACGATCAGCGATCCCTGCGCGGCCATATAGAAGCCGAGCGGGAAGCCAATGAACGAGAACTTGTTCAACTGCGGCGCGAACCAATGGACCACGAAGGCAAAGATGAACCAGATGACCAAATGCACGATCATCAGGCCCTTGGTTCGCTGCCAGTGGACCTCTTTTTGAGATATATCGGCGCTCATCGACTATCCTCCTCCTCTCGACATCATCGTTATTAATGGATAGCTCTGCCCACGCCCGGGGCGAGAACGGCGCGCCTGCCTGCGCGCGCCCCCTCCAAGCCCGGCCGCAGTCTGTGTCGGATGCTCCAATTCCTTGCATGAAATGTCAAGATTTATCAATGTTCAGCCGGATCAATAATTTAGGGCGCCTGCTGAGGGACGCTTGGTGTGCCCTGCGAGGTTACTTCGGCGCCGAGCGCTGGAGTCGCGCCGAGCCGATCGCCGACCGCGACGCGTTGCGCGGCTTCCTCGAGTCCCGCGCCAGCTATGTCACCCAGACGTCGCTCTACGGCTACCTCAGGACACGCGCCGGCATGCGCTACCCGCAGCTGTTCGCCAACGACGAGTTCGTGAAGGCGATCGAAATCGCCAAGTGGCAGATGTGGTTCGCTTGCCTGTCCGACGTGTCAGTCTATGCGGGCGGCCTCATTGCGCAGCGCAGCGGCGCGGAACGGTGCCGCGTAACATCCCTGCTGCAAGCGACGATCGGAGCCATTCTGGACGCGAGCGAAGGCGGCCGCGACGAGGCCGGCGCACGACGCCTGCACGCCAGGATCGCCCAGATCGACTGGGCGACCGTAGCGGACGACTCGTCGCCCTTCAGCGAGAGCCCGCGGACCCTGATCGAATGCGCGCCCGTCCTCGAGCAGCTCAAGCTGCTCGATGAGGAAATCGTACGCAACTCGGTGCGCTTCGGCTGGCAGGAAGTGCGCCGCGAATTGCGCCGCCAGCTCGACGCAAAGGCCCTCATGGCCTCCGAGTCGTCGCAGCCCTAGCGCGGTCGCTCAGGTGGGCTGCTTGAGCTGATCCAGGATCGCGGGATTCTCGAGCGTCGAGACGTCCTGGGTAATCTCCTCACCCTTGGCCAGAGAGCGCAGCAGCCGCCGCATGATTTTTCCCGAGCGCGTCTTCGGTAGGTTGTCGCCGAAGCGAATCTCCTTTGGGCGCGCGATCGGTCCGATTTCCTTCGCTACCCAGTTGCGCAACTCCTGCGCGACCTTCTTCGCCTCCTCTCCGCTCGGCCGCGGTCCCTTGGTCACCACGAAGGCCACGATGGCCTCTCCGGTCAAGTCGTCCGGGCGTCCCACTACCGCGGCCTCGGCAACCAGCTTGGAATTCGCCACCAGCGCCGACTCGATCTCCATCGTGCCCAGGCGGTGGCCCGACACGTTCAGCACATCGTCGATTCGGCCGACGATCCTGAAATAGCCCTCCTCGTCGGTACTCGCGCCGTCGCCGGCGAGGTAGAGCCTGCCCTTAAATTCGTCTGGGAAGTAGGTCTTCTTGTAGCGCTCCGGGTCGCCCCAGATGGTGCGCAGCATCGACGGCCAGGGTCGCGTGATCACCAGGATCCCCCCTTTGCCGCGGCCTACCGGGTGTCCCGTCTCGTCCACGATGTCGGCAAAGATCCCGGGCAACGGCAAGGTCGCCGAACCGGGCTTGGTCGGCGTGGCACCCGGCAGTGGCGAAATCAGGTGCCCGCCGGTTTCGGTCTGCCACCAGGTGTCGACGATCGGACAGCGCCCGCGGCCGACGGTCTCGTGGTACCACATCCAGGCCTCGGGATTGATCGGCTCTCCCACCGTGCCGAGGATGCGCAGCGAGGACAGGTCGTATTTCTTCGGCAGATCTCCGCCTGCCTTGATCAGCGAGCGGATCGCGGTCGGCGCGGTGTAGAACACGCTTACCTTGTGGTCCTGGATAATTTTCCAGAACCGCCCCGCGTCCGGGTAAGTGGGCACGCCCTCGAACATCACTTCAGTCGCACCGACCGCGAGCGGGCCGTAGGTGATGTAGCTGTGGCCCGTTACCCAGCCGACGTCGGCGGTACACCAGAAGACGTCGCTCGGCTTGTGGTCGAACACCCATTTCATGGTGAGGATGCACCACAACAGGTAGCCCGCGGTCGAGTGCTGGACGCCTTTCGGCTTGCCGGTTGAGCCCGAGGTATAGAGAATGAACAGCGGATGCTCGGCGTTGACCCAGGTCGGGTCGCAGCTGTCCGCCTGGCCTTTCACCACGTCGTCCCACCATTTGTCGCGCGGCGCCTGCATCGGCACCGAGCTGCCCGAGCGTTTGTAGACGATGACGTTCCTCACGCCCTCGCAACCGCCCATGGCAAGCGCCTCGTCGACCACAGGCTTGAGCGGAATCTCCTTGCCGCCGCGGAACTGTCCGTCCGCGGTGATCACCTCCGTGGCGCCGGCGTCGACGATGCGTTCCTGAAGGCTCTTGGCCGAGAATCCGCCGAACACCACGGAGTGAGTGGCGCCGATACGGGCGCAGGCCTGCATCGCGACCACGACCTGGATCGACATCGGCATATAGATCAGCACCCGGTCACCCGTCTTGACACCGTGGCTCTTGAGGGCGTTGGCGAAGCGGCACACCTCGTGATAGAGCGCCTTGTAGGTGATCTTGGTCACCTTGCCGTCGTCGGCCTCGAAGATGATCGCGATCTTGTCGGGCTGCGTCTTGAGATGCCGGTCGAGGCAGTTGTAGGACGCGTTCAGCTCCCCGTCATAGAACCACTTGAAGAACGGCGCGTTGGACTGGTCAAGCGTCTTGCTGAACGGTTTCTGCCACAGCACATGCTCCTTTGCGAGCCTGCTCCAGAAGCCCGCGAAGTCCCTCTCTGCCTCGGCGCACAACGCGCGGTAGGCCTGCATGCCGGATATGTTCGCCTGCTTGACAAATTCGGGCGCGGGGGGAAATACCCGCGTCTCCTGCAATACCGTTTCGATGTTGGACATCGCTCCGTTCCTCCTGCGGATGGTTCAACGTATGCTCACCCCAAATGGAACCACCGTAACCGTGCCTTGTAAAGCGCCGGGACGCGCAATGCCGCGCGCCTGCGTGTGCTACAGTTGCGCCGTCATCGGGTTGCGATTCCGTTCCCCTTCGTGTTGCCGGACACATCCCCTCGCTCAGTAGCGAACATGCGCCTGCGGCCCCTGCCGTGGCTGCTGTTCAGCAGCCGCTGGCTGCAGCTCCCGCTGTATCTCGGCCTGATCGTTGCGCAGGGCGTCTACGTGGTGCAGTTCGTGCGCGAGCTGCTGCATCTGGTCGGCATCGTCTGGGATCGCAGCATCGCGGAAACCGAGATCATGCTGATCGTGCTCGGCCTGATCGACGTCGTCATGATCTCGAATCTGCTGATCATGGTGATCATCGGCGGCTATGAGACCTTCGTGTCGCGCCTGAACCTCGAGGGCCATCCGGATGAGCCGGAGTGGCTGTCGCACGTGAACGCCAACGTACTGAAGGTGAAGCTTGCGACCGCAATCATCGGCATCTCCTCGATCCACCTGCTCAAGAGCTTCATCAACGCCGCAAACCTCGATCAGAAGACGATGCTGTGGCAGGTGACGATCCATCTGACCTTTCTGGTCTCGGCGGTTGCGATCGCAGTCATCGACCGCTTGATGGGCTCCGGCCCGGCCAGGTACGCGCAACGGGAACATCCATGACCACCATTCGCCAGAACGATCTGATCCAAAGCGTCGCCGACGCACTGCAGTTCATCTCCTACTATCATCCCGCCGACTACATCCGTGCCCTAGCACGCGCCTACGAGCGCGAGCAGTCGCCGGCAGCGAAAGACGCGATCGCGCAGATCCTGACCAACTCGCGCATGTGCGCCGAAGGTCACCGGCCGATCTGCCAGGACACCGGGATCGTGAACGCGTTCGTGCGCATCGGCATGGACGTGCGCTGGGAAGCGACGATGGGCGTCGCCGACATGATCAACGAGGGCGTGCGGCGCGCCTACCTCGACCCTGACAACAAGCTGCGCGCGTCGGTGCTCGAGGACCCGGCCTTCGGACGCCGCAACACGCGCGATAACACGCCGGCGGTGATCCACATGCAGGTGGTCCCCGGCGACAAGGTCGAGATCGACGTTGCGGCCAAGGGGGGCGGATCGGAGGCGAAGTCGAAATTCGCCATGCTCAATCCCTCCGATTCGATCATCGACTGGGTGCTGAAGACCGTGCCGACCATGGGCGCAGGCTGGTGCCCGCCAGGGATGCTCGGCATCGGCATCGGCGGCACCGCGGAGAAGGCGATGCTGATGGCCAAAGAGTCGCTCATGGCCCCGATCGACATGGCCGAGCTCAAAGCGCGCGGCCCGAACGACAAGGTCGAGGCGCTGCGCGTCGAGCTCTACGACAAGGTGAACGCGCTCGGCATCGGCGCGCAAGGCCTGGGCGGGCTTTCGACCGTGCTTGACGTCAAGATTCTCACCTACCCGACGCACGCGGCCAACCAGCCGGTGGCGCTGATCCCCAACTGCGCGGCAACGCGCCACGCGCACTTCGTTCTCGACGGCTCGGGGCCGGCGGAATTCGAGCAACCCAAGCTGTCGGACTGGCCGGACGTGACCTGGCGGCCGGATGCGAACGCGAAGAAGGTAAATCTCGACGCGCTCACGCGCGCCGAAGTCGCCGCGTGGAAGCCGGGCGAGCGCCTGCTGCTCTCGGGCAAGCTGCTCACCGGGCGCGACGCGGCGCACAAGCGCATCCAAGACATGCTCGCCAAGGGCGAAAAGCTGCCGGTCGACTTCACCAACCGGGTGATCTATTACGTCGGCCCGGTCGACCCGGTGCGCGACGAAGTCGTCGGCCCCGCCGGCCCCACCACCTCGACGCGGATGGACAAGTTCACCGAGACGATGCTCGCCCAGACCGGGCTGGCAGCGATGGTCGGCAAGGCCGAGCGCGGACCGCTGGCGATCGAAGCGATCCGCAAACACAAGGCCGCCTATCTGATGGCCGTCGGCGGCGCCGCCTACCTGGTCGCCAAGGCGATCCGCAAGTCGCGCGTGCTCGCGTTCGAGGATCTCGGCATGGAAGCGATCTACGAGTTCGAGGTGCGCGACATGCCGGTCACGGTGGCGGTGGACGCGAGCGGCAGCTCGGTGCACCAGAGCGGCCCGGCCGAATGGGAGAAGCGCATCCGCGAGTTCAAGCTGCCCGTCACGGCGGCTTGAGCGCGACGCCTTGGACGACCGCTCCGCCGCCCGCTGGCCGGCCGTCTGGGCGGTGTTTGCCGGCGGGCTGGTCGCCGGCGCCTACATCGGCAAGGTTCCGCCCGCGCTTCCGCTGCTGCGCACCGAGCTCGGCCTGACGCTGGTCCAGTCGGGCTTCGTCGCGACCATGTTCAACGTCGTCGGCGGGCTGGCGGGAATGCTGGCCGGCGTACTCGCCGACCGCTTCGGCCCCAAGCGGCTCGCGCTGAACGGGCTTGCGATCCTGTCCGCGGGCGGCTTCCTCGGGGCCGCCACGGGGAGTTTCGCCGCGCTGCTGTTCGCGCGCTTCCTCGAGGGTGCCGGCTTCATCCTGTTCACCGTCGCCGGCGCGGCGCTGATGAGTGCCGCAGCGCCGGAGCCGCGCGCGCGCGCGAAGGCCCTGTCGCTGTGGAGCGCCTATATGCCCGCCGGCGGCAGTTTGGCGCTGCTCGTCGCGCCGCTGGTGATGGCGACAGTCGGCTGGCGCGGACTCTGGGTCGCCCTGGCGCTCGCCGCCGCAGGCGCCTTTGCGC
>JBAUTW010000483.1:0-3905 GCA_049582365.1 Burkholderiales bacterium | reverse complement strand
AAGACGAGCTGCGCGAGGAGTTCGGCCCGGCGCTGGAGCGCGCCCTGGCCGCGCGCCGGCGCATGGCCGGGATCTGGAACACCGAGCACGCGATGGACGATGCCGCGCACCGCGCAGGCTGGATCGCCTTTCCGGAGTATTTCTCATGAGCACGACGCAGACCACGCAGCCGGTGCAGTTCTACCGCCCCAATTACCACGTCAAGACGCCGCAGATGCGCTCGCCCGAGTACGTGCAGATGAGCACCGCGGCCGCGATCACGCTCGGACTGGTGGCGGGCAGGATGCACCGCACCTCGTGCACCCACTGCCTCAACCTGCTGGTGACCTACCCCGAGGGCTGCCGCGCCAACTGCGCCTACTGCGGCCTGGCGCGCCACCGCGAGGAGGCGCGCGACTACGCCGACCGCAACTTCATTCGCGTCGACTGGCCCACCGCGCGCTACGAGGAGGTGATCGAGCGCGTCAAGGCCGGCTCGGACAAGGGCCGCTTCGAGCGCATGTGCATCTCGATGATCACCCATCCGGACTCGAACGGCGATACCTTCGTGCTGCTGGAGAAGTGGACGCGCGAGGTGCCGGCCGTGCCCGTTTCGATTCTTTCGAATCCCACCACTTTGGAAAAAGACGATCTGATTCGAATGCGGGATCTCGGCGCCGACATCTTCACCGTCGCGCTCGACGCGGTGACCCCGGCGATCTTCGATCGCACGCGCGGGCGCGGGGTCGACAGCCCGCACCGCTACGACAAGTACTGGCAGGCGATCGAATGGGCGGCCGAGATCTACGGCGCGGAGAAGTTCGGTGCCCACCTGATCTGCGGCATGGGAGAGACCGAGCGCGAGATCCTGGAAGTCGCGCAGAAGATCCGCGACCTCGGCGGTCACAACCACATGTTCGCCTTCTTCCCCGAGCGCGGCTCGCTGATGGAGGACTGGCCTGCGGTCGACCGCGGCCAGTGGCGCCGGGTGCAGCTGGCGAGGTTCCTGATCGACTACCGCGGCCAACGGGTCGAGGACATGGCCTTCGACGAGTCCGGGCGGGTGGTGGACTTCGGGGTGGCGAAAGAAGTCCTCGAGCAAGAAATCGCGGCCGGGACGCCGTTCCGCACCTCGGGCTGCCCGGGCAAGGACGACGAGGTCTCGGCCTGCAACCGGCCCTACGGGGACTCGAGCCCGACCGACATCCTGTCGTTCCCGTTCGCGCCCGCCAAGCGCGACCTGAGCGCCATCCGGCGCCAGATGGACGGCAAGGCGGTAAAAGTGGGCCGGTAGCTGTCCCGTATCAACTTCGTGCTATCGCAGCATAAGAAATGCCGACTAGAGTTTCGCTATCGGGAAGTACAGTATTTCGTTAAACACTGATTTGCCGGAGGACTGCCCATGGAAGCCGCCCCCAACGCCGCCCTGATCGACGACCTGATCAAGCGCCGCATCGACGAGCTGCTGCCGCAGAAGCTCGAGGAAGCGCTCGCCAAGCGCGCCGAGACGCGCACTCCGGCGATGTCGATCATCGCCACCAAGGGCACCCTCGACTGGGCCTATCCGCCGTTCATTCTGGCGTCCACCGCGGCCGCGCTGGGCTGGAAGGTCGACATCTTCTTCACCTTCTACGGCCTGCAGCTGCTGAAGAAGGACATTTCCGATCTGAAGATTTCGCCGCTCGGCAACCCGGGCATGCCGATGAAGATGCCGTTCGGGCCGGACTGGTTCAAGCACATCAACTGGAACATCCCGAACGTGGTGCAGGCGGCGATCCCTGGTTTCGAGTCGGTTGCCACCACGCTCATGAAGCAGACGATCAAGAACAACGGCGTCGCGGACATCACCGACCTGCGCAATCTGACGCTCGAGGCGGGCGCCAACCTGATCGGCTGCCAGATGACGGTCGACCTGTTCGGCTTCAAGCACGAGGACTTCATTCCGGAAGTAAAGGAATATTGCGGCGCGGCGTCGTTCCTCGGCATCGCCAAGGACGCCGACGTCAGCCTGTTCATCTAGCACCCGAGGTCAAACCAAAGGAGGAGTAGACGTGAGGAAAGCACTGATCAGCGCCGCCATCGCAGCGGCGGTTGCGCCAGGAATGGCGCTCGCGACCGACGGGTACTTCTCGCACGGCTACGGCATGAAGTCCAAGGGCATGGGCGGGGTCGGCATCGCGCTGCCGCAGGATGCGCTCGCGCCGGCCACCAACCCGGCGGGCCTCACCATGGTCGGCAACCGGATCGACATCGGCCTGGACTGGTTCCGCCCCACGCGAGGCGCCGACATCGTCAACAACGGTGCGGGCATGACCGGCAGCTATGACGGCAACGACGCGACCGATTTCCTGATCCCGGAATTCGGCTACAGCAGAATGCTGAACCCCGACATGGCGGTGGGCATCGCGGTGTACGGCAACGGCGGCATGAACACGAAGTACAACTCCTCGCCGTTCGCCGCGGTGGGCGGCACCAGCCCGACGGGCGTGGACCTGACGCAGCTCTTCGTCGCGCCGACCGTGGCGTACAAAGTCAACGCGAACAACTCGATCGGGCTGTCGCTCAATCTCGCCTACCAGCAGTTCGGCCTGAGCGGGCTGCAGACTTCGGCCTTCGCCGGTTTCTCGTCCGACCCGACGCACTTCTCGGATCAGGGCAAGGACTCGTCGAGCGGATGGGGCGCGCGCATCGGCTGGACCGGCCAGATCTCGCCCACCGTGACGCTGGGCGCGACCTACCAGACCAAGACCAAGATGGGCAAGTTCGACAAATACAAGGGCCTGTTCGCCAACCAGGGCGAGTTCGACATCCCGGAGAACTACGGCATCGGCATCGCGGTCAAGGCTACGCCGAGCCTCACGCTCGCGGCGGACGTCGAGCAGATCAACTATTCCAAGGTCGCTGCGGTGGGCGATCCGATCGATAGCCTGTTCACCGGCAAGCTGTTCGGCTCGACCGACGGCCCGGGGTTCGGCTGGCGCGACGTGACGACGCTCAAGCTCGGCGCGAGCTACCAGTACCGCAGTGATCTCGTGCTGCGCGCGGGCTTCCAGACCCTGCGCCAGCCGATCCCGGAGAACCAGACGCTGTTCAACATCCTGGCCCCGGGCGTGGTCGAGCAGCACGTTACCCTTGGCGCGACCTGGACCTTGGCGAACAACAACGAGCTGACGCTTGCCTACATGCACGCGTTCAAGAAGGAAGTGAACGGGGTGAACTCGATCCCGCTCTCCTTCGGCGGCGGCGAGGCCAACCTGCACATGTACGAGGACTCGATAGGGATCGCGTACGGCATCAAGATGTAGCATCCGCCGCCCGGGCGGCGCATGCGAGGGGCCGGAGCGATCCGGCCCTTTTCTTTTCTGCTAACCTAGCCCGATGAAGTCGATCGACATCGCCGACATCGGCGCGCTCAAGAACGAGCTGCGCAAGTACAAGCTCGGCAAGAAGCTCGACATCAGCCAGTTCAACCAGGCCGCGCGGCTGGCGTGGCTGGGCAGGATCGTGCTCTCGCCGCTCGACCCGGAGGATCCGGAGTGCCGCGCCTGGCTGCTGCACCTCGAGCGCCCCGAGGGCCTGGCGGGCGAGATGCTCGAGTTCGACGTCGAGCTGCTGGGCCGCATCCACATCCTCGACGCGGAGCAGGGCGAGCGGCTGGCCGAGATCCTGCGCGAGGGCTTCGAGGCGCGCGCGAAGGAGCTCGACGCGCTGGCGCGGCGCGATTTCTACCTGGGCAAGTTCTTCCGCCCCAAGGACGGCGGCTGATGGCCGGGCCGGTCGCGCGCTGGATCCGGCTCGGGCTGGTCGAGCCGCTCGATTTGCACGCGGCTTACAGCGGGCTCGCCGCCGCGCAGGGCGCCGACGCGGCGCCGATCGTGGTCTGGGCCCAGGCCAGGACGCACCTGTGCCTCGGCCAGAGCCAGGGG
>JBAUTW010000482.1:0-2265 GCA_049582365.1 Burkholderiales bacterium | reverse complement strand
CGCGAGCCCTTTGCGCTCGACGGCATCGAGCTCGAGGAGGCGGCGCTGCGCGTGCTGCGCCATCCGTCGGTCGCAAGCAAGATGTTCCTGATCTCGATCGGCGACCGCACGGTAGGCGGGCTGTGCGCGCGCGATCCGCTGGTCGGCCCGTGGCAGGTGCCGGTGGCCGACTGCGCGGTCACGCTGCTCGACTACGAGGGCTACGCCGGTGAGGCCTTCGCGATCGGCGAGCGCGCACCGCTGGCGCTGATCGACGCCCCGGCCTCGGGCCGCATGGCGGTGGGCGAGGCGATCACCAACCTGGCGGCGGCGCGAATCGAGCGGCTCGCGAGCGTGAAGCTGTCGGCCAACTGGATGGCGGCCGCGGGTTATCCGGGCGAGGACGCGGCGCTGTACGACACGGTGCGCGCGGTGGCGCTGGAGCTCTGTCCGGCGCTCGGGATCTCGATCCCGGTGGGCAAGGATTCGCTCTCGATGCGCACTGCCTGGGACGGCAAGGAGGTGGTGGCGCCGCTTTCACTGGTGGTGTCGGCCTTCGCGCCGGCGACGGACGCGCGCGGCACGCTGACGCCGCGCCTTCGCACCGACCTGGGCGAGACCGAACTCGTGCTGGTCGACCTCGGCCGGCGCCAGAACCGCCTCGGCGGCTCGATCCTGGCGCAGGTGCACTCGCGCCTGGGGGAGCACTGCCCCGACCTGGACGAGCCGAAGCTGCTCGCCGGGCTGTTCGCGGCGGTGCAGCGGCTGGCGCGCGAGGGCCTGGTGCTCGCCTACCACGACCGCTCCGACGGCGGCTTGTTCGCGACCGCGTGCGAGATGGCGTTCGCGGGGCACTGCGGGGTGACGCTCAACCTGGACGAAATCTGCTACGACGCCTCGATGAGCGACGTAGACGGCCTGGAGCGCCGGCCCGAGCTGCTCGCCGGGCGCTTCAACGACCGGGTGCTCGGCGCGCTGTTCGCCGAGGAACTGGGCGCGGTGCTGCAGGTCCGCGCCGCCGAGCGCACGCGCGTGATGGACGTGCTGCGCGCCGAAGGCGTGCAGCAGTGCGCCTACGTGATCGGCTTTCCCAACCAGCGCGACGAAGTGCGCCTGACGCGCAACGCGAAGCCGGTGTTCGCGCGCAAGCGCGCGGAGCTGCAGCGCGTCTGGAGCGAGACGACCTGGCGCATGCAGGCGCTGCGCGACAACCCGGAGTGCGCGCAGCAGGAGTTCGACGCGCTGCTCGACGCGGGCGACCCCGGACTGTCGGTCGCGGTCACGTTCGACCCGAAGGAGATCTTCGTCGCCTCGGGCGCGCGGCCGCGGGTCGCGATCCTGCGCGAGCAGGGCGTCAACGGCCAGGTCGAGCTCGCCGCGGCCTTCGACCGCGCCGGCTTCGAGGCGGTCGACGTGCACATGTCGGACATCCTCGCCGGGCGCGTCGCCCTGGCCGGCTTCAAGGGCGTGGCCGCAGGCGGCGGCTTTTCCTACGGCGACGTGCTCGGCGGCGGGCAGGGCTGGGCCAAGTCGATCCTGTTCCACGCCCGGGCGCGGGCCGAGTTCGAGGCTTTCTTCGCGCGCCCCGACAGCTTCGCGCTCGGCATCTGCAACGGCTGCCAGATGATGGCGGCGCTGAAAGAGCTGATCCCCGGCGCGGCGCACTGGCCCGAGTTCGTGCGCAACCGCTCGGAGCAGTTCGAGGCGCGCTTCGTGATGGTCGAGATCGCGCACAGCCCGTCGATCCTGCTGCGTGGCATGGCCGGCAGCCGCATGCCGGTCGCGACCGCGCACGGCGAGGGGCGCGCGCAGTTCGCGGGACAAGCGGACATCGAGCAGGCGCTGGTGACGATGCGCTACGTGGATCACCGCGGCAACGTCACCGAGACCTATCCGCTCAACCCGAACGGCTCGCCGCAAGGCGTCACCGGGCTGACCACGCACGACGGGCGTTTCAACATCGTGATGCCGCATCCGGAGCGCGTGTTCCGCAGCGTGCAGATGTCGTGGTCGCCGGACGGCGCGCCCGAGGACTCGCCGTGGATGCGCCTGTTCCGCAACGCTCGGGTATGGGTGGGCTAGAGTCGCTGCCCGTTGCGGCGCGTGACATGCGCCGCGCGCTCGAGCGTTTGCGGGCCGGAGACTGGCAGGGCGCCCACGAGCTCGTGCAGGCGCTCGAGGGCGTCGCTGCCGCACGCCTGCACGGGCTGCTGCATCGCATGGAGGGCGACCTCGACAACGCGCGCTACTGGTATCGGCGCGCGGGCCGCGTGCTCGACATCTCCG
>JBAUTW010000481.1:0-21875 GCA_049582365.1 Burkholderiales bacterium | reverse complement strand
GCGCGCCGGTGCATGCGCGGATGCGGAACGGTGAGCGAGGCCGTCGCGATGACGGCGTCGCCGTAGAGCAAGAGGTCGAGATCCAGTGTGCGCGGGGCGTCCGGGAACAGGCGCTCGCGCCCATGCCGTTTCTCGATCGCCTGCAACTCCTCGAGCAGGCGGGAGGGCGTCAGCCCGGTGTCGATGCGGGCAACCGCGTTGACAAAGTCGGGCTGCGCCTCGTGACCTACCGGCGCGCTCCGGTACAGCCGCGAGCGGCTCACCAGGCGCGTCTGGGGCAGCCGCCCGAGCTCGTCGAGCGCCCCGAGTACCTGCTCACGCGGGCGGTCGAGGTTCGAGCCCAGGCCGACGTAAGCAGTCACCCGCGTCACGGCGTTTGCGCGGTGTCGGCGGAGGGCGGCTTCTTGCGGCGTCGGCGCCGGCGACTCTTGGGCGCGGTCTCGGGCATCAGCATCGCCTTTCGGGTTTCCGCATCGGCCTGCTGGAACGCCCGCCACCATGCTTCCATGTCCGCGCTCACTTCTCCGCTTGCGGCGCGCAGCGCGAGGAAGTCGTATCCCATCCTGAAGCGGGGCGATTCGATCAGGCGGTAAGGGCGCTGTCCCGAGCGCTGCTCGAAGCGCGGCTGCATGCTCCACACTTCACGCATGGTCGCGGTGAGTTTGCGCGTAATCGCGAGCTTCTCGCACTGCGCATTCAGCACGTCATCCATCGCCGACTCGAGCGCCGGCAGCGGGCGCTCGCCGCGCCCCTGCCGGGCCTTCCACGCCGCCAGCACCTCGTGCCAGAGCAGGGCGGCGAACAGGAACGCGGGAGATACTGGCCGGTCCGTGCGCACCCGCTCATCGGTTTGCGCCAGCGCGAGGGTGACGAAGCGTTCTCCGAGCGGTTGCTCGAGGATCACGTCCAACAGCGGCAACAGGCCGTGGTGCAGGCCGTCCTCCCGAAGCTGCCGCAGGCAGGCGCTGGCGTGGCCGGAGAGCAGGAGCTTGAGCATTTCGTCGAACAGCCGCGCCGGCGGCACCATCTCGAGCAGCGGCGCGAGTTCTCTGATCGGCGCGCGCGTCGCCGGGTCGAGCGTCAGGCCCAGCTTGGCGCCGAGGCGCACCGCGCGCAGCATCCTGATCGGGTCTTCGCGGAAGCGGGTTTCCGGATCACCGATCATCCGCAACACGCGCTTGCGCAGGTCGGCGAGCCCGCCGTGGTAGTCGACGATCTCTTCCGTCGCCGGATCGAAGTACAGGGCGTTCACGGTGAAATCGCGGCGCCGCGCGTCCTCCTCCTGCGAGCCGAAAACATTGTCGCGCAGCACCCGCCCGTGCTCGTTCTTTTCCGCCGTTTCGGGGTCGGCGGCGCGGAAGGTCGAGACCTCCACCGTTTCCTGGCCGACCATGACGTGCACCAGCCGGAACCGGCGCCCGATCAGGAGCGCACGTCGGAACAGCGGTTTGACCTGCTCGGGCCGCGCGTCGGTAGCGACGTCGAAGTCCTTGGGTTCTATGCCGAGCAGCAGGTCTCTGACCGCGCCGCCGACCACGTAGGCCGCGAAGCCCGCCTCGCGCAGGCCGTCGCAGGTCTTCAGGGCGCCCTGGCTGATGGCAGCGCGCGCAAGCTGGTGCTTTGCACCTTGCACCCTGAGCGGCGCCGCAGAACCCAGACCTAGAACGCGGCGGATGAATCTCTTGATCATTAAGGGCTCGAATTCTACCCGCGTAAGGAGATTACGGCCCAGCCGCGGCGGTGTGCCTCGGCTGCCAGCTGCGGATCGGGGTCGACCGCGACCGGCCGGGTTACCCGCGCGAGCAGCGGCAGGTCGTTGTGCGAGTCGCTGTAGAACATGCTGGATGCGAAGTCGGCCAGCGCGCGGCCTTGGGCGGCAAGCCATTCCTCGACACGCCTAATCTTGCCTTCGCGAAAGCAGGGCGTGCCGGCGACGCGGCCGGTGAAGCGCCCGTTACGCGTCTCGGGCTCGGTCGCGACGAGGTGCCGTACCCCGAACTCGTTGGCGATCGGTCGGGTAACGAAGCTGTTGGTTGCAGTGACGATCGCGCACAGGTCGCCGGCCGCGAGGTGGCCCTGGACCAGCTCGCGAGCCGGCGCGCCGATGCTTGGCACGATGCGCGAGCGCATGAAATCGGCGTGCCAGCGTGCAAGTTCCTCGCCGGTGTGCTGCGCCAGCGGACGTAGCGCGAATCCCAGGTATTCGTGAATGTCGAGCGTGCCCGCCACGTACTGGTTGTAGTAGGCCTTGTTCTGGGCCTCGTAGGCTTCGCGATCCAGCACTCCGCGGTCGACCAGGAACTGGCCCCACTCGTAGTCACTGTCACAGGCGAGGAGCGTATTGTCGAGATCGAACAGCGACAGGTTCATTGGCAATTCGCTTTAAGCGCGTCCCGAACCAGGGGCAACGTTATGTGCCGCTGGTGCGAGAGCGAGTAGCGGTCGAGCAACTCGAGCGCCGCGTTCAGGCTGGGCAGGTCGCGCGGCAGGCGACTCAGCAGGTAACGGATCACCTCGTCGGGCAGGCGCAGTCCGCGTCGCTCGGCCTCTGCCCGCATGTGGCGCGCCTTGTCCTCGTCAGTGAGGGGTTTGAGCTGATACACGAGGCCCCAGCCGAGCCGGCTGCGCAGGTCCTCGCGCAGTGCGAGTTGCCCCGGCGGCGCATTGCCGGCCGCGAGCACCACACTGCGGCCCTCGCGCGCCAGATTGATAGCATTGAAGAGCGCGATCTGAGCCGGCTCGTCGAGCGCCTGAACGTCGTCTGCCACCACCAGCTCGCGACCGGGTGCGATCGCCGTCGAGGCGGCGCGCAAAAGATGGCTGCGCCCGCTGCCGTCTTCTCCCCACAGGTAGAGCACAGATTCCCGCAGGCGTCCCTCCGCGAGTTCTCGCACCCTGAGCAGCGCCTCGGCGTTTGCTCCCTCGACGAAGTTCCCGAACGTCGGCGCGGGGGCCGGAGAGATGGCGAGCGGCAGTTGCTGCATGCCTTAGCGCGGTCCCCCGCCGTAGAGAGCGCTCTCCAGATACGCGCGGCGCAGATGTCGCAACCCGACTAGCAGCGCCGCGCTCGCCGGCAGCGCGAGCAGTACGCCGAAGAAGCCGAACACCTGGCCGAAGGCCAGCAAGGCGAAGATCACGGCGACCGGATGCAGGCCTATGCGTTCTCCCACCAGCAGCGGCGTCACCGTGGTGCCCTCCAGCGACTGTCCGACGGCGAACGCGAGCCAGACCCAGAGCAGCCCCGCCGCGCTGTCGAACTGCATCAGCGCGGCGATCGTGCCGAGCACGAACCCGGTCAGCGCTCCGACGTAGGGAATGAACACCAGGACGCCGGTAATGATGCCGATCGGAAGCGCGAACTCGAGTCGCGCCAGCCAAAGCGCGGTCACGTAGTAGACGCACATGACCACGATGACGACGATCTGGCCACGCAGGAATTCGGCCAGTACGGCGTCGATTTCGCGCAGTAGTTGGCGCACCTTCGCGTGCAGGTGGCGCGGGACCATATTGTCGACGCGTGCCAGGAAGGTGTTCCAGTCGCGCAGCAGGTAGAACAGCACGACGGGAACCAGCAGGAGGTTGGCGAAGAACGCGATCAACGCAAGGCCGCCGATCTTTATCGAGCCGAGAAGCCGGGCCGCGACGTCCTGATTGCCGGCCAGAAACTCGGAGGCGACTTCGCGCACACTTGCCGTGTCGAGCTGGAACTCGATCCCCAAGTGCGCCTTGAGCCAAGGCGCCAGGTGCTCGTTGACCCAGGCCAAAAACCCAGGCAGTTTGTCCGCGAGAAGGCGTAGCTCCTTGTAGAACAGCGGCAGCACCACCAGCATCAGTGCTACTACCAGGGCCAGCGCGAGCACCAGCACCAGCACGACCGCGAGCGTGCGCGGCAGGCGCCGGGCAGTCAGCTTCTCGACCATCGGGTCGAGAATGTAGCCGAGGATGGCGGCGAACAGGAACGGCGCGAGGATCGGCGACAGCAGCCATAGCAGCCAACCAGCCGCGACCGCAATGGCGGTCCAGGCCCAGAGCTGGGGGTTGGCGAACACCGGTGTGCCCATTGCGGGGTAGAATCCCTCGAAACGCGAAACTTTATCACGCAGCTGCGGCGCGTCGCCGCGCAAATCTTCCTATGCCGGACAGTCTTTCCTACCGCGATGCGGGCGTCGACATCGACGCGGGCGATGCGCTTGTCGATGCCATCAAGCCGTTTGCCCGCCGCACCATGCGCCCTGAGGTGCTGGCCGGCATCGGCGGTTTCGGTGCACTGTGCGAGCTCCCGGCGAAATATCGGCACCCGGTGCTGGTGTCCGGCACCGACGGCGTGGGCACGAAACTGAAGCTCGCTTTCGCGTTGCAGCGCCACGACACGGTGGGCATCGACCTGGTGGCGATGAGCGTGAACGACGTTTTGGTTCAAGGTGCCGAGCCACTTTTCTTTCTCGACTACTTCGCCTGTGGCAAGCTCGACAAGGGCGTCGCGGCAGACGTCGTTAAGGGAATTGCGCGCGGGTGCGAGCTGGCGGGCTGCGCCCTGATCGGCGGCGAGACCGCCGAGATGCCGGGCATGTATCCGGAGGGCGAATACGACCTAGCGGGTTTTTGTGTCGGCGTGGTTGAGAAGAACAAGATCATCGGTGGGCGCGACATCCGGCCGGGCGACGTGCTGCTCGGGCTTGCCTCGAGCGGTGTCCACTCCAACGGCTATTCTCTGGTGAGGAAGATCCTGCAGCTCACGCAGGCGGACCTGCAGTCGGATTTCCACGGTCGTCCGCTGGCCGACGCGATCCTCGAGCCGACGCGGATCTACGTTAGAGCGGTGCTGAAGCTGCTAGATGCCGTGCCGGTGAAAGGCATGGCGCATATCACCGGCGGCGGCATCACGGGCAACGTTCCGCGAATGCTGCCGCAAGCAACCCGCGCGGTCGTGAACGCGCAGTCCTGGTCGCGCCCGCGCCTGTTCGCGTGGCTGAAAGAGCGCGGCGGAGTTACCGAGGACGAGATGTTCCGCGTGTTCAATTGCGGCATCGGGCTAGTTGTATGCGTGTCTGCCGCAGACGCCGGGCGCGCCGCCGAGCTGCTGCGAACCGAAGGAGAGACCGTGTTCGAAATCGGTCGCATCGAAGCGCACCCTGGCGCACAGCCCGACTGCGTCATCGACTAGCCTGAGCCTCGGCGCGAAAGGTAGATTCCGATCAGGACGACGATGCCGCCGGCAATCTGTGCCGGCGCCAGCGCCTCGCCCAGCAGCACCCAGGCAAATACCGCTGCCATGACGGGCTGGAACAGCAGGCCTACCGAAGAGAACGCCGCCGGCAGGTGGGCGAGCGCGTACGTGATCAGGCCTTGACCGGCAACGTGCGACACGAGCGCGAGGCCAACGAGGGTCAGCCAGCCGAGCGCGGTCGCCGGCAGCATCTGCTCGCCTGAGGCGAGCGCGACGGGCAGCAGGAGTACGGCGGTGATCGTCGTGGTGATCGCCATCAGCTGGAGCGTCGCGGCGCCGCGGTCACGCAGCTCTTTGACCACGAGCAGATACCAGGCGTAGAACATCGCAGTCACCACGCCCAGTGCGTCGCCGCCGAGAGCGGTTGGAGAAACCGTGGCGCTCGTCTCCACCAGCATTCCGACGCCCGCGAGTGCAGTCCCGAGACCGGCCAGGAAGAGGCCCCGTGGGCGCTGCCTCCACAGCAGCCACGCCGCGAGCGTGACGAAGATGGAGGCCAGGTTGGCGAGCAGGGTCGAGTTGGCGACCGAGGTGAGCTTGATCGAGGTGTGCCAGACCGCGAGATCGCCGGCGAATGCGATCCCTGCGGCCAGCAGCAGTTTCCAGTGTACGGTGGCAGGCACGGTTGAGCTGCGCGCCCAGGGACGTAGCAGCCATAATGCCGGCGAGGCGAGCGCGACGCGCCAAAAGGCTGCGGCGGTCGGCCCGGTCTCGGACACGCGCACCCAGATGGGCGATAGCGCGATGCAGGTCGCCCCGGCGAGTAATGCAGCGAGTGCGATGCCCGCAGTGGCGGGGGCGTGGGTGCGCGCAGTGTTGTCGGACTGCATAGGCCCGCGATGTTAACCGTTGCCGCGGAGTGCTGCGGTGTTAGAATTTTTCCGATCCATGGCCGCGCCGCGCTACGTCCACCTCCGCTTGCACAGCGAGTACTCGGTGACGGACGGAATTGTCCGCCTCGACGATGCGGTCGCGCGTGCGGCGTCGGACGGAATGCCGGCGCTGGCGATCACCGACGCGGCAAACGTGTTCGGCATGGTCAAGTTCTACAAGGCCGCGCGTGCCGCCGGCGTCAAACCGGTCATCGGCGCGGATTGCTGGATCCAGAACGACACTGACCGCGACAAGCCGCATCGGGTCGTCATGCTGTGCGCTTCTCATGCGGGCTATCTGCGCCTGTCGGAGCTGCTCTCCAAGGCGTGGCTCGGTAATCAGCACCGCGCGCGCGCGGAGATTGCCCGCGCCTGGCTCGAGGAGCGCAGCACCGAGGGTCTGATAGTACTCTCTGGGGCAGGTGCCGGCGACGTTGGTCAGGCGCTAGCTGCCGGGAACTTCGAAGCCGCCCAGCGCCTGGCACGCGCTTGGCAAGCACTCTTCCCGGGGCGGTACTACGTGGAGCTCCAGCGCGCGGGTCTGCCGCACGGCGAGACACTGGTGGCGCGATCGATCGAGCTTGCGTCCCAGCTCGACCTGCCGGTGGTGGCGACCCACCCGGTCCAGTTTCTCGACCCCGGGGACTTTAAGGCGCACGAGGCACGAGTCTGCATCGCGCAGGGCTTCGTGCTCGGCGATCAACGGCGGCCGCGCCTGTTCACTCCGGAGCAGCACTTCAAGACCCAGGAGGAGATGGCACTGCTGTTCGCCGACATCCCGCAAGCGCTCGAGAATTCAATCGAAATCGCGCGTCGCTGCAATTTGGAGATTGAGCTCGGCAAGAGCCGTCTTCCGGCCTTTCCCACCCCGCCGGGAGTTACGCTGGACGACTACCTCGCGCAGCAGGCCCAATTCGGGCTCGTCGCGCGCCTGGCGAAGCTGTTCGCCGACCAGGGGGAGCGCGAGCGCCAGGCACCGCGCTATCGCGCGCGACTCGAGTTCGAAATCGCGACCGTCGTGCAGATGGGCTTCGCGGGCTACTTTCTCATCGTCGCCGACTTCATCAATTGGGCCAAGACGCACGGCGTTCCGGTGGGACCCGGACGCGGCTCGGGCGCGGGATCGCTGGTCGCCTACTCGCTCGGAATCACGGATCTCGACCCGCTCAAGTACGACCTCCTGTTTGAGCGCTTCCTCAATCCGGAGCGTGTGTCGATGCCCGACTTCGACATCGACTTCTGCCAGGATGGACGCGACAAGGTGATCAACTACGTGCGTCAGCGCTATGGCGAGGACAGCGTGTCGCAGATCGCCACGTTCGGCACCATGGCCGCGCGCGCCGTTGTGCGCGACACCGGCCGGGTGCTCGATCTCGGCTACAACTTCTGCGATCAGATCGCGAAGCTGATTCCGTTCCAGCCGGGCAAGACCATCACGCTCCGGGACGCGCGTGAGATGGAGCCCCTGCTGGCCGAGCGAGAGCGAAAGGAAGACGAGGTAAGGGAATTGCTCGAGCTGGGCGAAAAGCTGGAAGGTCTGACGCGCAACGTCGGAATGCACGCCGGCGGCGTGCTGATAGCACCGGGCAAGTTGACGGATTTCTGCCCGCTTTACGCCGCTGAGGGCACGACCAACGTCATTTCGCAACTCGACAAGGACGATGTCGAGGCCGTCGGCCTGGTCAAGTTCGATTTTCTCGGCTTGACGACGCTGACGATACTCGATTGGGCCGAACGCTTCGTACGCGGGCTCGGGCAGGCCGAATTCTCGCTCGATCGCATCCCGCTGGACGATCCGGAAACGTATGCGCTGCTGTCCTCGGGCAACACGACCGCGGTGTTCCAACTTGAATCGCGCGGTATGCGCGACCTGATAAAGCGCGCGCGACCGGATCGCTTCGAAGACGTCATTGCGCTCGTGGCGCTGTACCGTCCGGGACCGATGGATCTGATTCCCGACTTCATCGCGCGCAAGCACGGCCAGCAGCGGGTCGAGTATCTGGATCCGCGCCTGGAGCCGATTCTGGGACCGACCTACGGAATCATGGTCTACCAGGAGCAGGTGATGCAAATCGCCCAGGTCATGGGCGGATACACGCTCGGCGGTGCCGACCTGCTGCGCCGAGCCATGGGAAAGAAGAAGGCCGATGAGATGGCCGAGCACCGCGACGTCTTCATCGCAGGGGCGGAGCGCAATAGCCTATCGAAGGGCAAGGCAACGCAGCTATTCGACCTGATGGAGAAGTTCGCGGGCTACGGCTTCAACAAATCGCATGCTGCCGCCTACGCGCTGGTCGCATATCAGACCGCCTACATGAAAACGCACCATGCGGCGGCTTTCATGGCGGCTAACTTCTCGGCCGTGATGGACGACACGGACAAGGTGCGTGGCATTCACGAGGATTGCCTGGAGAACGGCCTGCGCATACTGGCGCCGGATGTGAACGCCGCCTCGTACCGCTTCGTGCCGGTGGACGAGCGGACGATCCGCTACGGCCTTGGCGCAGTGCGCGGCACGGGAGAATCGGCGGTGCAGGCGATCGTAGAGGCGCGCAAATCCGGCCCCTTCCTCGATCTGTTCGATTTCTGCCGGCGAGTCGACAAGCGCGTGGTGAACCGGCGCGCGATCGAGGCACTGGTGCGGGCCGGCGCATTCGATTCAATGGAGCCGAACCGCGCCAGCCTGCTCGCAACAGTGGGCCGGGCTATGGAGGCGGCGGAGCAGGCCGACCGGCAAGCGGCCCAGGTCAGCCTGTTCGGCGACATTGAGGCGGCACATGGCGGGGCGCTCGCGCTCGTCGCGTCGGCGCCCTGGGACGAGAAGCAGAAGTTGATGGAGGAGAAGGTCGCGCTGGGTTTTTGCCTCTCGGGCCATCTCTTTACAGTCTACGAGCGTGAGCTCGCCAACTTCCCGCGCCTCCCGCTGGCAAAGGTGCGGCCCACCGACGGGCGCCCGTGGCTGGCCGGCATCGTCGCCTCGGCGCGCAATCAGATGACGCGGCGAGGGCGGATGATGGTCGTGATGCTGGACGACGGCAGCGCGCAGCTCGAAGTCACGGTGTTCAACGAGCTGTACGAGAAGCACCGCGACAAGCTCAAAGAGGATGCGCTGCTGGTGGTGCAGGGCAAGGTACAGCGGGACGAGTTTTCGGGCGGCTTCCGGGTGACCGCGGAAGAGCTGCTGGATCTGGTGTCAGTGCGCGAGCGCTTTGCCGCGCGCCTGCGCCTCGACATGAATGGTCAGGCGGACGCTCGGCGGCTGGCGGAGCTGCTCTCGCCTTACCGCGGCGCGGGCGGTGGAGCGTGCTCGGTGTTGGTGCACTACGTGAACGGGTCGGCGTCGTGCGACGTCGCGCTGGGGGAGGAATGGCGGGTGCGCCTCGACGCCGAGCTGCTGGAGCAGCTGTCGCGCTGGCTCGCGCCTGAGAACGTGCACGTGGTCTACGCGAACGGCGCCGCGGCTTGATCCTTACCCCCAGCGTACGGTCACCGGGTCGCGGCCGAGCAGGCCTCGGGCATGCCGGTACCAGGCGTTGAATAGGCGCTCGGCGGGATCGAGCCGCCGCTTCTCGGCCATGAACGACTTGAGCTGCGGGTAGCAGGTCTCGGCCTGCGCGGGCGAGGCGTCGAATATGCCTGAGGGCAGAAATGCGCCTCCGTGTGCGAGGGCGATATCGATCAGCTCGCGGCGCACCTGGGCCGCGCGCACTCTCGCGCCAAGTCCCGACGCCGCCGCGAGACCGAGTCTCACTTCAGCGTATTCGCGGCGCGCCCAGCGCAGGTGCGTCTCGTTTTCCGCCAGCGTACGGCGCGCTGCGGCGCCGACGATCGGGACGCGCCACTCGGCGGCCTTGTCGCGCAGCCGCTCAATTAGGGCCTCAAGGCGCTCGGGCGGCAGCAGTAGGGTTAGGTCGGATTTGCTCCGCAGCAGGGGCGGGCAGCCTTCCAGCCTGAGGGCAGACCGCGGCGCGGCACAGCTCTCGCGCAGCGACCCGAGGCGCAGCGTCACGCTGTAGGGTACGCCGACCACGCCTTGTCCTCCGACGGCGAGCGCGAACAGCTCGCGGTTTGAATTCCGGCTTGCGCGACGCAGCTCGCCGTCGGCGGTCACCAGAGTCAGTGCTTCGACGTGCGCGCACATCGGACGCCCGTCGGGGCCCGCTGCATTCGTGCTCACGCTGTGCTCAACGGAAGCGGGCAGCTCAGGGTCTGCGGTCAGCGCCGTAAGCTCGGGGGCCGAGCCAGCAAGATAATCGACCAGCGCCGACCATGGGGCGGCGACCTGTACTTCCAGCAGCTGGTGCACGGCGTCGAGGCGCAGGATGCGGTCGAGCCCGGAAGCGTCGACCGTCAAGGGACTGTGGCGTGCATGCTGCATCGCCTGTCGCAGGTCGTCTGCCGAACGGACGCACACTCGGCGGCGACGCGCCGCCTCGGATCCCGGAATGCCGGGCAGTGCAATCGTGGCGATCATCTTCCCCTCCCATGAGTAGTGCGTGCCGGCAAATACTGGTTGGGGCGCTGCGCGCGTGCAATACGATATGAGAGGGTACTGGATTATGATACTCTGAGTCGCATGCCGTCGAGGGCGCGATTCGTCGAGGCGTTGAAGAAATGCGTGCGCGCGCGCGGCATGACCTACGCGCAACTCGGCCGGGCCGTCGGCTTGTCCGAGCCCAGCGTCAAGCGCCTCTTCTCGCGCGGGACGTTCACCCTGGCGCGGCTGGACGATATCCTTGGGGTGCTGGAGCTGGACCTCTACGAAGTTGCGAGGATGAGCCGCGGCGTGGACCAGGGACCAAGCGAGATGAGTGTCGAGCAGGAGGCGGCGCTGGCGAAAGACGAGCGGCTTCTTTCGGTTTTCTGGCTGATCTACAACGGCTGGCGCTTCGCCGACATCGTCTTGGAGTTCGCGATCTCCAAGGCCGAGCTGACCCTTGCGTTAGCCCGGCTGGCGCGCCTGAAGCTCGTCGACTGGGGAGCGGGAGAACGGGTGCGATTGCGCGTACCGAAGGACTTCCGCTGGCGCGCAGGCGGCCCTGTCAAGAAGGCCTACGGCCGGCGCGTTACCCAGGAATTCCTGCAGGCCCGTTTCGACGCGCCGCTCGAATTTCTGCGCTTCGAGTCGAGGGAGATGTCGGCGGCGTCGGCGGCCGTGCTCAAGCGCAGGCTGGAGCGCTTGGTTGCCGAATGCAACGAATTCGCCGATCTGGACGCCACCGGCCCGGCCGGCCAGCGGATCGGAATCGCGCTGCTGGTCGCCTGTAGACCCTGGGAATTCTCGGTAGTAAATGCGCTCAAGCGTCGCAAGACGCCTTGATCGCGTCATGCCGTCGGCAACTGCTCGAATCGGGCGAAGCGCTGCTCGTGCTCGGCACGGGCTACGGTGACGTGCACTGCAGTCACGCGGGCGGCCGGCGGCCCGAGACGCGCCCGGGCAATGAAGCGCTCGAGCAGGTCGGCCGAGCCCTGAGCGACCGCCTCGACACTGCCGTCCGCACGGTTGCGAATCCAACCGGTCACCCCGAGGCGCTCCGCTTCCGAACGCATTGCTGCGCGGTAGCCGACGCCCTGCACCAGTCCCTCGATCAGCAGGTGACGCGTGATCATTTGGCGGATTCTCGCGCCATCGCCGCGGAAGGTGTAGGCCCTTTTGACACGTGATACAGTCACCATAAGGAGCTCGTAGCAAGAATCCAGGGGGAGGCGATGCGAATCTTGTTGTTGGTCGTGGCAGGGCTGGCACTAATAGGGTTTATCGTGGTGGCGGTCGTGCTGCCGCAGATGGAAAGCTCGGAAACGAAAGGGGCCGCTCAGGCGCTAATCGCCGGCGCCGCGCCTGCGCAGCAGCAGGTCGCCGCAGCGGCGGAAAAGGCGGGCAGTCTTGCAGGGGCCGGCAAGGGGCTGAAGCTGGCGCCGAAATCGGATCAGACGCATGGCGATTTCAAGTGGGTCATCCAGGACAACGGGTCCATCCACGGCTGGAACGCGAAGAACGCGCTCGAGATCGGCCTCACGCCGGTGCTCGCGGGCGGAAAGGTAAGTTGGCGCTGCCACGGCTACCCCAACGTCGCGATGCCGGCTAACTGCGGCGGGCGCTGACGGCGCGCACAATCCATGCGTGCGGCCGCAAGGGCGCTATTCGCCGCCGGGTGTGCGCTGCTCGTTATGATGTCGGGCTGCGCCGGGCCGAGTAGCGCGGCAGACCGGCACGACAGGGTCGTCTACCATTTCAGCGAAGGTCTAGAGCAGGCCGGCAACGGCTTGCGCTACATGCGTAACCAGCTGGAGGTCGACCCGGACGCGAAGATCGTCGCCGTGGCCCACGCGGCCGGGGTCGATTTTCTGCTCAAGGATGCCAAGGACAAGAACGGCAACAAGTACGCAGACGTCGTCGAGCGCCTGGCGCTAGGCGGCGTGCGGTTCGAGGTCTGCGAGATCACGCTACGCGAGCGCGGGCTGTCCAAACAGCAGTTTATCGACTACGTAACGTTCGTTCCCTCGGGCGTCGCGGAGGTTACCCGGCTACAGCAGCGCGAGGGATACGCCTACCTGAAGCCCTGAGCGGGTGCCCGCACGGCGGTGAGGATACCTTGCATGATCGCGCCAGGTGGCGGGGGGCAGCCCGGCACGGCGACGTCGACCGGGATCACGCTTGCCACGCGCCCACAGCTGGCGTAGCCCTCGCCGAAGATGCCGCCGCTGCAGCCGCAATCGCCTATCGCGAGCACGAGTTTGGGCTCGGGGGTCGCATCGTAGGTGCGACGCAGGGCGTCCTCCATATTGCGCGAGACCGGCCCGGTCACCATCAGCATGTCGGCGTGCCGCGGGCTGGCGACGAAACGGATTCCGAGGCCTTCGATGTTGTAGTAGGGGTTGGCGAGGCTGTGAATCTCGAGTTCGCACCCGTTGCACGACCCAGCGTCGACATGCCGAATCGCGAGCGCGCGGCCCAAGAGGCGCAGTACTTCCTGGTTCACTCGGTCCGTGATCTGTCGCAGCGAGTCGTCCGCCTGCGGCGGGCTCTCGGTTTTTATGCCGACTCGCACGATCTGTCGCAGCAGCTTGTGCATCGTCAGAGGTCCTGTCCGGCGTAGGAGAGGTTGAACGACTTGTTGATCAAGGGAAAGTCGGGAACGATATTGCCCAGTATCGCGTGCTCGAGTGCCGGCCAGTTCTGCCACGAGGGATCGTGCGGATGGCAGCGCCGCACCGTGCCTCCTGCGCCCGCCTCGAGCGCGACGAACACCTCGCCGCGCCATCCCTCGACCCAGCCAAAGCCGAATCCGCCCTCCACGGCGGCGGCGAGAGGCACCACGCAATCGCCCGCCGGCAGGTGGCGCAGGATTCGGCGCTCGAGCCGCAGCGATTCGAACAGCTCCTCGAAGCGCACGTTGACCCGCGCCGCCACGTCGCCTGCGCGCTCGGTGATTACTCTGGGCTGAAGCTCGGTGTAGGGTGCATAGCCCGGGTGGGCACGAATGTCCAGCGCGATGCCGCAGGCGCGCGCCGCAAGGCCGACGACGCCGAGGCGCGCGGCGATATCCGGCGCGAGCCGGCCGCAGGTCATGAACCGGTCCTGCAGGCCCGCGTGGTCGTCGTATATCGCCCGTAGCGCGCGAATTTCGCGCTCGATCCGGTCCGCCTCGCCGAGCAGCACGGCGATGGCGGCGGGATCGACGTCGACTGCGACCCCGCAAGGCACGATCCGGTCCATGAGGTAGCGGTGACCGAACAGGCGCGCATTCAGGCGCAGGACGTCTTCCTTTAGCCGGGAGAACTGCGCCAGGCCGAACGCCAGTCCGCCGTCGTTGCCGAGGGAGCCGAGGTCGCCCAGGTGATTGGCGATGCGCTCGCGCTCGAGCAGAAGCGCGCGCAGGCGCAGCGCTCGCTCGCTCGGCTGCGTGCCGCTGATTGACTCCAGCGCCATCGCGTACGCCCATGCGTACGCGACCGTGCTGTCTCCCGAGACACGGCCGGCGAGTCGGATCGCGTCGGCGAGGGGCATCTGTTCGAAGCGCTTCTCGATGCCTTTGTGCTTGTAGCCGAGCCTTTCCTCGAGGCGCAGTACCCGCTCGCCGACAACCGAAAAGCGGAAGTGACCGGGCTCGATGGTGCCTGCGTGGACCGGGCCGACCGGGATTTCGTGCACGCCCTCGCCTTCGACCGTGACGAACCGGTACGCGTCCGGCTGCCCCGGCCAGCGTGCGCCGGCGGCGACGTTGCGGCGCAGCGGGAAGACGTCCTCCGGCCAGGCCCCGTGGCGCAGCCAGGGACGTAAGTCCGCAGGAATCCCATCGCGCGTGAGGGCTCGCGCACCGCACAGGTCGAAGACCGCGCGTTGCATGCGGTCTGCGCAAGGGAAACTCTCCGACAGGTCCGGGAAGCTCGCGTCGTGCTCCGGTACGCGCAGCTCGAGGCATATCAGCCCCTCGAACGAGACCAGCAGGGCACGCACGCATAGGCCCGCTGCGCGATCGGAATCGTCGCTCGCCCACAGCGCGGCCAGCCGGCCGCCGCGGGCGGCGATATCCTCGCCGGCGCGCAGCCACTGCTGCGCATCCACGGCCGCACGCCAGGCGGCTACGCTCCCCGCTAGCGGCTCGAACTGGACTCCGGGAAGCTCGGGTGCCACGGCTATCCGATCAGACGCGCGGCCTGGCGGTACCAGGCGGCGAGATAGGGAGGCATGTAAAGGCCGAGCAGCAGCACGATGCCCAGATGCGCGAATACGGGCAGCAGCGCCGGCGGATGGGGCAGCCGCTTGGCGGTGGTGTCGCCGAAGACCATCGGCTGCACCTTGCCGAAGATGGCCGCAAACGCGATGCCGAGCGCGCCGAGCAGGATCGGGGCGGCCCACGGGCGCAAAGCGATCGCCTGGGTGAGGATCAGGAACTCGCTCGCGAACACGCCGAACGGCGGCATGCCGAGAATCGCGACCGTTCCCAGCATCAGTCCCCAGCCGACGGTGGGGCTGACCCGCATCAGGCCGCGGATGTTTTCCATCAGCTGGGTGCCGGACTTCTGGGTGGCATGACCAACGGCGAAGAAGATCGCGCTCTTGGTGAGCGAATGCATCGTCATGTGCAGCAGCCCTGCGAAGCTCGCCAAAGGGCCTCCCATACCGAACGCAAAGGCGATCAGGCCCATGTGCTCGATCGAGGAATAGGCAAACATGCGCTTGATGTCGCGCTGGCGGGAGAGAAAGAACGCACCGACCACAACCGACAGCAGGCCGAAGCCCATCATTAGCGAGCTGGCGAACGGCAGCCCGCCGACCTGGTGCAACGACCCGTCCGTGATCACCTTGCAGCGGATCAGCGCGTACAGCGCGACGTTCAGAAGCAGCCCTGAGAGCACGGCCGAAACCGGAGTGGGGCCTTCGGCGTGGGCGTCGGGCAGCCAGTTGTGCAGCGGAACCAACCCGACCTTGGTGCCGTAGCCGACCAGCAGAAACACGAATGCGATCGACATAACGGTCGGCTCGAGGCTGGCCTTGACCGCGTCGAGATGCGTCCACAACAGGGAACCGACGCCTGGGCCCAGGACGCGCTCGGCGGCGAAATACACCAGGATGGTGCCGAACAGCGCCTGCGCAATGCCCACGCCGCAAAGGATGAAATACTTCCAGGCCGCCTCCAGAGAGGCAGGTGTGCGGTAAAGCGCGACCAGCAGCACCGTGGTCAGCGTGGCGGCTTCCATCGCCACCCACATAATGCCCAGGTTGTTGGTGGTGAGCACCAGCAGCATGGTGAAGCTGAACATCTGGTACATGCTGTGGTACAGGCGCAGGCCAGCAGCCGATACCCGCCCGTGGTCGCGCTCGATGCGCATGTAGGGGCGCGAGAACAGCGCCGTTGTCATACCGACGAAGGCCGTCAGCGCGACCAGAAAGACGTTCAGGGGGTCGATGAAGAACTGCTCGTGCAGAACATGCATCGGTCCGTGCGCGACGATGCGCGCGGTCAGCGCGGCGGCAGCGGCGAAAGTGACGGCGCTGAAGAACGCGTTGACTTCGGCTGCGCGTTCGCGATGCCCGTACAGCGCGAGCGCGAGAGCACCTGCGAGTGGTGAAGCAAGGAGCGCGAGCATCTCGAGCATCAGTGCTCCTTAAGCCTCTCCAGGTTGCGAGTGTCGAGCGAGTCGAAGCGCTCGCGGATCTGGAAGATGAAGATGCCGAGAATCAGCGCGCCCACCAGCACGTCGAGCGCGACGCCAAGTTCGACTACCATGGGCATGCCGTAGACGGCGCCGGTAGCGGCGAAGAACAGGCCGTTCTCCATCGCCAGGAAGCCTATGACCTGCGGTATCGCCTTGGAGCGCGTAATCATCATCAGGAACGAGAGCAGCACGCTGGCGAGCGCGATGCCGAGCGTCGAGCGGGTGACCGTGCCGGCGAGCTGGGAGATGGGCAGCGCGAGGTTGAATGCCAGAACCACCAGAACGATTCCCACCAGCATCGTGGTCGGGATGTTGATCAGTGTCTCGACGTCCCACTTGACGTTCAGCTTGCGGATCAGGCGATGCAGGATCCACGGTAGCAGGATGACCTTCAATCCCAGGGTCAGCAGCGCCGACCAGTACAGGTGGTGTTGCCCGGTAAGCGCCGCTACCAGGCTGGTCGTCAGGAACAGCACGAAGCCCTGGGCCGCGAACAGGTTGATCAACGACAGCATCTTTCGCTGGGCGAGCATGGCGAAGGCGAGCAGAAGCAGCACTGCCGCAAAGAGGTTCACCAACTGGGGCCCGTAGTGCGCAAGCATCTCAGCTCTCCAGCAACACGTGCACCAGCATCGCGAGCACCGCAAACAGGAACGCGCTGCCGAGGAATTCGGGTGCTCGGAAGATGCGCATCTTGGCGCTCAGTATCTCGATCAGGGCGAGCGCGGCACCGCCCATCGCGAGCTTCACCAGCAGCGCGGGGAGGGCGAGGATGATGCCGAGCCAGTCGCCGCTCTCGGCGATGCCGAAGGGAAAGAAAAGCGCGAGCCCCATGCACGAATATACGAACAGCTTGAGGCTGGCGGACCACTCGATCATCGCCAGGTGGCGCCCCGAGTACTCGAGCACCATCGCCTCGTGGATCATCGTCAGCTCGAGGTGGGTGGCCGGGTTGTCGACCGGAATACGCGCGTTTTCGGCCAGCGACACCATGGTGAACGCGACGCCGGCGAACGCCATGCTCGGGTAGATCACGAATTCCTTGTGCGCGAGCGTGTGCACGATGGTTGAAAGCGAGGTCGAGCCCGAGATCAGGGAGGCGGTGAACAGCACCATCAGTAGCGCCGGCTCGGCCAGGAAACCGACCATCATCTCGCGCCGCGCACCGAGCGAGCCGAACGCGGTGCCGATGTCCATTCCGGCGAGGGAGACGAACAGCCTCGCCAGCGCCAGCAGGCCGACGAGCGCGATCGCGTCCGCCGCGGCGTTGAGCGGCAGATCGATGTCCAGCGTCGGCACGATGGCTGCGGCGAGCGCGAGGCTGCCGAAAATCAGGTACGGCGCAATTCGAAACAGCGGGCTGGCGCCGTTCGCCAGCACGACTTCCTTCTGAAACAGCTTGTTCAGGTTGCGGTAGGGCTGCAACAGACTCGGCGCGCTACGGTTCTGAAGCCACGCGCGGCACTGATTGACCCATCCGGTCAACAGCGGCGCGAGCAGAATCGCGAGTATCAACTCTGTGAACTGCGCCGCGATGCCCGCCAGATTGATCACCGGACGAAGAACAGCAGCAGGAGCAATGTCGCGAAGCTGTACATGAGGTACACCGAGATGCGCCCCCGCTGCAGCACCGTGATCAGCGCGGTCAGCTTCTCGACCCCGCGCGCAAGCGGCAGGTAGAGCCAGTGCCAGAGACGGTCGTCCACCACTTCCCGGTAACGCGGCCGTGCGTCCAGGGGCGTGGGCAAGGATTGCTCGATCCGAAAGAACGGCTCGAACACGTGGCGGACCGGCTGACCGAAGCCCTCCGCAGTATCCTGCATGCGCGCATTGAGACCGGCAAAGCCGCAGGCCCATGGGCTGCTGCGGCGAACGCGCCCGTGGTAGAAAGCACGTACCGCGAGCCACGCGAGTGCGACCAGCAGCGCGGTGAGGACGAAGAACAGGATCGGGCTGTAGCTCGCGCGTTGCGGCTCGATGGGGGCAAGGAACAGCCAGCCTTGCGCCAGGCTCGCGATCCCACTGCCCGCGAGCGCGCGGGTGATCGGATCGAGCATCCCGATCACGGTCGCCGGCACGAGCCCGAGCACCACGCAGGCGGCCGCGAGCCAGAGCAGGCCGAGGCGCTCCCATGAGCCGGCGTCGTGGGCTTCGGCGAGCTTGGGCTCGCGCGGCTGACCGAGAAAGACCACGCCGTAGAACTTCACCATGACATAGCCCGACAATGCAGCCGTGAGTGCGATGGACGCGGCGGCGATCGGCACCAGCATGTTCAGGTAGGAATGTGGCAGGCTGGGACTGAACAGGAACGCCTGCAGCAGCAGCCACTCGGACACGAAGCCGTTCAGCGGTGGTAGCCCTGCGATTGCTACGGTGCCGACGAGCGCGGTCCAGGCGACCCACGGCATGCGGTGGATCAATCCTCCCAGGCGACCGAGGCTGCGTTCGCTGGTCGAGTGCAGCACGGAGCCGGTAGCGAGAAACAGCAGGCTCTTGAAAAAAGCGTGATTGAGGCAGTGATACAGCGTCGCAGTGAGCGCGAGCGCAGCGAGCGCGTTCATGGCGAAGCCGCGAAACAGCAGCGTAAGTCCGAAACCGGCGACGATAAGCCCGATGTTTTCGATCGACGAGTAGGCGAGCAGGCGCTTCATGTCGGTCTGCACCGCGGCGTAGACGGCTCCGAACAGTGCCGAGAGCAGGCCGACGGCGAGCGCGATGACGCCCCACCACCACAACGGGAAGCCGATCAGATCGAGAGTGACGCGCAGCATGCCGTAGATCGCGGTCTTCAGCATGACACCGCTCATCAGCGCCGAGACCGGGGAGGGCGCGGCAGGGTGCGCTTCGGGCAGCCAAGCGTGCAGGGGCAGGATTCCGGCCTTACCTCCAAATCCGACCAGAGCCAGAAGGAACGCGACGGTCGCCCAGCCCGAGGACGGCGCCACCTGCCGCATGGCCTGAAAGCTGTAGTCGCCGCTCCCGCTCTGCAGCGCACCGAAGCAAAGCAGGATCGCGATCGCGCCGAGGTGCGCCATCAAGAGGTAGAGATAGCCCGCACGGCGGATCTCCGCGTGTCGGTGATCACTGGTGACCAGGAAGTAGGACGAAAGCGCCATCGACTCCCAGCACACCATGAAAAAGTACGCGTCGTCGGCCAGCAGCAGCAACGCCATGCTGGCGAGGAACAGGTGGTAGTAAAGGCCCTGCAATCCGGGCGGCGTGCCTTCGCCTTTGCGGAAGTAGCCGCACGCAAACAGCGACACCCCGGCCGCCACCGCACCGAGCAGCAGCAGGAAGAATGCGGACAGGGCGTCGAGACGGGCGTGGAACGGTAGGTCTGGCAGACCCAGCGGCAGCACTCGCGTCAGCGCCGGTTCGAAGATCGCCGGCAGCGCCACGGCGGCGAGCGCCAGGCCAGTCAGGGCGCCGATCGGAAACAACACCCGGCTGACGAGGCGGATGCTCGCGGGTGCGAGCAGGCCGGCCAGGCCGAGGCATACCCAGACCAAGGCCAGGCCCAGCGTCGCGTCGAGGGAATCTAGATGCACGTCTGCTGCCGATGCGTGACGCGCAATTCTAACAGGTTGTTATGAAAAAGATTTCTCCGCGATCGTTCGGTGGCGCCGGGCAACAAGATAGCGCCTTGATGGGCCTCGCGAACCGCGATTTAGTGGCTCGCGCAGCGCTAGCGCTTCACGCCGCGCACGATGCGGCGCGCCACAAGCGTGCCCAGGACTGCGGCGCCGCTGACCATCAGCCAGTCGCGCCGCCGCCAGGCGCGCTTCGGGGGCGCCGGAACCGAGTCGATCATTTGCGTCGCGGTAAGCACTTCGTTCGCGCCGGCGGCGGCGTCGATAGCGTCCGCGCCGGTGAGCGCGGCGAGGCGCTGCGTCGCCTCGAACGAATCGAAACCTCGTGCCAGGCGGTGCCCTGGCAGCTTGTCGAGCGGCAGCGTCGACTGGTCGTCGACGCGGGTGCGGTCGAAGGTGTGCGCGTGGGCGAGCGTGTTCGCGCCGGGGTCGGCGATCGTGCCCCTGGAGCTCGCGCCCGGCGCGGTCGTGAACAGCTCTCGCTGCGTCGTGCCGGCTCCGGGCGAGGCGAGCCGGCGCTCGCAATCGCGCAGGTCGGATGCTAGCTCGGCCGTGTTCTGGTAGCGCTCCTCCAATGACTTGGCGAGCATCTTGGCCACGACGTAATCGAGCAGCTCGGGAACCTCGGGGTTGCGCAGGCTCGGCGCGGGCGGAGTCAGGTTGACGATCTGGTACATGAGGGCGGTGACGTTCTCTCCGCCGAATGGTGCCGAGCCGGCGAGCATTTCGTACAGGATGATCCCCAGCGAGAAGATGTCGCCGCGCTGATCGGCGCGTTTGCCTAGGACGTGCTCGGGCGACATGTACTTCGGCGAACCGAGCATCATCCCGGTCTGCGTCAGGGATTCGGACGCGCGCATGCGCGCAATACCGAAGTCCGCAATCTTCACGCTGCCGCCAGGCGTCACCATGATATTCGGCGGCTTGATGTCGCGATGCACGATGCCGCGCTCGTGCGCGTATGCAAGCCCTTCAGCGACCTGGGCCGCAATCGAAATCGCTTGTGCGACGGCGAGCGGGCGCCCCGAGGCGAGAAGCGCGCGCAATTCGACGCCTTCGACGAATTCCATCGCCATGTAGGCAACGTCGCCATTCTTGCCGACGTCGTAGATGGTGACTATGTTGGGGTGGCTAAGGCCGCCTGCGGCGCGCGCCTCCTGATAGAAGCGCGCCTCGTAGTTCTCGATGCCGTCCCGCTCGAGCGCCATGTTGATCGTCTTGATGGCGACCGAACGCCCGAGGACGGGGTCGGTGGCCCTGTACACGACGCCCATCGCGCCGCGCCCGAGCTCCGAAACGAGCTCGTAGCGGCCAACGGTTCTCGGTTCCATTTCGGGCGGCATGCCGCGGGAGGTCAGTGCCCCGCCTTTACCGCGCGGAACACCGGACCCCATATCGGGTGCCCCTCCTCGGCAGGGGAGAGCTGCATGCGCGGATCGATGTCGAGCGCCAGCCGGAACTCGGAGCGGCAGCGGTGCTCGTCGCCCGAAGCGCAGTAGATGAACGCGAGGTACTTGTGCGCGCGCACGCGGTCGGAATCCCATAGCCCGAGCTCGAGCGCGGTGTGCAGGTCCTTGTCCGCCTCCCTGTACGCCCCGTCGTCATAATTCCTTATTCCGGCTGCGAGCGTCGGCTCGCCGTCGCGGTGGAAGGCGCGCGAAATCGAGGCCTGCAGGTCACGCATCGGCGCCCACGAGCAGCCCACGAGCGTTGCGGCCGCCGCGAACGCGATCACCAGTCGAATCATGCGTGTGACACTCCCCGTTGCCGTCGCCTCTTTCATCGGAAGCGATGCTTTATTCGAATCGATTCGCCCGCCTTCACTTCCACTTTCGCGACGTGGCTTGGGAACGTCGTGTTCCGGATCTCGACCGTGTGCGAACCCAGCGGAACTTCGATCTGCCTCAGCGGCGGGCTCACGCCGCGCTCCTTGCCGTCTACGAGCACCCGGCCCCAGGGAGCGATCGCGAGCCGAATCGTACCAAGCTGCGGCGCTGCCGCCCTGGGGAGCCTGCGCTCTTGGCG
>JBAUTW010000480.1:0-1909 GCA_049582365.1 Burkholderiales bacterium | reverse complement strand
GCGCGGTCTATCCCCTCGACGTAGCCGACCAGCAGGCGCTCGCGCGTGCGGCCGAAGACTTCATCGCGCGCTTCGGCGCCCCCGACCTGGTGATCGCCAATGCCGGCGTGTCAGCCGGCACGCACGGCGAAACGGCGGGCGATCTGGCCAGGCTGCGCCGCCTGCTCGAGGTGAACGTGATCGGCCTCGCCGCGACGCTCGCCGCGTTCGCCCCCGCGATGCGCGCTGCGGGCCGCGGCACGCTGTGCGGGATCGCCAGCGTATCCGCGTTTCGCGGCCTGGCCGGCGCCGGCGGCTACTGCGCTTCCAAATCCGCCGCGGTCACCTGGCTCGAGAGCCTGCGGGTCGAGCTGCGCGGCAGCGGCGTGTCGGTGGTGACGGTGTGTCCGGGTTACGTCGACACTCCCATGACGCAGGTGAATCGTTACCGTATGCCGTTCCTGCTGCCGGCGGACGAGGCCGCGCGCCGCATCGCGCGCGCGATCGCCGCGAAGCGGCGCCTGGCGGTGATTCCGTGGCAAGTGGCGCTGCTGTCCTATCCGCTGCGCGCGCTCCCCGAGTGGCTCTACGACCGGCTCGCGGCGCGCGCGCCGCGCAAGCCGCGTTCGAGCGGCGAATTTCAGTAGAACTCGTACTCGATGTGGGCGAGCAAGGTCTGGCTCGGCGCCGCGGCGTTGAGACCGAAGACCACGCCGAATCGGTATTCGAGCTCGGTGCCGCGCGAGCTCGCGAGCTCGCCGCGCACGATCGGTCCCATCTGGTAGCTGGTGTCGCCGGGGCGCAGGTAGACTTCGAAGCCCGGCGCGAACGCGCGCTTGACGTTGTAGGCGAAAGCATAGGCCGCGCGACCGACATACTTGCCGCTCGCTCCGGCGCCGACTTCCTTCTCCCAGATCAGGTTCAGGCGCTGGTCGATGCGGCCACTTTTCTTTTCGAACAGCGGACCGAACTCCACCGCGCTCGCCTGGCCAGGCTGGCGATTCTGCTCGTAAGACAGCACGAAGCCCGGGTCGGCCCAGTACTCCCCCTGCGCGGCAAGCTGGAACACGTTCTCGAATTCGTTGCCGACCCATTGCCCGCGCTCGCCGGGAGCGCGCTCGTACTCGCCGAGGTAGATTTCCGGCCGCCACCAGCCGGTGAACGCGTGGGCGACCGAAACCTCGACGTTGCGCGTGCCGTCGATCGCCGGGTCGCCATCGCGCTGTTGAGCGCCGCGGATTTCGAACTCGGTCTGCCCCTTGGTCACGTAGGGCGAATAGACGATGAAGTCATCGGCGCGGCTGGTGCGCGGCGCGGCAAGCACCAAGGCGCCGGCCAGCAGCGCCGCGATAGGGCCGAATGTTCCGGTCATGGCCGCGGATTTTTTCGACACGCGGAGCGATCTATTTCGCCGCTTTGGCGACCACGACCCAGCCTTCGGCGCTCGGATTGAAGTCGTTGAAGAAGCGGTAACGGCCCGGTTCAAGCGGACCGAGGTAGATCACGACCCGCGCGCGGCCGGGCACGACGACTTCGCGCGACAGGTCATTGCTCTCGAACTCGGCCGGGGTCGCGTCGTGGTTGCGGATTTCCAGCTTCAGCTTCACGCCCGCCGGCAAGGAGAGTTCCTTCGGCGCGAACTCCCGCTTGGCGATACCGAGCTGGAATACCGGTACCTCGTCCGCCAGCGTCGGGGCGCTCAACGCGGGACCCGCAAGGAGCGAGACCGCCATCAGCAAGTTTTTCATTCAATTTCCTCAGAGTCTTGTCGGGCAGACGGCACGAAGCTTAACGATAATTGTTCGCGTTAGAGCCCGGATCCTAGTCAGCGGTCGGGAGAATGTCAATGATAACCATTATCATTAAGGAAGATGGGCAGCGGCGGCAATGCGAGGCGGCGGACGCCGAGGGTAAGTCAGCTGCGCCAGGC
>JBAUTW010000479.1:0-3332 GCA_049582365.1 Burkholderiales bacterium | reverse complement strand
GCGCCGGGCGGCGGCCAGCGTCGCATTGCCGTTGCCGGCCGCGACGTCGAGCACGCGCGCGCCGGGGCGCAGGTCGAGCGCTTCGCAGAGCGACTCGCCGACGATCTGCAGGGTGGTGCCGACGACGGCATAGTCGCCGGCGGACCAGGCGGCCTGCTGCTTTGTCTTTACGGCTGAAAAATTGACTGCCGGCGTCGTGGTGGCAACGACTGCGGACATGGTGCTTCTCCTTTTGTGGTTGAGGCAGCGCCATTTGGCGCGGGCAAGGGGCGCCTCGGGTCACTCAAAACGGGACAGAAGGGGGGACAGAAACAGGGACAATGCCGCTAGAATCCGGTTAACCAGACCTAACCGGTCACAGGCAGGGCGCAATGCAGGAGCAGTCGCATTCCTTCGGCTACTGGCTGCGGCGCCGCCGCAAGGCGCTGGACCTGACCCAGGGGGCGTTAGGCGAGAAGGTCAGCTGCTCGAGCTTCACCATCAGGAAAATCGAGGCAGACGAGCGCAAGCCATCGCGCCAGCTCGCCGAGCGGCTCGCGGCGGCGCTGACTATTCCAGAGGAAGAGCGGCGCGCTTTCCTCGAGGTCGCGCGCGGCGTGCGCGCCACCAGCCGGATGGCGCTCGATGCTGCGCCGCTCGAGGCGGGCGCGGATGACGCGCCATCGGATTCCGGAATCGAACCCGCGCCCGGCGCCGCGGGCGAGGCGGCTCCGTTCGTCGGGCGCGGCAGCGAATACGGTCTTCTGGTCGGGCTCATCTCACGGCTCGCTTCGGGTGCCGGGCAAGTCGTACTGATCGAGGGCGAGCCGGGCATCGGCAAGAGCAGGCTGATGCGCGAGGCGTCGCGCTACGCCGCGGCGCGCGGCCTGGCGACGCTCGCGACGAACTGCTACGAGATCGAGCGCGCGATTCCCTATCAGCCGGTGATCGACCTGGTTACCCGCGCGCTCGAGCGCGCGTCGCCCAAGGCGCTGCGCAAGATGGCGCCCGTGTCGCTGGCCGAGCTCGCCGCGCTCGTTCCCGCGGTGGGCGAGAGATTCCCCGGCCTGCCGCAGCTGTCGGGCGATTTTCCCGAGGCGCGCCAGGCCAGGCTGTCGCGCGCGGTGGGGCAACTGCTCGAGACGCTGCAGGAAGACCGGTCCCTCATCCTGACGGTCGACGACATCCAGTGGGCGGACGACGCGAGCGCGCAGGTGCTGCACTATCTCGCGCGCCACGCGGCCGACGGGCGGGCGCTGGTGATCTACGCCTATCGCGACGAGGATCTGGACGCCAACGAACAGCTCGCGCGCCTGGTGGCGAGCTTGCGCAGAGAGGACCATGCGCACCGCGTTCCCCTCGCCCGATTGCGTGCCGAGGACGCCGAAACCCTGGTGACGGCGCTGGCCGATGCCAGGTTCGGCGCGCCCGGGCTGCCCGCGCGCATCTACCTGGAGACCGAGGGCAACCCGTTCTTTCTCACGTCGATCCTGCAGTCCCTGCGCGACGGCGAAATCCAGCTCGACGCGCGCGCCAGGGACGATCCCGGAATGCTGCCGGACGCGCTGCGCGCCGCGGTGCGCGCGCGCATCGCCCACGTCCCGGAAGGCTTCCGGCCGATCCTCGAATCCGCCGCGGTGCTGGGCCGGCGCTTCGACTTCGACACCCTGCTCGATGTGACGCGCATGCCCGAAAAGCGGCTGCTCGACGCGCTCGAGGCGCTGGTGCGGCGCCGCTTGCTGCGCGAGGAGCCCGAAGGCGGGGTCTACGACTTCAGCCACGACAAGCTGCGCGAGGTGGTGTATCGGGATATCGGCGGGGCCCGGCGCAGGCTGCTGCATCGCGCGGTGGCCGAAGCGCTCGAGCGGCGCGGCGAAGGCGAGGCGCACGAGCGCGATGCCCGGCTGGCGGAGCACTATCAGCGAGCCCACGTCTGGTCCAAGGCGCTCGAGCACCTGGTGCTGGCAGGCGAGCGTTCGCAGGCGCTGTTTGCGATGCGCGACGCGTTGCACTGGTTCGACCGTGCGGTGGAGCTTTCGGAGTCGCATCCGGATTCGCTGAGCGAGGCTCAGCGCCTCGCGCTGCATGAACGGCGCGGTGCGGCGCGCGCGCAGGCCGGTCAGACCGAAGGCGCGGTGGCCGACATCCGGCGCGTCATCGACGCGGCGCGCAAGGCCGGCGACCGCGTCAAGGCGCGCGACGCGCTGATCCGGCTCGGCATGGCGTACCGCCGCGCGGACGCCTACCAGGACGCGACCGCCTGCCTGAACGAGGCGCTGGCGGAATCCCGCGCAATGAGCGACGAGCACCAGGCGGCGGACACGCTTTATCACCTCGGCACCGTCGCCTGGAGCACGGGTCTGAACGACCAGGCAATCCGCTTTCACCAGCAGGCGGTCGAGATATGCGAGCGCAGGGGGCTCACCGATCTGGTCGCGGTGCAGGCCTACCACGGGCGCGGCGAGGCGCACTTCGCCAACGCCGAGCCTGCCGCGGCGATCCAGTGCTATACGCGCTCGCTCGAGCTCGCGCGCGGCATAGGCGACAAGAGCTACGAGTCGGAAAACCTGATGATGATCGGGCACGCCTGCGTCGGATCCAAGGGTCTCGGCGACTATCCGCGCGCGGCGGAGAATTTCGAGGCGGCGCTGCAGATCGCGCGCGCCGCGGATTTGCAGTGGCACTTCGGACCGACGCTGCTCGGGCTCGACCATGTCAGGGCTTGTACGGGAAGCTACGGCGAAGCGTGGGCCGGCATGCAAAAGACGCTTGCCTGGCTCAAGAGCCTGCGGCAGGTTCGCTATCAGCTCATCGCCTACGACGCCATCGGCCAGCTCCTGCTCGACCTGGGCCTGAACCAACATGCGGCCGAGCAGATGGAGCGCGGCCTCGCGCTCACGCGCGACACCGGCATCATGTTCTGGCGCCCGGCGATCGAGGCGCACCTCGCCGTCGCGCGGTCGCGCATGGGGCAAAAGGGCGTCGCGCCGGCGCTCGAGCGCCTGCTGGAGCAGTCGCGCCGCAATTCGGAGCGCTACATGATGGTCCGTTGTCTGGACAGCTTGGCAGAGATCGCGCTTGCCGAGGGCAATCCGGGCGGTTGCCGGGCGTTCGGCGACGAGCTGCTCGCGGTCGCCGAGCCGAACGGTCTGCGCGAGCTCGAAGCCGTGGCGCGGCGCTGGCGCGGCGAAGCATTACTGGCGGGAAAAGCCTATGCGCAGGCCGAGCAGGAGCTCATCCGCGCCGCGACCCTGGCCCTGGAGGTTGGCCGCGTGCGCCTGCAGATGGACGCGCAGGCCGCGCTCGCGCGCCTGCACGACGCCCAGGGCCAGGCAGAGGCCGCGCGGCGCCAT
>JBAUTW010000478.1:0-2929 GCA_049582365.1 Burkholderiales bacterium | reverse complement strand
CGGCGGGGCGCGCGATGAAGTAGCCCTGCACCTGGTCGCAGCCGCTGGCGCGCAGGAACTCGAGCTGCTCGGCGGTCTCGACGCCCTCGGCCACCACCTTGAGCCCGAGCCGGTGCGCCATGCTGATGATCGCGCGCGCGATGGCGGCATCGTTCGGATCGGTCGCCACGTCGCGCACGAACGAGCGGTCGATCTTGAGCTCGTCGAGCGGAAAGCGCCGCAGGTAGCTCAGGCTCGAGTAGCCGGTGCCGAAATCGTCCACCGAGAGGGCGATGCCGGCCGCCTTGAGCTCGTCCAGCACGCCGACCGCGTGCTCCGGGTCGGCCATCACCGAGCTCTCGGTGATCTCGCATTCGAGCATCCCCGCGCGCACGCCGTGCTTGCGCATCGCGCGCCGGACGCGCGCCGCGAGATCCTTGGCGCGGAACTGCCGCGGCGAGAGGTTGATCGCGATCGGGACCGGGTCGGCGCCGGCGAGTTGCCAGGCGCCGAGCTGACGGCAGGCTTCCTCCATCACCCAGTCGCCGACCTCGACGATCAGGCCGGTCTCCTCCAGCAGCGGGATGAACTCCGCCGGCGAGACCAGCTCGCGCCCCGGCCGCCGCCAGCGCAGTAGCGCCTCGACGCCGCTGATCTCGTTGCGCGCGAGGTCGAGCTTGGGCTGGTAGTGCAGCAGGAACTCGCCCCGCTCGAGGGCGCGGCGCAGGCTGTTCTCGAGCTCGAGCCGCTCCGCCGCGCGCGCGTTGAGCTCGGGAGTGTAGTAGCGATACGTGCTGCGCCCCTCCTGCTTGGCCTGGTACATCGCGGTGTCGGCGTAGCGCAGCAGGGTGTCGGCGTCGGCGGCGTCGTCCGGGAAAACGGTGATGCCGATGCTCGCGCTGACGAAGACTTCGTGCTGCTCCAGCTCGAACGGCAGCGCCAGCGCGTGCAGCAGCTTGTCGGCCACCGCGCCGCTCGCCTCCGCGCTCTCGAGCGCGGGCAGAATGAGCGCGAACTCGTCGCCGCCGAGGCGCCCGACCGTATCGCGGATGCGCACGCAGTCGGTCAGGCGCAGCGCCACCTGCTGCAGCAGCGCGTCGCCGATGGCGTGGCCGAGAGTGTCGTTCACCACCTTGAAGCGGTCGAGGTCGATGAACAGCACGGCCACGACCGAGCGCTCGGCCTGGGCGTGCTCGAGCGTGCGCTGCAGCGAATCGTAGAGCAGCGTGCGGTTGGGCAGGTTGGTCAGGCGGTCGTAATGCGCCATCTGCAGCAGGCGCTCCTGGTCGGCCTTGCGCTCGCTGATGTCCTCGCCCACGCCCGCGACGCGGTAGACCTCCCCCGCGGCGTTGCGGATCGGGAAGGTGCGCACCCGCAGCCAGCGCACGGACCCGTCCGCGCGCATGATGCGGTGCTCCTGGTCGACCCCGCCGAGCGGGGATGCGCTCGCGCCCATGACCACCCGCCGGTAGTCTTGCGGGTGAACGATGTCGAGCATGCCCTGCACGTCGGTCGGCGCCGGCCAGCCGGTGATCTTGCTCCACGCCGGGCTGAAGTAGAGAAACCTGTCTTTGGACCCGGCGTCGCGCACCCAGAAGAATTCGGGAATGTTGCCGGCCAGCTGGCGGAACAGCTCCTCGCTATCGCGCAGCGCGTGCATCGCATATTCGCGCTCGGTGACGTCGGCGGAGAACACCGCGACTCGAGCCACCTTTCCGTCGCCGTCGATCACGGGGTACAGGTAGTTGTCGAGGACGTGGCCAGCGCGCCGGTCCTGCAGATGAAAGATCGGCTTGCCGCTCGCGATCACCTGCTCGACCATCTGGCGCCGGTACCCGGCGAACTCGGGCGGAACCAGGTCGTAGATGACGCGCCCGGTCATCGCGGCGGTCGTGATGTGCAGGCGCTTCGCGATCGCGTCGTTGGCGAACAGCACGCGCCCGTCGGTGTCGAGCAGGAACACCGCCTCGGAGATGGCGTTGAGCAGGCCGACCAGGTTCGCTTCGGCCGCCTTGACCGCCTGCTCGGCGCGCTTGCGCTCGGTGATGTCGGTGTAGGTGGTGACGCGCCCGCCGCCGGGCAGCGGCGCGCTGCGGATGTCGAGCACCGTCCCGTCCGGGCGCTCGCGCTCGATGCTGTACGGCGCCGGGCGGCGCGCCACCTCGATCCGCTCGCGTACCAGCTGGTCCGGGTCGCCGGAGCCGAATTCGCCTCTTGCGGCGATGAAGCGCAGCGCGTCCGCCAGCCCGACCCTGGGGTCGGCGAACAGCGAATCGGGCAGGCCGAGCAGCGCCTGGTAGCGCCGGTTCCTGGCCACGATGCGCAGCTCGCGGTCGAGCACGACGATGCCCTGGTCCATCGACTCGAAGGTGGTGCGCAGCAGCTCGTTCCTGTTGGCGAGCTCGGTTTCCACCAGCGCGCGCTGCAGGCGAGCGCGCAGCGACTCGATGCCGAACGCGATGTCCCACGCGAGCTCGTTCAGCAGCTCGATCTCCTCGGCGTCGAACACGTCCGGCGCGTCGGCGTAGATCACCAGCGCGCCGAGGCACTCGGCAGAGGTATTCAACGGCAGCCCGAGCACCGAGCGCATGCCGTGGCGCAGCGCGAACTCGCGCCACGGCTCGAGGTTGGCGCTGGCGAGGTAGTCGTGCGCGATGTCCGGCTTGCCGCTGCGGATCGCCGCGCCGGTCACGCCGGCCCCGCGCGGCCCGTCGCCCCAGGTGATGCCGAGCGATTCGATCTCGTGCAGCGGCAGGCCGGCGCTGGCGACCGGCCTGACGCGCTTTTCCGCGTCGTGCTCGGCGAAGCCGATCCATGCCGCCCGGTGGCCGCCGTCCTCGACCACGATGCGGCACATGTCGGCCAGCATCTGCGTCTCGCTCGTGGCGTGGATCAGCGTCTGGTTGCAGAGCGCCATCACGGTGCGCGCCCGCGCCAGGCGCTGCACCCG
>JBAUTW010000477.1:0-2791 GCA_049582365.1 Burkholderiales bacterium | reverse complement strand
GCGCGGTCTTGAGCGAGGACTTCAGGCCTTCGCCTTGCCCTGGGCCGAGACCGCGGAAATGCGGCGCGCGACCTCGCCTTGGTCTCCGAGATAGTAGTGCCTGAGCGGCCGCAGCGTGGCATCGAGTTCGTACACGAGCGGGATGCCGGTCGGGATATTGAGGCCCACGATATCGGTCTCGGACACCTGGTCGAGGTACTTGACCAGCGCCCGCAGCGAATTGCCGTGCGCGGCCACCAGCACCCGCTCACCTTCGCGGATCGCGGGCGCGATCGCATCGTTCCAATAGGGCAGCACGCGCGCGACAGTGTCCTTGAGACATTCGGTCAGCGGCAGGCCGGCTTCAGGCAACTGCGCGTAGCGCGGGTCGCCGGCGGGGCTGCGCGGATCGCCCGCCTCGAGCGCCGGCGGCGGCGTGTCGTAGCTGCGGCGCCAGACGAGGACCTGCCGGTCGCCGAATTTCGCCGCGGTCTCGGCCTTGTTCAGTCCCTGCAGCGCGCCGTAGTGGCGCTCGTTGAGGCGCCAGCTCTTGTCGACCGGAAGCCACATCAGGTCCATTTCGTCCAGCGCCAGCCAAAGCGTGCGGATCGCGCGCTTGAGAACCGAGGTGAAGCAGCGGTCGAAGCCGTAGTGCTCTTCGCGCAGCAGCCGGCCCGCGGCGCGCGCCTCATCGATGCCCTTGGCCGAAAGGTCGACGTCGGTCCAGCCGGTAAATCGGTTCTCGCGGTTCCAGTCGGACTCGCCGTGGCGCAGGAGAACCAGCTTGTGGGCGGCAGCTTGCATCGCGAAGGGGTGAGGCTCGAAATCCGCAGGTATTCTATAATATGCCTTGTTACCCACTAAGCGGCCCCGTGCCGCGCCACCGCACATGAAGCGCGACGTCTTCGACCTGATCGAAAAGCAGGAGCACATCGAACAGGCGGCGCGCGCTTTGAAAGCCATCGCGCATCCGTTGCGCCTCAAGATCCTTTGCGTTCTGGGACCGAACGAGGTGGGGGTACAGGAGATCGTGGAGGCGGTCGGTACCTCGCAGTCGAACATCTCGCAGCACCTCGCGATCCTGCGTGACAAGGGCGTGCTGCGCTCGCGCAAGGAAGCGAACAGGGTGTTCTACCGCGTAAGCGACGAGCGCACGCTGCAGCTGATCGGCATGATGCGCGAGGTATTCTGCGGCGTCGCGCAGGACTGAGCGCGCGACATGACAATCCAGTTCGTCAAGGACAACCTGCTGCTTTTCGCAATCGCGTTCATATCCGGCGCGATGCTGCTCTGGCCGCTGATCCGGCGCGGCACCGGGGGTCCGTGGGCCAGTACGCTGGAGGCGACGCAAATGATCAACCGCCAGGACGCCGTGGTGATCGACGTGCGCGAAGACGTCGAATACGCCAAGGGCCACATCGTGGGCGCGCGCCACATTCCGCTTGCGCAGCTCGAGGGGCGTGCGAAGGAGCTGCAGAAATACAAGTCCAAGCCGGTGATCACCTGCTGCGAGACCGGCAACCGGTCCTCGGCGGCGATCGCGACGCTCAGGAAGCTCGGGTTCGAGAACGTCTACAACCTCGCGGGCGGTTACGCGGGCTGGCAGCAGGCCGGCTTGCCGGTGGAGAAGTGACTTGGCGTCGGTCGTGATGTACTGCACCGCCGCCTGCCCCTACTGCCAGTCGGCGGAGCGCCTGCTGGCGCAAAAGGGCGTGCGCGAGCTGAACAGGATCCGTGTCGACCTCGAGCCGGCGCGGCGCGCCGAAATGATGCAAAGGAGCGGCCGGCGAACCGTGCCGCAGATATGGATCGGCGAGCGCCACGTCGGCGGCTACGACGATTTGCATGCCCTCGAGCGCGCGGGACAACTGGACCAACTGCTGCACGCGGCGCAGACCTGACGCCGCTGCCTACGCCGGAGAGCGCATGAGCGAAGATCAGCCGACCTTCCAGATCGAGAAGATCTACGTCAAGGACTTGTCACTCGAAATTCCGAGCGCGCCGCAGATCTTCATGCAAGCCGAGCAGCCGCAGCTCGAGGTGCAGATCGACAACGCGGCGGCGCAATTTGCCGAGGGCATGTTCGAGGTCACGGTCTCGGTGACCGTGACCGCGCGCGCGGGCGAACGCACGATCTTCCTCGCCGAGGCGGTGCAAGCCGGCATTTTTGCCGTGCGCAACGTGCCGCAGGCCGAACTCGATCCGCTGCTGGCGATCGGCTGCCCGACGATCCTCTACCCCTACGTGCGCGAGACCGTCTCCGACCTGGTCGCGCGCGGCGGCTTCCCGCCCGTGCTGCTGGCCCCGGTGTCGTTCGAGGCGCTCTACGCGCAGCGCGCGCAGCAGCAGTCCGGCGGTCTCGACCCCCGGATCGAGATCTCTTCCTAGCATGCGGCTCGCGGCCCTCATCGCCGCATTCCTTTTCGCGGCCTGCGCCCACGCCGCCGAGTTCCGCAGCGTGGGCCAGGACGCGGCGGTGCTGTACGACGCCCCGTCGAAGGCTGCGACCCCGCTGTATATCGTGTCGCGCGATTATCCGCTGGAGGTGATCGTCAAGCTCGAGGCCTGGGTCAAGGTGCGCGACCAGACCGGGGCGCTGTCCTGGATCGAGAACAGCGCTCTGTCCGACAGGCACATGGTGGTGGTGACGACGCCCGCGGCGCAGGTGCACGTGCGCCCGGAAGAGGCCTCGCCTATCGCGTTCGTGGCGGCGCAGAACGTCGCGCTCGAGCTGCTCGAGGTGGTACCCGGGGGCTGGCTGCACGTGCGGCACGACGACGGCTCCAACGGCTACGTGCGCGCGAGCCTGGTG
>JBAUTW010000476.1:0-7954 GCA_049582365.1 Burkholderiales bacterium | reverse complement strand
AGTCCGGTCCGCCCGACGGCAAGAAGATTTACGAAGGCACCTGCATCGCCTGCCATGGCACGGGCGCGGCGGGCGCGCCGAAGTTCGGCGACAAGGCCGCCTGGGCGCCGCGCATCGCGACCGGCATGGACACGCTGCTCAATGTGGCGCTGCACGGCAAGGGCGCGATGCCGCCCAAGGGCGGCAACGCCGCGCTGTCGGAGGCCGATATCCGCGCCACGATCGAGTACATGGTGTCGCACAGCAAGTAACACTGGGCGAGCGGGCACGCAGCCCCCTGCCGCGAGCGATGCAATTCCTCTTCATCATCGACCCGCTCCCCGAGCTCAAGGCCTACAAGGACACCACGGTCACGATGATGCGCGCCGCGCAGGCGCGCGGCCACAGCGTGTCGGTGTGCGAGCAGCCGGGCATCGCCTGGCGCGCAGGCGGCGTCAGCGCCGAGACCACGCGCATCGCGCTGACCGATAACGACGCGGACTGGTACCGCGCCGACGGCCAGGCGCGACGGCGCCTGGCGGAGTTCGACGCCGTTCTGATGCGCAAGGACCCGCCGTTCGACCTCGAGTACGTGACCTGCACCTGGCTCCTGTCGGCGGCCGAGCGCGAGGGCGCGCACGTGTTCAACTCGCCGGCGGCGATCCGCGACCACAACGAAAAGATCGCGATCACCGAGTTCCCGCAGTTCGTCGCCCCGACGCTGGTGACGCGCGATCCGCGCCAGATTCACGCCTTCATCGACGAGCAGCAGGACGTAGTCGTCAAACGCTTGGACGTGATGGGCGGCGAGAACATCTTCCGCGTGCGCGGCGGCGACCCGAACCGCAACGTGATCGTCGAGATCATGGCGCAGGGCGGCGCGCGCAGCGTGATGGCGCAGCGCTACATCCCGGAAATCGTCGACGGCGACAAGCGGGTCATCATGATCGACGGCGAGGTCGTGCCTTACTGCCTGGCGCGCATCCCCAAGGCGGGCGAATCGCGCGGCAACCTCGCCGCCGGCGCACGCGGCGAGGCGCGCAAGCTGACCGCGCGCGATCGCGAGATCGCCGGGGCCCTCGGTCCCGTGCTCGCGGCCCGCGGCCTGCTGTTCGTCGGCCTGGACGTGATCGGCGACTGGGTGACGGAGGTCAACGTGACCAGCCCGACCTGCTTTCGCGAGATCCTGGACCAGACCGGCTTCGACGTCCCCGGCATGTACGTCGAGGCGCTGCAAAAGAAGCTCCGCACTTGATCGGCATCCTGATCATCTCGCACGGCGCGCTCGGCGAGTCGCTCATCCACGCCGCGAGCCACGTCCTGGGCAAGCGGCCGCTGCGCGTGCGCCAGGTCGGCGTCACGGTGCACGACGACCCCGAGGCGATCCTGCCGCTCGTGCGCGAGTTCGCGCACGAGCTCGACGGCGGCGACGGCGTGCTCGTGCTGACCGACATCTACGGCGCCACGCCGTGCAACATCGCCATGCGCCTGCTGGAGAAGGGGCGCGTCGAGGGCCTCTCGGGAGTCAATCTGCCGATGCTGATCCGCGCTCTCACCTATCGCAACGAACCGCTCGCCACGGCGGTGGAGAAGGCGCTTTCGGGAGGCGTCGAGGGCGTGGTGCACATGAATTCCGACTGCTGCAATGCCGAGCGTTGAGGCGACCATCGTCAACAAGCTCGGCCTGCACGCCCGCGCCTCGGCCAAGTTGACGCAGCTCGCCAGCGGCTTCCGGAGCGAGATTCACCTCACACGCAACGGCCGACGGGTCAACGCCAAGAGCATCATGGGCGTAATGATGCTGGCCGCCGGCAAGGGCAGCTCGGTTTGCATCGAAGCCGACGGCGAGGACGCCGAAGGCGCGCTGGCCGCGATCGGCGCGCTGATCGCGGACAAGTTCGGGGAAGGCGAGTGAACTTCGTCCTCCATGGCTCGAGCGTTTCCGGTGGCATCACCATCGGCCACGCGCACCTGGTGTCGAGCGCGCGGCTGGAAGTCGCGCACTACCAGATACCGGAAGAGTCGGTCGAGGCGGAAATCGCCAGGTTCGATGCCGCGATCGCGCGCGCGTCCGAAGAGTTCGCCGCGCTCGGCTCGCACGTCCCGGCCGACGCTCCGGCCGAGTTTGCGGCTTTCCTCAACCTGCACCGCATGATCCTGGACGACTCGTCGCTGTCGCATGCGCCGCGCGCGCTGATCCGCGAGCAGCGCTGCAACGCGGAGTGGGCGCTGGTGCAGCAGATGGACAAGCTGGTGGCGCAGTTCGAGGAAATCGAGGATCCCTACCTGCGCGAGCGCAAGGCCGACATCGGCCAGGTGGTCGAGCGCGTGCTGAACGCCCTGATCGGGGGGCAGACGCTCGCCGAGCCGCGTGCTTCGGACGAGAAGAATCTAATCGTGGTGGCGCACGACCTGTCTCCCGCGGACATGATCCTGTTCAAGCGCCACCATTTCGGCGGCTTCGTCACCGACGTCGGCGGCGTGACCTCTCACACGGCGATCCTGGCGCGCAGCCTGAGCATCCCGGCGATCGTCGGGCTGCATCACGCGCGCCAGACGATCCGCGAGAACGAACTGCTGATCGTCGACGGCGTGCAGGGCGTGGTGGTAGTGGACCCGGACCCGGTCGTCCTGGCCGAGTACCAGCTGCGCCAGTCCCAGCTCGAGCTTGAACGCAGGAAGCTGCAGCGCCTGAAGTCGACGCCCGCGGCCACGCTCGACGCCGTGGCGGTGGAGCTTTTCGCCAACATCGAGTTGCCGCAGGACGTGCCGCAGGCGCTCGCCGCGGGTGCCGAGGGCATCGGCCTGTTCCGCAGCGAGTTTCTGTTCATGAACCGCAAGGACCTGCCCTCCGAGGACGAGCAGTTCGAGGCCTACCGCGAGGTGGCCCAGGCGATGAACGGGCGCGTGGTGGTGTTGCGCACCCTGGACATCGGCGCCGACAAGACCTTGGCGGGCAACGGGGGGGCGGTGCGGCCGAACCCCGCCATGGGTCTGCGCGCGATCCGCTTCTGCCTCGCCGAGCCGCAGATGTTCCTCGCCCAGCTGCGCGCCATCCTGCGCGCCTCGGACTTCGGCAGGGTGAGGATCCTCTTGCCGATGGTGGCCCACGCGCAGGAGATCGAGCAGGCGCTGGCGCTGATCAAGCAGGCCAAACAGCAGCTGGACGAGAAGGGCGAGCCCTACGACCACTCGATCGAGGTCGGCGGCATGATCGAGATCCCTGCGGCGGCGCTCGCGCTGCCGATGTTCATACGCCGGCTGAATTTCCTCTCTATCGGGACGAACGACCTGATCCAGTACACGCTGGCGATCGACCGCACCGACGACGCGGTCGCGCACCTGTACGACCCGCTGCACCCGGCGGTGCTTCACCTCATCGCGCAAAGTATCCGCACCGCCACGCGCGCTGGCGTGCCGATCGCGGTGTGCGGGGAAATGGCCGGGGACCTGCAGCTCACGCGCCTGCTGCTGGGCGTCGGCCTGCGCAACTTCTCGATGCACCCGGCACAGCTGCTCGCGACCAAGGAGCGGATATTGCGCACCAACCTGAACGAGGTGCGGCCGCTGGCGCAACGCGTGCTGCGCAGCACGGATCCGCGCCGCACCCGCGATCTGCTCGCCAGACTGAACGGCTAGGCCATGCCCGGACCGCTGAACGGCGTGAAGATCCTCGACCTCACCACGGTGGTGATGGGGCCCTACGCGACGCAGATCCTGGCCGACCTGGGAGCGGACGTGGTCAAGGTCGAGCCGCCCGAGGGGGACGTGATGCGCTTCGCCTGGCCTGCGCGCAACGCCGGCATGGGCCACATCTTTCTGCATGCCAACCGCAACAAGCGCGCGATCGCGCTCGATCTGAAGCAGGCCGCCGCGCGCGATGCCCTGCTCGCGCTGGCGAAGGACGCGGACGTGCTGGTCTACAACATTCGCCCGCAGGCGATGGCGCGCCTGAAGCTCGCCTACGAGGACCTGCGCGCGGTCAACCCTCGTATCATCTACGTCGGCGGATTCGGCTACAGCCAGCGCGGCCCCTATGCCGCCAAGGCGGCCTACGACGACCTGATCCAGGGCGCGGCAGGGGTTCCGTGGCTGCTGAAGAAGCAGGGCGCCGACGTGCCGCGCTACGCGCCCGTGATCATCGCCGATCGCACCGTCGGCCTGCACATCGCCAACGCGGTGTGCGCCGCGCTCTACGCACGCGAGAAGACCGGCAAGGGACAGCGTGTCGACGTGCCGATGTTCGAGAGCCTGCTGCAGACCGTGCTGGGCGAGCACCTCGGCGGCCACAGCTTCGAGCCGCCCGCAGGCGAGCCCGGCTACGCCAGGATGCTCGCGCGCGACCGGCGCCCGTTCCAGACCGCGGACGGCTACGTCTGCGCGCTGATCTACAACGACAAGCAGTGGAGGGCCTTCTTCGCTCTGATCGGAAAACCCGAACTGATGCAGTCGGAGAAGTTCCGCGACCAGGAGGCGCGCAGCAGGAACTACGACGACGCCTACGCTCTGGTGGACGCGGAGATGAGAAAGCGCAGCACCGAGGCATGGATCGAGGCGCTCGAGGCGGCCGACATCCCGGTGCAGCGTATGAACAGCCTGACCGACATCATCGCCGACCCGCACCTCGCCGCGATCGGCTACCTGCGCGAGATCGAGCACCCGAGCGAGGGCCGCATCCGCTCGATGGCCGTGCCCTCGGAGTGGTCGGAGACCGTACCCGAGTACCGCCTGCACGCGCCGCGCCACGGCCAGCATACGCGCGAGCTGCTCGCCGAGGCGGGGCTGGACGCGGGCGCGATCGAGGCGCTGCTCGCCAGCGGCGGCGCCAAAGCAGCCGATTGAGCGAGGCCGCCGCTCGGCTATAATTCCGCATCGGCGCCGATTTGATGTTCAGATTGCGGGCGCCTAACAAATACCGCTAAAGAGACGGCCTTGAACACACCTCACGATCCCTCTTCCGTTGGCGCAGTCGTGGCGCAGGAAGCGCGCTTCGACGAGCCGCTCAAGCTGCGCGGTGGCGCCGAACTGCCCGGCTTCGAGCTGGCCTACGAGGCCTACGGCGAGCTGAACGCGGCGAAATCCAACGCGGTGCTGGTGTGCCACGCGCTGAACGCCTCGCACCATGTCGCCGGCTACTACGCCGGGCGCGAAGATGAGGTCGGCTGGTGGGACAACCTGGTTGGCCCGGGCAAGCCGCTCGACACGCGCCGCTTCTTCGTCATCGGCGTGAACAACCTGGGCGGCTGCCACGGTTCGACCGGACCGATGAGCCCGAACCCGGCGACCGCAAAGCCCTGGGGCGGCGACTTTCCGGTGGTCACGGTCGAGGACTGGGTCGCGTCCCAGGCGCGGCTGGCCGATCGCCTGGGCATCGAGCGCTTCGCTGCGGTCATGGGCGGCAGCCTCGGCGCGATGCAGGCGCTGCAGTGGACGCTGTCCTACCCGGAACGCATCCGGCATGCGCTCGTCATCGCGGCGACGCCCAGGCTCTCGGCGCAGAACATCGCCTTCAACGAGGTCGCGCGCCAGGCGATTACCACCGATCCCGACTTCAACGGCGGGCACTACTACGAAAAGGGCGTGGTGCCGGTGCGGGGACTGCGCATCGCGCGCATGATCGGCCATATAACCTATCTCTCCGACGAGGCGATGATGGGCAAGTTCGGGCGTCAGCTGCGGCGCGCGGCACTGGGATTCGATTTCGATATCGACTTCGAGGTCGAGAGCTACCTGCGCTACCAGGGAGACAAGTTCTCGAGCTACTTCGACGCCAACACCTACCTGCGCATCACCAAGGCGCTGGACTACTTCGACCCCGCGGCGGACTTCGACGGCGACCTCTCGGCAGCGGTGGCGCGCGCCGAAGCGGCGTTCCTGGTCGTCTCGTTCAAATCGGACTGGCGCTTCGCACCCGCGCGCTCGCGCGAACTGGTGAAGGCGCTGCTGGATTCGCGCAAGATCGTGTCCTACCTGGAAATCGACGCGCCCGGCGGGCACGACGCCTTCCTGATGGACGACGCGCGCTATTTCGGGGCGCTGCGCGCCTACTTCGGGAACATCGAGCTATGACCTCGTCCGAGCAGGCGCTGCTCGCCGCGCGCCCCGATTTCGCCGCCGTGGCGCGCTGGGTGGCGCAGCGCACGCGCGTGCTCGACCTGGGCTGCGGCGACGGCGCGCTGCTGCGCTACCTGTGGGAAGCGCGCGAGGCGCCCGGCTACGGAGTCGAGATCGACGACACGGAGGTGGTGGCCTGCGTCAAGAACGACATCAACGTGCTGCAACTCGACCTCGAGAGCGGCTTGTCGCTGTTCCGCGACGGCTCGTTTGACACCGTGATCCTGTCCGAGACGCTACAGACGATCCGCCGCATCGAGCAACTCATGCGCGAGATGCTGCGCGTCGGGCGCGAGGCGATCGTGTCGTTCCCCAATTTCGGCCACTGGTCGGCGCGCCTGCAGGTCCTGCTGGGGCGCATGCCGGTGTCCGAGGAGCTGCCCTACGAGTGGTACAACACGCCGAACGTGCATCTGTGCACCACCACCGACTTCGAGGACCTTTGCCGCACGCTCGGCATCCGGATCCGCGAGCGCGTGGCGCTGCACCAGGGGCGGCAGATAGGCTTCCTGCCCAATCTGTTCGGCAGCATCGCGGTGTACCGCTGTGCAATGGTCTAGCCGCCCGCGCCCCGCGCGCGCACCGCTCGAAGGGCGCTATTGCCGCCTCGAGCCCCTCGAGCTGCGGCGCCACGGCGAGCAGCTGTTCGAGGCGTCCATGGCCCCCGGCGCCGAGGAGCGGTTCCGCTACCTGTTCGAGGCGCCGCAGTCACGGTCGGATTTCGAGCGCTGGCTCGCGCGCTCGGCAGCGTCCGAGGATCCGCTTTACTTCGCCGTTATCGACCCCGCGACCGGGCGCTGCGAGGGGCGCCAGGCCCTGATGCGCATCGTCCCCGAGCACGGCGTGATCGAGATCGGCAGCATCCTGTGGGGCCCGGCGATCGCACGCACCCGGGTCGCGACCGAGGCGCTGTACCTGTTCGCGCGCCACGCGTTCGACGACCTCGGCTATCGCCGCTTCGAATGGAAGTGCAACGCGCTGAACGAGCCCTCGCGCCGCGCCGCGGCGCGCTTCGGCTTCACCTTCGAAGGCGTCTTCCGCCAGCACATGATGGTCAAGGGCGAAAGCCGCGACACCGCTTGGTTCTCGATCATCGACAAGGAATGGCCCGCGCTCAGGCAGGTATTCGAGCGCTGGCTCGACCCGACGAACTTCGACCACAAGGGGCGGCAGAAAAAGCGCATGGTTGACTGCCGCCAGGGCGCGTAGGGCGGATATCTCGTCAGTCGCGCGGCGCCGTGTCGATCGCCTCGATGCGACGCCGCTGCCATACCAGCATCGCGACCCCCGGCAGCGCGGAAAGGAAGGTGAACAGGAAGAACTCCGGCCAGCCGAAGATCTGCGCCATCTCGCCGGCGGCCGGACCGACGTAGACCCGCCCCAGCGCCGCGAGTGCCGAGAGCAGCGCGTACTGGGTGGCCGAGTGGCGCCGGTCGCACAGCGCCATCAGCAGCGCGACGAAGGCCGCCGTGCCCATGCCGCCGCACAGATTCTCCGCAGCGACCGCGCCGATCATCAGCGCGTAGCTCTTGCCGGCGAGCGCGAGCGCCATGTAACCGAGGTTGGTGACCGCCTGCAGCACCCCGAACAGCAGCAGCGAACGGTACAGCCGCAGGCGGGCCATCAGCGCGCCGCCGGCGAGCGCGCCGAGAATGGTCGCGGCTATGCCGAGCCACTTGTTCACCAGCCCGACCTCGGTAAGCGAGAATCCCGGTCCGCGCAGGAGGAACGCGGTCGAAAGGCTGCCGGCGAACGCGTCCCCGAGCTTGTAGAGCACGATGAGCAGCAGCAGTAGCCAGGCGCCGTCGCGCGCGAAGAACTCTGCCAGCGGCTCGCGCACCGCCTGCTGCAGGGTTCGCGG
>JBAUTW010000475.1:0-1644 GCA_049582365.1 Burkholderiales bacterium | reverse complement strand
GCCGCGCGCTGCGACGCGCTCACGGCCGCGCCGCGCGCGGCCGTTACCGCCTCGAGCGTGCCGCGCTCGTGCTGGATGTAGCCCTTGGCCGCCTCCACCAGATTCGGAATCAGGTCGTAGCGGCGCTTGAGCTGGACGTCGATCTGGGCATACCCGTTCTTGAACCGGTTGCGCAGCGCCACCAGGCGGTTGTAGATGGTGATGCCGAAGACCACCAGCAGGACCACCACCGCAATGAAGATCCAGCCCCCTGTGCTCATTGTTCCCCCTCCCAGTTGCGCCATGGCGCGCGGCTGCTATTCTAGAATGAACGCATGCCTCGCCGCGAGCTTCGCCCAGGGCGCCGGCGCGCGCTCGGCCTGCTCGCCGGCGTGCCCGCGGCGCTCGCAATGACCCCGACCATGTCCGCAGCCGATACGCCGCTCACCCGCCCGATCCCCGCCAGCGGTGAACGCCTGCCCGTGGTCGGCGTCGGTACCTGGCAGACCTTCGACGTCGGCGACGACGCTGCCGCACGCGCTGCGTTGCGCGAAGTGCTGGCGCTGTTCGCGCAGGGCGGCGGCAAGTTGATCGACAGCTCGCCGATGTACGGCACGAGCGAATCGGTCGCGGGCGACCTGGTAGCCGAGCTCGGCCTGCGTGAGCGGCTGTTCCTCGCCACCAAGGTCTGGACCAGCGGCCGCGCGGAGGGCATGCGCCAGATGGAGGATTCGTTTCGGCGCATGCGCGTCGCGCGCATGGACCTGATGCAGATTCACAACCTGCTCGACGCCGCTACCCACACGCGCACGCTCGAGCAGTGGAAGAGCGAAGGGCGCGTGCGCTACATCGGCATCACGCACTACGCGGCGTCGGCCTACGCCGAGGTCGAGCGCTGGCTCAAGCGCGGCAGCTACGACTTCCTGCAGATCAACTACTCGCTCGCCGAGCGCGACGCCGAGCGCCGCCTGCTGCCTCTGGCGCAGGATATGAAAGTGGCGGTGATCGCCAACCGGCCGTTTGCCGGCGCGGGGACCTTCCGCCGCGTGCGCGGCAAGCCGCTGCCGCCCTGGGCGCAGGAGCTCGGCATCGCGAGCTGGGCGCAGTATTTCCTCAAGTGGATCGTCGGCCACCCGGCGATCGCCTGCGCCATCCCGGGCACCGGCAAGCCGGCGCACCTGAAGGACAACCTCGGCGCCGCGCACGGACCGCTGCCCGACGCCGCGACGCGCGAGCGCATGGCGCAATATTTCGACGCGCTCTAGTTCGATACTGCCGCGAGGTGGCGCCCGGCGAGCCAGCCGAAAGTCATGGCTGGGCCGAGCGTGATGCCGGGTCCGGGGTAGTTCCCTCCCATGATCGACAGCGCGTCGTTGCCGGCTGCATACAGGCCGGCGATGGGACGCTTGTTGGCGTCGAGCACCTGGGCGTTGCCGTTGGTGACGATGCCGTCGTAGGTGCCCAGGTCCCCCACCACGACTTCGACCGCGTAGAACGGCGGCGCGGCAAGCGCTGCGACGCACGGGTTGGGCGTGATGTCCGGATCGCCGTAGAAGCGGTTGTAGGCCGTGCTTCCCTTGCGGAACGCCGGGTCCTCGCCGCGCGCGGCGTGGCGGTTGTATTCGGCGACCGTCGCCTGCAGCGCGGCGGCGTCGATGCCGGTCG
>JBAUTW010000474.1:0-2907 GCA_049582365.1 Burkholderiales bacterium | reverse complement strand
GCCTCGGCTCCCGGCGCGCGCCGCGCTCGCCTTCGCGCCCCATCATGCCGGCGACCGTGCCGCCGTCGGGCGCGAAGCCCGGCACCAGCACGCGTTCGAGCTTGCGCTTGATCAGCTTCTCGATCGCGGCGAGCTTCTCCTGGTCGTCGGGCGCGACGAGCGAAATCGCCTCTCCGGTCAGTCCGGCACGCCCGGTCCTGCCGATGCGGTGCACATAATCCTCGGGCGAGTGCGGCACATCGAAATTGATGACCTGCGGCAGCCCCTCGATGTCGAGCCCGCGCGAGGCCACGTCGGTGGCCACCAGCACCGCCACCTTCCCGGCCTTGAAATCCTCCAGCGCCACCAGGCGCTCGGCCTGTGACTTGTCGCCGTGGATCGCATCGGCGTGAATGTGCTCGCGGCGCAACTGGTGCGCCAGCCGGTTGGCGCCGATGCGCGTCCCGGTGAATACCAGCACCTGGCTCAGGTTGCGGGTGCGGATCAAGTGACACAGGAGCTCGCGCTTCTTCTCGCGCGCCACGGGATGAACGATGTGGGTCACCAGGTCGGCGACCGCGTTGCGCGCGGCAACTTGGACCTCCGCCGGATCCTTCAGAATCGTCGCCGCCAGCTTGCGGATTTCTTCGGGGAAGGTAGCCGAGAACATCAGGTTCTGGCGCACCGGCGGCAGCAGCGCGATGATGCGCCGGATGTCCGGCATGAACCCCATGTCCAGCATCCGGTCGGCTTCGTCGAGGGTCAGAATCGAGGTCTGGCCGAACATGACGGTCTTGTTCTGCACGTGGTCAAGCAGTCGGCCGGGGGTGGCGACGAGGATTTCGACGCCGAGGCGCAGCTGGGCGATCTGCGCGTTCATGTCGACGCCGCCGTAGACCACCGCGGTGCGCAGCGGGAGGTGCTTGCCGTATTCGCGGAAACTCTCCTCGACCTGGATCGCGAGCTCGCGCGTCGGCGTCAGGACCAGGGCGCGCACCGGATGGCGCGCGGGCGATGTGCTGGTGCTCGCCTGCGGGGCGAGTCGCTGCAGGATAGGCAGCGCGAAAGCGGCGGTCTTCCCGGTGCCGGTCTGCGCGCCCGCCATCAGGTCGCGTCCTTGCAGCACCAACGGAATCGCCTGTTCCTGCACCGGCGTGGGCTTGTCGTACCCGAGCTCGGCCACCGCCGCGAGCAGCGGCGGGATGAGGTCGAGTTGTTCGAATGCAGAGCTGATAACGGAACCGCCTCGAAGTGTAACGATCACGGAAGGCCGAATTATACTCCCGTCCCTCCTCGGACATTGGCATGATCCTATTTCGCAATCTCGCGCTCTCGCGCGGCGTCCAGACGCTGTTCAGCGACGCTTCGCTCACTCTCGAGCGCGGCTGGAAGATCGGTCTGGTCGGAGCCAACGGCAGCGGCAAGTCGAGCCTGCTCGCGCTCATCGCCGGCGAGCTCGCGGCCGACGCGGGGGACTGCGAGCTGCAGCCGCGCACGCGCATCGCGCGCATCGAGCAGGAGGCCGCTGCCCTCGAACAGCCGGTGATCGAATACCTTCTGGACGCGGACGCCGAGCTGCGCGCCGCGCAGAGCGCAATCGTCGCGACGGAGACCGCCGGCGACGGCGAGCGGCTTGCGCTCGCGCACGAGCGCTACGCGCTGGCGGGCGGCTATACCGCGCAGGCGCGCGCAATGGCGCTGCTCGCTGGCCTGGGCTTCGCGCAGGCCGACGCGCTGCGCCCGGTGAGAGAGTTCTCCGGCGGCTACCGCATGCGGCTCAACCTCGGGCGCGCTCTCGTGCGCCCCTCCGACCTGCTGCTGCTGGACGAGCCGACCAACCATCTCGACCTCGATACCATTCTCTGGTTCGAGAACTGGCTGCGCGGCTACGCGGGAATGCTGCTGGTCGTCTCGCACGACAGGGATTTCCTGGACCGCGTCTCGGACCACACCCTCGCCATCAGCAATGCGACGCTGCGCCTGTACGCCGGCAACTACTCCGCCTACGAGCGGCTGCAGGCGCTCGAGCTCGCGCAGCAAGCCGCGCTCGCCGCTCGCCAAAGCAAGGAGGTGCAGCGCATCACGTCGTTCGTCGAGCGCTTCCGCGCCAAGGCGAGCAAGGCGCGCCAGGCACAGAGCCGACTCAAGCAACTCGAGCGCATGGCCGAGATCGCGCCGGTGTACGCCGCACAGTCGTTTCGCATTCAGTTCGAGGAACCGGAACGCCAGCCCGAGCGCATCGTCGCACTGGAAGACGTCGCCGCGGGATACGACGATCGCCCGGTCCTCACCGGCGTCTCCATGGTCGTCGCGCGCAACGACCGGCTGGCGGTGATCGGCGCCAACGGCGCGGGCAAGACGACGCTGGTGCGGCTGCTGGCCGGCGAACTCGCGCCCCTGGCCGGGCGCCGCACAGAGGGGCGCGGCATCGTGATTGGCTATTTCGCCCAGCACCAGGTCGAGATGCTGCGCGCCGAGGAGACGCCGCTCGCGATGATGCAGCGCCTGTTCCACGGCGAACGCGAGCAGAAACTGCGCGACTTCCTCGGTCGCTTCGGCTTCGCCGCGGAGCGCGCCGAAAGACCGATCGGACCGCTCTCGGGCGGCGAAAAGTCGCGCCTCGCGCTCGCGGCACTGGTCCGGCAGCGCCCGAACCTGCTGCTGCTGGACGAGCCCACCAACCACCTCGACCTGGAGATGCGCCGCTCGCTCGCCATGGCGCTGCAGGGCTACGCCGGGGCGCTGGTCATCGTATCCCACGACCGCCACCTGCTCGCGACCTGCGCCGACCGCATCCTGGTGGTCGGCGAGGGGCGCGTGACCGAGTTCGACGGCGACCTCGAGGATTACCGCCAGCTGCGCCTGAAGCAGGAGCGCGGCGCCGCTGCCGGCGAACCCAGGCGCAATCGGCGCGACTCGCGGCGCGAC
>JBAUTW010000473.1:0-3518 GCA_049582365.1 Burkholderiales bacterium | reverse complement strand
CAGGATGTTCGGCCGGACGCTGGCGCAGTTCCAGCTTACTCAGGCCAAGCTGGCCGACATGGCGACCGAAATCGAAGGCGCGGCGCTGCTTACCTACCGTGCGGCCTGGGCGCGCGACGTGCACGGCAGGCGCATCACGAGCGAGGCGGCGATGGCAAAGATGTTCGCGACCGAGATCGCGCAGCGGGTGGTCGACGATGCGGTGCAGATCTGCGGCGGCCTCGGGGTGATGCGCGGCCATCCGGTCGAGCTCTTGTACCGCGAGGTGCGCGCGCTGCGCATCTACGAGGGCGCCACCGAGGTGCAGAAGCTGATCATCGCGAGGGAGCTCATGAAGTGAGCGCGGCGACCCGCAAACGCTGCGCCTGGGCGACGAACCCCCTGTCGATCGCCTACCACGACCGCGAGTGGGGTGTGCCGGTGCGCGACGACCGCAAGCTGTTCGAGTTTCTCCTGCTCGAGGGGGCGCAGGCCGGACTGTCGTGGGACACGATCCTCAGGAAGCGCGAGCGCTACCGAGAGGTGTTCGATGCCTTCGATCCGCGCAAGGTCGCGCGCTACGGCGCGCGCAAGAAGGCGCAGTTGCTGGCCGACCCGGGGATCGTGCGCAACCGGGCGAAGATCGAGGCGGCGGTGGGCAACGCGCGCGCCTTCCTCGAGGTGCAGAAGGAGGTCGGCAGCTTCGCGCGCTACGTCTGGGCCTTCGTCGGCGGCAAGCCGCTGCGCAGCCGCCGTACGCGCGGCGCGCCGGTACCGTCCCGAAGCGGGATCTCGGATGCGCTGTCCAAGGACCTCAAGCGGCGCGGTTTCAAGTTCGTCGGCTCGACGATCGTGTATGCTTTCATGCAGGCGGTGGGCATGGTGGACGATCACGCGGTCGACTGCTTTCGCCGCCGCGCCGCGCCGCGCAGATGAGAACCGCTCTTTTTCTTGCGCTGCTTTTCGGAGCCGCCCGCGCGGCGCTCGCCTACGACGCGAACGGGGTCGCGCTCGGCGCGAGCGAACTCGAAGTCAAGGAATCGTTTCCCAGCGCGCACTGCCAGCCGCTCGAATGGAAGTCGGCTGCCGCCGACCGGCGCTGCGACGACGCCAGGATTTCCTTCGCAGACGTGCGAGCGCGCATCACCTTCTACCTCAAGAACGACTCGGTGCAGGCTTTCGACGTGCGCTTCAGCCCGGACGAGCGCGAACGCGTGGTGCGATTCCTGAAATCGCGCTACGGCGAGCCGCGGTCGGAGCGCATCGAGACCTTCAGCCGCGAGGGCAAGCCGGAGCGGCGGATCTACAAGGTGCGCTGGGAGAGCGGCCGGGACAAGGCACTGCTGTCGGTGCAGCTCGACCGCCGGCACGCCCAGCTCGAGGTTTCGCGCGGGAATTTCGGGCAGGAAATCTACGACGTGAGGTAGCGATGTTCGAATCCGCGGAACTCGGGCACAAGCTGTCCAGGGGGGAGTACAAGCGCATCGAACCGAAGCTGCGCGTCGCCCTGCTGAACGCCCAATACCAGCTGTCGCAGGTCGGCAAGTTCCCCGTGATCGTGCTCATATCGGGCGTGCGCGGGGCCGGCAAGGGCGAGACGGTCAATCTGCTCAACGAATGGATGGACCCGCGCCATATCCACACACACGCCTTCGACAACCCGTCGGACGAGGAGTCGGAGCGGCCGCCGATGTGGCGCTACTGGCGCGCGCTGCCGCCCAAGGGCAAGATCGGGATCCTGTTCGGCTCCTGGTACACCGACCCGATCATCGAGCGGGTCTTCAGGCGCACCAAAGCGAAGGATCTGCTGCACTCGGTGGAGGAGATCAACCGCTTCGAGAAGATGCTGGCCGACGACGGTGCCCTGATCCTGAAATTCTGGTTCCATCTGTCCAAGAAGGCGCAGCGCAAGCGCCTCAAGGCGCTCGAATCGGATCCTGAGACGCGCTGGCGCGTCACGACGCGCGACTGGAGCTTCTTCAAGCAGTACGATCGCTTCTACCGGGTGAGCGAAGACGCGCTGCGCGAAACCAGCACCGCATGGGCGCCGTGGATCGTGGTCGAGGGTTCGGATCCGGAGTACCGTGCGGTGACCGCGGGCAAGACGCTGCTGGAAGCGATGAGCAAGCGCCTGTCGGCGCCGCCCGAACGCCGCAGCAGGAAGAGCGCCGCCGCGCCGCCGGTGCAGCCGGTCGACAAGCTGCACATCCTCGACCGCCTCGACCTGTCGCAGACGCTGCCCAAGAACCGCTACCAGAAAGAGCTGGTCAAGCTGCAGGGCGAACTGGCGAAGCTCGCGCGGCACCCGAAGTTCCGTGAACACACTGTGGTGCTGGTGTTCGAGGGCATGGATGCCGCCGGCAAGGGTGGCGCGATCCGGCGCATCACCGGCGCGATCGACGCACGCCTTTACCACACGATCCCGATCGCCGCGCCGACCGACGAGGAGCGCGCGCAATCCTACCTGTGGCGCTTCTGGCGCCATCTGCCGCGCAAGGGGCGCTTCGTCATCTACGATCGCAGCTGGTACGGGCGGGTGCTGGTCGAGCGCGTCGAAGGCTTCGCCGCCGAGGCCGACTGGCTGCGCGCTTACTCGGAGATCAACGACTTCGAGGAGCAGCTCGTGCGCAGCGGCGCCATCGTGGCCAAGTTCTGGCTCCAGATCTCCAAGCAGGAGCAGTACCGGCGCTTCAAAGGGCGCGAGAAGACGCGCTTCAAGCAGTTCAAGATCACGCCCGAGGACTGGCGCAACCGGGAGAAATGGAACGCCTACCAGGTCGCCGCGGCCGATATGATCGAGCGTACCGGCACCGGGCACGCGCCTTGGGCCCTGATCGGCGCCAATGACAAGTACCACGCGCGAATCACCATCCTGAAGACGCTTACCCGGGCGCTGCGCGCACGGCTCGAGGCCTGATCAGCCCCAGACCCAGGGCCGCTGCGCGCGGTCCGCCGCCTGCCAGGCGGCGATCTCGGCTTCGCGCGCTAGGGTCATGCCGATCGCGTCCAGGCCTTCGAGCAGCGCCTTCTTGCGCAATGGGTCGATCTCGAAGCGGTGCGGGGCTGCGCCGGGGGCGGCGATGGTCTGCGCGGACAGGTCGACCTTGAGCTTCATTGGCTCGGACGCCGCACCTAGCCGCGCCAGCAGGCTTTCGACCGTCGCCAGCGGCAGGCGGATGGCGAGCACGCCGTTCTGGAAGCAGTTGCCGTAGAAGATCTCGCCGAAAGACGGCGCGATCACGCAGCGAAACCCCATGCCGGCGATCGCCCACACCGCCATTTCGCGCGAACTGCCGCAGCCGAAGTTCTCCGCCGCGACCAGGATCCGCGCGCCGCGGAACCGTGGCTGGTTGAGCGCGAATCCGGGGTCCTCGCTGCCGTCGGACCGGTAGCGCGCCATCTCGAACGCCCAGCGCCCCATCTCCGCGCGCGGCGTGCGCACGCAACGCTCGATGCGGATGATCAAATCGGTGTCGACGTCGGGCGTCGGCAGCGCCGCCGCGACCGCATCCAGCACGCTGAACTTTTCCATCGTCAGG
>JBAUTW010000472.1:0-3201 GCA_049582365.1 Burkholderiales bacterium | reverse complement strand
GTCTCGCGCTCGTCGCTCAGCGCGAGCGCGAGCGCCCCCTCGCAGGCCGCGCGCGGCGCCACGCCCTGCGCGATCAGCTTGCCGGCGTGCACCAGCAGGCGGGTCGAGGCGCCTTCGTCGAGCCCGTTGCCCTTGAGGTTGCGCGTCATGTGCGCCAGCCGCACCAGAGCCTGCGCCGTGGCGGCGTCGACCCCGCTCTCGCGCGCGACGATCGCCGCTTCGACCTCGGCCGCGGGGTAATCGAAATCGATCGCCACGAAGCGCTGGCGGGTGGACTGCTTGAGCTCCTTCAGCACGCTCTGGTAGCCCGGGTTGTAGGAGATCGCGAGCATGAATTCGGGCGGCGCGTGCAGCACCTCGCCGCGCTTTTCGAGGAACAGCGCGCGCCGGTCGTCGGCCAGCGGATGGATCACCACCGTGGTGTCCTTGCGCGCTTCCACGATCTCGTCCAGGTACAGGATCGCCCCGAGGCGCACCGCGCGCGTCATCGGGCCGTCGACCCACACCGTTTCGCCCGCGGTCACCAGGTAGCGGCCCGCGAGGTCGGAGGCGGTCAGGTCGTCGTGGCAGGAGACGGTCACCAGCGGGCGACCGAGGCGCCACGCCATGTGCTCGACGAAGCGCGTCTTGCCGCAGCCGGTCGGGCCCTTGAGCAGCACCGGCACGCGGTTGCGCCAGGCCGCCTCGAACAGCTCGACTTCACCGTGCACCGGGCAGTAGTACGGCTCGCGCTCGAGGCGCAGCGCGGCCGCGTCCGCCGCCAGCTTGATTCCCGCCATGGTCCGTCCGGCGCCCAAGAAAGAGCTTGATTCTAGCCCCCGCGCCTCGGCTAGACTATGCGCGCGACCTTCTTCAGGGAGGATCGGATCATGGCCGATGAACAGTCGGAAAAGACGCCGCTCGAGAAGCTCAAGACCGTCGTCTCGCAACTGAAGGACATCGAGCACCACGCGCGCGGCAATTTGGAAAGACTGTCCGAGATCTGGCTCCTGCTCGAGGAGAGCTTCAAGAAGAAAAAGGCGCTCGCCGAGCGCGTCAACGACCTGCTCAAGGCGGAGGGCGCGATGGAAGACCTGCTCAAGGCCGTGATTCAGGAGTTCGACAAAGAGTGCGCCGACATGCAGAAGCCCTGAATCGAGCGGCGATGCACAATATTGCAGCCCCCTTTGCGCGAATGGGCTGGGATACAATTCCGCGTCGCTAACAATAATTAGACATCCACAACAGAGTCATCCTGAGGAGGGAGTCATCATGCACAAGCACCATCGCGTCCTGTTGGGCGTCGCAGCGGGCGCCATCATGGCGGCGCTGTCGTCCGGGGCTGCGGCGCAGCAGATCACGCTCAAGCTGCACCATTTCCTGGGCCCGAAGTCGCCCGCGCAGGTCAAGATGCTCGCGCCCTGGGCCGAGCGGGTGGAGAAGTCCTCCGGCGGCAAGGTCAAGATCGAGATCTATCCCTCGATGTCGCTCGGCGGCAAGCCGCCGCAGCTCATCAACCAGGTGCGCGACGGCGTGGTCGACATCGTCTGGACCGTGAACGGCTATACCGCCGGCCTGTTCCCGCGCACCGAGGTGTTCGAGCTGCCGTTCGTGCACACCAACAACCCGGCCGCCACCAACCTCGCGATGCGCGCGATGTTCGACAAGTACCTGAAGCCGGAATACAAGGGCGTGCACGTCCTGTTCCTGCACGTGCACCAGGGCCAGGGCATCCAGATGGTGGACAAGCCGGTTCACTCGCCCGACGACCTGAAGGGTCTCAAGATGCGCATCCCGAGCCGTACCGGGGCCTGGGTGATCGAGGCGCTCGGCGCCTCGCCGGTCGGCATGCCGGTGCCCGACTTGCCGCAGGCGCTGTCCAAGAAGGTGGTCGACGGCGCGCTGATCCCCTGGGAGATCATCCCGGCGCTCAAGCTGCAGGAGCTGATCAAGTATTTCGTCGAGGGGCCGAACATGACCCGCTTCGGCAATACCACCTTCCAGGTATCGATGAACGAGGCGCGCTGGAACTCGCTGCCGGCGGACGTGAAGAAGGCGTTCAATGTGAACTCGGGCGCGGCCTGGGTGCGCGAGGTCGGCGACATCTGGCAGGAGGACGACAAGGAAGGCATCGCGGTGGCCGAAAAGGCGGGCGACACCCACATCGTCCTGACCCCGGCCGAGCTCGCGGCGTTCAAGACCAGGCTCGAGCCGGTGGTCCAGCGCTGGGAAAAGGATGTGAAGTCCAAAGGCATCGACGGCGTGACGCTGGTCAAGGTCGCGCGCAAAGAGATCGCCAAGTACTCGAAGTAATCCGGTGCAAGGCAACGCCGCGCACGCGGCGACGGGGCCCTCGGGCTTCGTCGCCCGCGTGATCGAGACCTGGGCGCTGCTGGGCGGCATCGTCCTGCTCGCCGTCGTGCTGATGACCGCCTGGAGCGCGATGCGCGGCTTTCTGTTCGGCCGCCCGCTGCAGGGCGACTTCGAAATGACCGAGATGTGGGTCGCCGTGGCGGTGTTCATGTTCCTGCCCTACTGCCAGCTGACCGGCGCCAACGTCACGGCCGACATCTTCACCGCGCGCGCCAGTCCGCGCAGCGTGGCGCTGCTGGAGCTGGTATCGGCGCTCATCGCTCTGGGCTTCAGCCTGCTGCTGCTGTGGCGCATGTACTACGGATTCCTCGACTACCGCGAGTACGTCGAGACCACCACCATCCTGCACGTGCCGATCTGGTACGCCTACGTTCCGGCCCTGATTTCGCTCGCGCTGCTCGCGCTTGCGTCGCTCGTGTCGGTCAGGAACACGCTGCGCGCGTGGAAGCTCGCGCGCTAGAGGGAGAAATCGATTGGAACACGGCCTGCTGCTAGGGCTGCTGGGGCTGGTCGCCCTGGTGGGGCTGATCGCGATCCGGATCCCGATCGCCTACTCGATGATCCTGGTCGGCGCGGCCGGCATGATGATCCTGGGCGACCCGCTGATCTTCCTCGCCCAGCTCAAGAATCTCGCCTATTCGCAGTTCTCGATCTACGACCTGTCGGTGCTGCCGATGTTCGTGCTGATGGGCAACATCTCGACCCGGGCGGGACTCAGCCGCGACCTGTTCCGCGCCGCCAACGCCTGGCTCGGCTGGATGCGCGGCGGCGTCGCGATGGCCGCCATCGCCGCCTGCGCCGGCTTCGGCGCCGTGTGCGGCTCGTCGCTCGCCACCGCCTCGACCATGG
>JBAUTW010000471.1:0-1577 GCA_049582365.1 Burkholderiales bacterium | reverse complement strand
CGATCGGCGCGCGCCGCGAGCAGACGCTCGCCATCGGCGACGGCGCGAACGACCTGCCGCTGATGGCCGAAGCCGGCATCTCGGTCGCGTTCCGCGGCAAGCCGGTGGCGCGCGATTTCGCCGACTTCGCGCTCGACCACGCCGGGCTGGACGGTGTGCTGAACCTTTTCCTTTGAGCTAGGATTGCGCCATCCAAGGAGGATCGACATGAGCGACAGCGTCAAATACCTGCTCGACGAGAGCCGGATCCCGAAACACTGGTACAACATCGCGGCGGACCTGCCTTCGCCGCCTCCGCCGGTGCTGCACCCGGGCACCAAGCAGCCGGTCGGTCCCGACGACCTCGCGCCGCTGTTCCCGATGGAACTGATCATGCAGGAGGTCAGCGCCGAGCGCGAAATCGAGATTCCGCAGCCCGTGCGCGACATCTACCGCCAGTGGCGCCCCTCGCCGCTGTACCGCGCGCGCAGGCTGGAAAAGGTGCTCGGCACGCCGGCCAAGATCTACTACAAGTACGAGGGCGTCTCGCCCGCCGGCAGCCACAAGCCCAATACGGCGGTGGCGCAGGCGTTCTACAACAAGCAGGCCGGGATCAGGAAAATCACCACCGAGACCGGCGCCGGCCAATGGGGCTCGGCGCTCGCCTTCGCCGGCGCGCTGTTCGGGATCGAGATCAAGGTGTTCATGGTGCGCGTGTCGTACAACCAGAAGCCGTACCGGCGGGCGCTGATGGAGACCTACGGCGCGACCTGCGTGCCCTCGCCTTCGGCCGAGACGCACGCCGGGCGCGCGATCCTCGAGAAGGCCAAGGACCACCCGGGCAGCCTCGGCATCGCGATTTCCGAGGCGGTCGAGATCGCCGCCACCCACGACGACACCAAGTACGCGCTCGGCTCGGTGCTGAACCACGTCCTCACCCACCAGACCGTGGTCGGCCTGGAAGCGATGGCGCAGCTCGAAATGGCCGGCGACGACCCCGACGTGCTGGTCGGCTGCACCGGCGGCGGCTCGAACTTCGCCGGTCTGGTGTTCCCCTTCCTCGGCGCGCAGCTGCGCGGCGGCCGCAAGCGCCGCATCGTCGCGATCGAGCCCGCGGCCTGCCCCAGCCTGACGCGCGGCCAGTACGCCTACGACTTCGGCGACACCGGGCACCTCACGCCGCTGGTCAAGATGCACACCCTCGGCTCGACCTTCACCCCGCCGGGCTTCCACGCCGGCGGCCTGCGCTACCACGGCATGGCGCCGCTGGTGTCGCACTGCAAGGAGCTCGGGCTGCTCGAGGCGCGCGCCTACCAGCAGAAGGAAGTGTTCGCCGCCGGGGTGCAGTTCGCCCGCGCCGAGGGCATCCTGCCCGCGCCGGAAGCCAACCACGCGGTCAAGGGCGCGATCGACGAAGCGCTGCGCTGCAAGGCCGAGGGCAAGTCGCAGACGATCCTGTTCAACCTCTGCGGCCACGGCCACTTCGACATGCAGGCCTACATGGACTACTTCTCGGGCAAGCTGGTCGACCAGAAGTACGACGAAGGCGAGCTGGCGATGGCGCTCGCCGGACTGCCGTCGGTGGCGCAGGCCGCCTG
>JBAUTW010000470.1:0-1625 GCA_049582365.1 Burkholderiales bacterium | reverse complement strand
GGGTCTGGCCGAGACCGGCTACGGCTACATCCGCGTCGGGCCCGAGTTCGAGCCGTTCGTGCGCCCGCGCGCCTACTGCGTGGACCAGTTCGTCGAGAAGCCCGATCTCGCGACCGCGCGCAGCTACGTCGGCTCGGGCGAGTACTTGTGGAACAGCGGCATCTTCGCGCTGCGCGCCTCGGTCTGGCTGGCGGCGCTCGAGCGGCTGCGGCCGGAAATGCTCGAAGCCTGCGAGCGCGCCTGGCGCGGGGGAAGCCGGCAGGGCGACGCCCTGCTGCTCGATGACGCGGCATTTTGCGACTGCCCGGAGGACTCGATCGACTACGCCGTGATGGAGCGCCTGGGCGGCGCGGGCAGCGTCGCGCGCGCCGCGGTGGTCAGGCTCGAGGCGGGCTGGTCCGACGTCGGGGCCTGGGACGCGCTGTGGCAGATCGGGCGCAAGGACTACGACGGCAACGTCGTGCACGGCGACGTCTGCGCGCTCGAGACGCGCGACGCGCTGCTGTACTCGCAGCACCGGCTGGTGGCATGCGTGGGGCTATCGGGCGTGGTGGTGGTCGAGACGCCCGACGCCGTGCTGGTGGCGCGGCGCGACAAGGGCCAGCAGGTGAAGGAGGTCGTCGCCCGACTCAAGCGCGAGACGCGGGCCGAATGCGTCAACCACCGCAAGGTGCACCGCCCCTGGGGGAGCTACGACAGCGTCGACCTGGGGGACCGCTTCCAGGTCAAGCGCATCACCGTCAACCCGGGCGCATCGCTCTCGCTGCAGCGGCACTATCACCGCGCCGAGCACTGGATCGTGGTTTCCGGCACCGCGCGCATCACGCGCGGCGACGAGGAGCTGCTGCTCGCGGAGAACCAGTCGATCCACATTCCGCTGGGCGTGATGCACCGCCTGGCGAACCCGGGCAAGCTGCCGCTGCAGGTGATCGAGGTGCAGACCGGGGCCTACCTCGGCGAGGACGACATCGAGCGCCACCATGACGCCTACGGACGCGCGGACCGCGCGCTCGCGCTCGCACCTGCGCCGCAGACGCAAGGCGGTCGCACATGAGGATCCTGGTGGTGGGCGGCGCGGGCTATATCGGCTCGCACATGACCAGGCTGCTGCGCGAGGAAGGCCACGAACCGGTGGTGCTCGACAACTTCTCGAGCGGATTCCGCGACGCGGTGGCGCTCGCCGAGGTGATCGAGGCGGACCTTGCCGAACGGCCTCGGATCGAGCGCGTGTTCGCGGCGCGGCGCTTCGACGGCGTGATGCATTTCGCCTCGTGCATCCAGGTCGGCGAGTCGGTGGCCTCGCCGGCGAAGTACTACCGCAACAACGTCGTCGGCTCGCTCAACCTGCTCGAGGCCATGCTGCGCCACGGCGTGGCGCGGATCATCTTTTCCTCCAGCGCGGCGGTCTACGGCGAGCCGCGCCGGGCGCGCATCGACGAGCTGCACCCGAAGGCGCCGCTCAGCCCGTACGGGCGCACCAAGTGGATGATCGAGCAGGTGCTGGGCGATTTCGACCGCGCCTACCGCCTGCGCTACAGCTGCCTGCGCTACTTCAACGCGGCGGGCGCGGCGCCGGACGGCATGCTGGGCGAGCGCCACGAGCCCGAGACGCACCTGATCCCGCT
>JBAUTW010000469.1:0-1992 GCA_049582365.1 Burkholderiales bacterium | reverse complement strand
GCCTAGTTGTCGCGTCGCCCGCGTCCCTGCCGGGGCTGATCGTCCTGGCGCGGGCTGCCCTGGCGGGTATCGTCGCGCGTGTCACCCTTAATCGGAGCCGGCTTCACGCGCTCGCGCGTCTCGGTCTGGCGTTGCACCGGAGCGGCTTTCACGCGTGCGCGCGTCTCGGTCTCGCGTTGCACCGGAGCGGGCTTTGCGCGCTCGAGGGTTTCGCGCCGCACCTGAGCGGGCTGGGTGCGCGCGCGCGTTTCGCGCTGCACCGGGGCAGGCTGGGTGCGCGCACGCGTTTCGCGCTGCACCGGCGCCGGCCGGACGCGCTGCGGGTAGCGCTGACTCAGGTCCGGACTGCGGTAGCTGATGCCCCTGCGATGCGCGGCCTCGTGCTGCCAGGTGACCGGCGCGCCGCGGCGAAGCGCCTCTACGTGCCGACGCTCGATCACGGTCGTCGGGCGGTAGTAGTAGCTCTGGCGCACGATATTCACCCGGTGCGCGTGCCAGTCGAAGGCGCCGAAGAAAAAGCCGGTCGAGATCCGCACGCCGCCGCCGAAATAGATGCTGACCGAGAGCCCCGGCCGCACGTCGTAGCCGGGCCACGGCGCCCAGCGCACCGGCGGATACGCCGGCCACCACCAGCCGCCATACACCAGCATCGGGTCGTAGTAGGGCACGTAGACAACCAGCGGATTGGCCGGCTCAATCGCAATCAACCCTGCCTGCTGCGATACCAGCATGCCGTCGTTGCTGGCGAGGTTGCCCGAGGCGAGCGCGCGCTCGCGCAGGCGCTGCACGGTGTCCATCACGTACGGTTCCTGCTCGAGGAAGGCCTCGCCGAGCGACTGCGTCCAGTCGAGCCGCTCGTCCATCATCGCGAGGATGCGCGGAAACGCCACCAGCGACTTCACGCTCGGATCCCAGTCCTCGGCCTCGACCGCGCGCACTGCGTCGTCGCCCTGCAAACCGGGATGCACGTCCGCCCAGCGCGCCGCCTTGACCACTTCGAGCGGATAGGTGGCCGCCATCAGGATCTGCGACAGCAGCGGGTCGGGATAGAGCGCGATCGGAGCAAGCATCTGGTCGAGTTGAGCCTGCGTATAAACCTGCGCCGGAGCCGGCGCCGCCTGCGCAAACGCCGCCTGGCCGCCGAACACCAGCAGCAACGAAAACAGCCACCGAACGAGACGTATTGGCATGAAGACTCTCCTTTTGTTCATAGCGCAATCTAACCCTGCGCAGGCAGGTGCGTATTGACAAAATGCAACCGGATGTAATCCGTGCGCGCGGGCAGAAACGTTTCTTTACTTTGGGATAGAACCATCCGGGCGGACCCGGGTCTATGATTGCAGGCAGGATGACGCATTGGAGGATTGCGATGCGAAGCGTGAAAGCGGGCCTGATCGTTGCGGCGGCGGCGGGTGCCGTCGCGCTGGCGGCGCCGGCGTACGCGTACCGCGGCCACGGCGGCTGGCACGGCCACGGCGGTGTGCGCTTCGGCCTCTATTTCGGCGCACCGCTTTACTGGGGCGCGCCGTACTACTACCCGCCCTATTACTATCCGCCTACCGTGGTGGTGCCGCAGTCGCCGCCGGTGTACGTCGAGCAGGGCGCGCAGAGCTCGCAGGCCCCCGCCGCACAGGGCTGGTGGTACTTCTGCCGCGAATCGAATGCATACTATCCGTATGTAAAGCATTGCCCGGGCGGCTGGGAGCGGGTGAGCCCGCAGCCGCCGGCGCAGTAGACCGGAGACGACGATGAAGCTCAAAACGACATATGCGGCGCTCGGCGCCGTGTTCCTGCTCACCGCGTGCGTGACGGTGCCGGAGGGTCCCAGCGTGATGGTGCTGCCGGGCAGCGGCAAGAGCTTCGACCAGTTCCAGCTCGACGACTACTCCTGCAAGCAGTTCGCCAAGGCCTCGATCGGCGGCAGCAACGCGCAGCAGGCGGCGACCGAGAGCGGCGTGAAGAGCGCCGCGGTCGGCGCCGCGGTCGGCGCGG
>JBAUTW010000468.1:0-1554 GCA_049582365.1 Burkholderiales bacterium | reverse complement strand
GTAACGCGCAGCGGGGCCGGCGACGCCTCGCGCTGCGTGCGCTCGAGCCAGGCGGCCACCCGCTCGAGCACCGCCGGCAGCTCCTCGGCCACGCTCGCGCCGGGCAGGACCTCCGCCTCGATCTGCTCGCCCAGGCGCTCGGCCAGGCGCGTGCCGACCACCAGCAGGGGTTCGCCGCGCGCCCGCGCCGCGCCGGCCAGCGTTTCGTTGAACTCGCCGCAGAAGCCGCGCTCCGAGCCGATCACGATGCACAGCCCCCGCCCTTTCGCCGCCGCTCCGGGCGGGGCGTAGAAGTGCGCGAAATCGCCCGCCGCGCGCTCGATGGTCGCCATCGCGCGCCGCTGCTGCTCGAGCTGGCTGCCCAGCTTGCGCAACTCGGTGAGGGCGATGTTCTTCATCGCCGAGAGAATGGCGCGCACGTCGCCGTAGGCAGCCACCCGCGCCTCGATCTGGTGCCGCCGGCTCATAGGGGCGGCGCCGCGGCGGCGAGCCGCTCGAGCTCGGCCCGCAGCGCCTCGCCTTCGAGGCCGTCGAGCCGGCCCTCGTTGTAGGCCCTCATCCACGCCAGGTGCGCTTCAGGCGGCAGCGGGCTGAGCGGCTCCTGCTTGAGCACGTTGCGCAGCAGCCGGCCGCGCGCCAGGCGCGCGCGCAAGCCCGCTTCCAGCCGCGAGCCGAAGCGCGAGAACACCTCGAGCTCGAGGAACTGCAGGTAGTCGAGCTTCATCCGCGCCGCCTCGCGCTTGATCGCCTCGGGCTGCGCCTTGCCACCGATGCGCGAGACCGAGCGCCGCACGTCGATCGCCGGCAGCACGCCGGAGGCGAACAGCTGGCGGTCGAAGTACACCTGGCCGTCGGTGATCGAGATCAGGTTGGTCGGAATATAGGCCGCGATCTCGCCCTGCTCGGTCTCGACGATCGGCAGCGCGGTCATGCTGCCGCCGCCGTGGGCCGCATCGAGGCAGGTCGAGCGCTCGAGCAGCCGCGCGTGGAGGTAGAACACGTCGCCCGGGTAGGCTTCGCGCCCCGGCGGGCGGCGCAAGAGCAGCGACAGCTCACGGTATATTCGGGCGTGGGTCGACAGGTCGTCGTACACCACCAGCGCGTGCCGGCCGGCCTCCATCCAGCCCTCTGCGATGGCGCAGCCGGCGTAGGGCGCGAGGTACTTGAGGCCGGGCGGCGCGGTGGCCTCGGCCACCACCAGCGTGGTGTACTCGAGCGCGCCGAGGCGGCGCAGCGTGTCGATCACGAACGCCACCGTGGAGCGCTTCTGGCCGATCAGCACGTAGACGCAGCTCACGCCGCGCCCTTTCTGGTTGAGCACCACGTCGAGCGCGAAGGTCGTCTTGCCGGTGCCGTTGTCGCCGATCAGGAGCTGGCGCTGGCCGCGGCCGATCGGGATCATGGTATCGGCGATCTTGTTGCCCGTGTACAGCGGCTGGTTGACGAACTCGCGCGCAACGATCGGCGGCGAAGGCCCGTCGAGCGGCCGTCGCGTCGCGCCGCGCGGGGCCAGGCCGCCGTCGAGCGGCAGACCGAGCGGGTCGACCATGCGGC
>JBAUTW010000467.1:0-4494 GCA_049582365.1 Burkholderiales bacterium | reverse complement strand
CCACGAACGCAAGGCCTTGCGCCACGCGCAGCGCATCGACTGGGCCGACCCTGCGGCGCGCCACAGGCTGCGCATCCTGGTCAAGCGCCTGCGCTATGCATGCGAGTTCTTCTCCGCCACGCTGCCCGCGAAGTCCACGCGGCGCTACCTCGACCGGCTGGAGGCGGTGCAGGACGTCCTGGGCGAGCTGAACGACATCGCGGTCGCGGGCCGCCTGCTGGAGGCGCTCGGCGAGTCGCAAGGGGTCGCCTTCATCCGCGGCTGGTTCGCGGCGCGCCAAGGCATCCTGATCGCGCAACTCGGCGCCGCTTGGGGCGCGTGGAAGAAGCAGGCGCGGTTTGCTTGACCGGACGCGCCGGCCTAGGAGGCCGAGGCCGGCGCCGCAGCGGCTTCCAGGGTTCGATCGGACCCGATCCTGCGGCGCCAGACGAGCCAGTAGCCGATCATCGCGACGATCGGCGCGCAGGCGAGCCCCGCCACGGCGGCGTCCGCATCGAACAGCACCAGCAGGGAGAGCGCGGCAAGGACCAGGCGCAGCGCCACGTCCAACGCGCGCGCGGCGGCGAACCGCGCCTGCAGGCTGAAGCTGATGCCGACGGTGGCGATCAGGACCAGCAGCGCGGCGCCTAGCTGCTCGACGCCCGGCTTGATCACCAGCTCCGGGTGGACGAACACGCCGGCCATCAGCGTGAACAGCGAAATGCAGATCTGCAATGACCGCCACAGAGTCACGTAGAACGAAGTGTTGGCGATCTTCGAAGTGATCGCCGCGGTGACCGACGTCGGCGGCGTCAGCTCGCCGAACACCGCCAGGAAGAAGGCGAAGAAGTGCGCCACCCAGGGATTGACGCCGAGCTTGATGAACGGCGGCACGATCACGATCGCGACCAGGATGTAGGTCGGCGCCGGCGGCAGGCCCATGCCGAGGATGGCGCCGAAGATGAACGCCATGACCACCATGGCCGCCAGGTTCACGCCGGCGGCGTCCATCAGCAGCGTGCCGATCTTGGTCGGCACGCCGGTGATCACCAGCGCGCCGGTCATGATCGACAGGGTCGCCAGCAACAGCGCGATGTCGGTGATCATGTCGACGTAGGAGTCGAGGAAGCGACGCAGCGGCGCGACGAACTCGCGCAGCGACCAATGGCCGGGCCGCAGCAGCGGCACGAGATAGATGAGCAGCAGCGCCGCGCCGGCGGCGTAGAACATGTCGAGCGCCGCGAACATCGGCGCCAGGAAAATCGCCGCCATCAGGGTGACCAGGCCGCCGACCACGACCACGAACGCACCGAGATTCACCTTGTCGCGCCACCCCAGCGTCGCGGCGTGGAGATCGGCGACCAGGTGGGTGCGGTACTGGACCGACAGCAGATAGACCGAGGTGGCGACCGTGATGTAGTAGATGAGCGCCGGAACCCAGCCGCGCGCGACGACGTCGAAGTAGTCGACGCCGAGGAATTCGGCCATGAGGAAAGCGGCGATCCCCATCACCGGCGGCATCAGTTGTCCGCCGAGCGATGAAGCGGTTTCGATCGCCGCCGCGGTCGCCGGCGGCAGGCCGGCGTTGATCATGGCGGGGATGGTGGCCGAGCCGACGGTAATGGAGTTGGCCGCCCCGCTGCCGCTCACGGTGCCGATCGCCATGGAGCCGACCACCGCCGATTGCGGGATCGCGTGTGGCGAGCGGATCGCGACGCGCTTGGTCGCACGCAGCAGCGAATCGATGCAGCCGAATCCCTGCAGCAGGCTCAATACGAGCAGGAAGGAGCCGATTACGGTGAGGGCGATCTGCGGCAGGCGCGAGAAGATGCCGGTGGCCATCTCGACGCTGCTGGCGGTGATCACGCGGTGCCAGGTGAGGCCGGAGTGGTAGAACATGCCGGGCACCATGTAGCCGTACACGGCGTAGAGGATGAACAGGACGTTGAGGATGAATAGCGGCATGTGGCGCTTGCGCGCGTATTCCATGATGAGCAGCACCATGACGCCGCCCACCACCAGATCGTTGGCGTTCCACATCCCGGCGCGCTCCTCGCCGAGCGCCATGTAGTTCGTGTGCATGTACCAGCCGCAGTAGAGCGAGAACAGGCAGTAGGCCGCCGCGATGACGTAGTTCGCCGACCGGGGCAGCTTCGGATAGAGCTCACCCTGGCGCAGCGCCTGCAGGGTGAACAGCGCGAAGGTGACCGGAATCATCGCCATGGCGAGCAGCGTCGGCCCGCCGGACCCCGTCCAGTAGTACCAGAGCATGTACCCGAGGTACGCGATCGCCGCCCCGTAGTAGAGGCAGTCGACCGCGACCTGCGGCTGGCGTTCCGATGCCGCGCGAGTCATGGCGATGATCGGCTTGCGCGCTTACGGCTTGGCGACGTTGGCGTCCCACTTGCTGTTCCACACGCCGCGTGCCTTCATATACTTGGCAAGGCCGGGGTGGATCGGGACGAGGTCCCAGGTCGATTCCAGCGCCTGCTTCTGGAATGCAGCCATCCTGCCGCCGCTGATCTGCTTGAAGCTCGGATCACCCTTGGCCAGCTCGTCGGCATGCGCTTCGATCACGGTCAACATCTTGTACATCTCGTCGGTCGACACGATGTGGCCCAAGTCGAAGCCCCAGTAAAAGGGCAGCAGCGTCACTTGCTTGACGTAGATGTCCTTCTTGTGAAAATTCGCCGGATCGACGTGCTCGATCGTGAATCCCGCCGCCCTCAGCTTGGCGACTTCGTCCGGGCTCGGGTTGAGCGCCGCCCAATCGACCGCGAGCGAAGCCTCCGCGATCCACGGCGGCGGAGTCTGGCCGCCGGCGGCATAGATGGTCATGCCCTTGATGGCGCCGGAATTGAGCTGCGAGCCGGCGGTGGACAGGTCGACCTGCTGGTAGATGTGATGCACGCCGACCGCGGCCATTGCGTTCTCGAGCTGCCGGCGGGTGTCGAAGGGCAGCGGGCCCGTGTACACGGGCTTGCCGGAGAGGTCCGTCCACTTCTTGATCGTATTGCGGTCGCTCGCCTTGATCGCCAGGCCGACGTCGAGCGTGTAGCACCACAGCGACTGGATCGGCTGCTGCTTGATGTTGGGTTTGAAGCCCTTGAAGCGGCCGCTGTCGGACTTGAGCTCTTTCAGCGCTACGTCCGAGCCGTAGTAGCCGTCGAACTCGCCGGTGGCGAAGCCTTTGACGGTCGTCACCGCGCCCGGCGTCGGCAAAACGCTGATGCGCAACTCGGGCATCGCCTTGTTCAGGACGTCGGCCAGCACGACGAGCGCCTTGCCGCCGGCCGAGCCGACCGGACCGGTGCCCCAGCGAATGTCCTTCGGCGCCGACCATGCGGCGGTGCTTGCGGTGCCAAGTAGTGAAGCGACCGCGATCGCGGCCATCGTGCGCTTGAACATGTTTGTCTCCTCCTCCGTTATTGTGCGTCGTGAATATTAGCTGTTTCCCAATTCGAATCCGCACTGTTCGCGCAAGCTGCGCGTCAGAGTTCCGGTGAGCAGCGAGGCGAGGCGACGCGCGAGATCCGTCGCCGCGGCACTGGTGCACACCGCGGCCGAATAGACCGTCGCCAGCTCGAATTCTCCGGGCAGCGGCCCGACCAGCGCGACCCCCGGCGTGATCATGATCTCGGTGATCTGGGTGCAGCCCAGAAGACCGTGACCGGATGCGCGCGACATCGCGCCCATGGCCGCCGCCCCGCTCGCGTGCGGACGCAAGCGCGGTGCGAGCGTCTCGCGTACGCCGAGGCGCTCGAGCACCTTGGCGAAGTGAATCCCGGCGGTGGCCCGCTCGGGATCTGGAAAATAGATCTCCCGCGCGCCGAGCAGCGTCGCGCGCAGCGCCGCCGCGTTCGAGATGTCCGGAATCGGGTCGCCTTGCTTTACCGCGACCCCGGTGCGCACGCGCCCGAGGTCGGCACAGGTATCCGGCAGCACGCGCCCTGCGGCTGCGAGCTCGGCTATCAGCGCCTTGGTGAGGATCACGAGGTCGGTCGGCTCGCCCGCGAGCAGCTTGTCGCGCATCGCGCCGACCGGGCCGAAGGTGCCGACGATCTCTGCCCCGGTCTCTGCCCTGAACTGGGGCGCGAGGGTTTCGACCACGCCGTGTGCGGCGCCGCCGCTCAACAGCTTTAGTTGCGGTGCCGTCATGCGCTCAATTCCACCATTTCTTGTGCCATTTCTGCGTATTTGAGCGGCTTTTAGCACAACGCCTTCAGGCGCGTCCATGTCCGCAGTCATGCGCAAAGTCGCGGGCGTCGCTTTCGCTGGCGCGCATACTGTGCTGAAATCGGCCGTATCGTCATCGAACGCGGAGCGCGGCATGAAACTCTGGATTCTTGCGGCTGCCGGTCTGCTCGTCATCTCGGCTTGCGCGGGCATACCGAACGAAGAGGCATTCAAGGCGAAGGTCAGCTCGTGGCAAGGCCGCAATGTCGGCGACCTGGTCAAGGAATGGGGCCAGCCGAACAGCACCCTGCACACGCCGGGCGGCGGGATGGTCTACAC
>JBAUTW010000466.1:0-2154 GCA_049582365.1 Burkholderiales bacterium | reverse complement strand
ATCGCGCGCACCACGTTGCGGTCGGCCTCGCGCCGGCTCGCCGCGGGCCCCATCGCGCGCAGCTGCACCGCCGCCAGCATCGTGCCGCCCCAGGTGCGGAAGTCCTTCGCCGTCACGTCGCGCCCGGTGATCTCGCGCAGGTAGGCGTTGACGTCGTCCGAGGTCACCGTCTGGCGCTTGCCCTCGGCGTCGAGGTACTGGAACATCTCGTGCCCGGGCAGGTCCTGGCAGCGCTGGATGATGCGCGCCAGGCGCGGGTCCGACAGCGCCACCGAGTGCTCCACCCCGCTCTTGCCGCGGAAGCTGAAGCGCAGCATCGAGCCCTCGACCTTGACGTGGCGCCGGCGCAGGGTGGTCAGGCCGAACGAACGGTTCTCGCGCGCGTACTCGTCGTTGCCGACCCGGATCAGGGTGCGGTCGAGCAGCCGCACCACCGTCGCCAGAAGCTGGCGCAGGCTCAGCTCGCCGACCCGCAGGTCGCGCTCGACGCGCTCGCGCAGCACCGGCAGCACTTCGCTGAACTCCAGCATGCGGCGGAACTTCGAGCGGTCGCGCGCCTCACGGTAGGACGGGTGATAGCGGTACTGCTTGCGCCCGCGCGCGTCGCGCGCGGTGGCCTGGATGTGGCCGTCCGGGTCGGGGCAGATCCAGACCTCGCTCCAGGCCGGCGGAATGGCGAGCGAATTCAGGCGCCGCCTGACCTTCTGATCCGCGATGCGCTCGCCGCCGGGCGCGTAGTAGGCCCAGCCGCGGCCCGAGCGCTTGCGCCGGATGCCGGCCACGCCGTCGGTGACGTAGCGCAGCCCCGCGCGGGTCGCCGACCGGCGATGTTCGTTCTCCCGCGGCGACGAGCGCGAATCGGCGCGCATCGCCCGCGCCTGCTCAGTCCGGCCTGACGGCGACCTTGCCGCTGCCGAGCAATAGCACGGCGAGGCCGCAAAACAGGTAGAAGCCCTCCAGCTCGATCGCCCAGCCGCCGTTCTTGTTCAGCGTGAGCAGCTGGGTGGAGTGCGCCAGCGCCAGCGCGAAGATCATGTTGATCATCACCAGCAGGCCGCCGATGCGCGAGTAGACGCCGAGGATGATCAGCAGCGGCGCGACCACCTCGCCGATATAGACCAGGTAGGCCACCTCGTGCGGCAGCCCGAGTTCGACCAGCTTGCCGCCGATGAAGCCGAGCGCCGCGGGGTGCAGCATCTTGCCCACCCCGTGCAACAGGGTCAGCAGGCCCAGCGTCAGGCGCAGGACAAGTTTGCCGATGTCGTCGACGAAAAGTGGATTCACCGGTCGCCCTCCTTCAGAAATTCCGTCCGAAGGATATCAGACCGTCAGCGCGCGAACAGCGAGCCGATGGTGGCCTGGATCGCCTCGGCTGCGGCGCGCGGGTCGGCGGCGTCGCGCACCGGGCGGCCGACGACGATGTAGTCCGCGCCGTTGGCGAACGCCTGCGCCACGTCGACCGTGCGCTTCTGGTCGTCCTTCGGCCTGTTGCCGGCCGGGCGGATGCCGGGGGTGACCACCAGCAGGCGCCGGCCGAACTCGGCCCGGATCGCGGGCGCCTCGAGGCCGGAGCAAATCACGCCGTCGCAGCCGGTCTCGAGCGCGTGGCGCGCGCGTGACAGCACCAGCGCGCCGACGTCGGCGCCGGGGCCAAGTTCCGCCAGGTCGCTGCGGTCGAAGCTGGTGAGCACGGTCACCGCCAGGATCTTCAGCGCGCCCTTTTCGCCCGCCGCCGCCTCGAGGATCGAGCGCTGCCCATGCACGGTGAGGAAGCTCGCGCCGCTTGAGCGCAGATTGGCCACCGCGCGCCGCACGGTCTCCGGGATGTCGTACAGCTTGAGGTCGGCGAACACCTTGTTGCCGCGCGCGACGAGCCACCGCAGCAGCTCGAAGCCGCCGCCCGAGGTGAACAGCTCGAGGCCGATCTTGTAGAAGCAGGCGGCGTCGCCGATGCGCTCGACCAGCGCGCGCGCCTCGGCCGCGCCCGGCACGTCGAGCGCCACGATCAGCCGCTCGCGCCGGCTCACGGTTGGGGGCGAAAGCTCGCTCATGGGAGCCGGTATCATACCCGCCGTGTCCGAGATCCTGGTCCTCTACTACAGCGCGGGCGGATCGGTGCGCCGCCTGGCGGAGCTCGTCGCGCAGGGCGTCGAG
>JBAUTW010000465.1:0-13899 GCA_049582365.1 Burkholderiales bacterium | reverse complement strand
CCCCGAAACAGCGGCGCCGCCTCGGCCGCCTTGTCGCGGCTCGCGATCGCGGCGCCGAAGGCCCGCTGCAGCGCCGCGAGTTCAGACACAGCACGCCTCCGCCTGCAGTTCGCGTGCGTGCTGCGCCTCCGCGAGCAGTACCTCGAGCGGCGGGATGTCGGTGTCCCATTCGATCAGCGTGGGCGTTGTCCCGAAGCGCTCGAGCGCGGCCCGGTACAGGGCCCACACGGGCTCGGCCACGCGCTCGCCGTGGGTGTCGACCACGCAATGCGGCGCAACGAGGTGGCCGGCGAGGTGGATCTCGGCCACCGAGCCGGGCGCGATCGCGCTCATCGCCGCGAGGGCATCGCTGCCGTTGTTGAGCTGGTTGACGTACAGGTTGTTCACGTCGAGCAGCACCCCGCAGCCGCTGCGGCGCGCGAGCTCGGCGATGAATTCGCCCTCGGGAATGTCGCTTGCCCGGTACTCGAGGTAGCTCGATACGTTCTCGACCAGGATCCGGCGTCCGAGCGCCTCCTGCAGCTGCGCCACGCGCGCGCTCATCAGCGCGAGCGCCTCTTCGGTGTAGGGCAGCGGCAGCAGATCGTTGAAGTGGCGGCCGAAGCCGCGGCCCCAGCACAGGTGCTCGGAGACGAATATCGGCTCCACCGCCTCCACCAGGCGCTTCAGCCTGGCGACGTGGCCGCCCAGCTCGGGCGCGGCCGAGCCCAGGGCGAGCCCGACGCCGTGCGCGCTGATCGGGTAATCGGCGCGCAGGCGGTGCAGAACGTGCAGGTCGTAGCCGCCGGCGCCGAAGTAGTTTTCGCTGTGCACTTCGAGCCAGCCGACGTCGCGTCTGCGCGCGAGGAAATCCTCGTAATGCGCTGCGCGCAAGCCGACGCCGACCGGATCCATGCCGAAGCCCGAATTACATCTTGCCCGGCATCGTCGACCCGCCCATGTCCTTGCAGGTCCCGGTCTTGACGTATTTGAAGTCGTGCGGATCGTTGTCGACCTTCGACTGCCCGGCGCAGGCGTGCGCGGTCTTGTTGCTGCCGCAGTCGTTGTGGCCGGCCTTGGCGACGCCGAAGCACTTCTCCATTCCCTTCGGGTCGGCGGCGTGAGCGCTGAGCGCGCCGACCGTTCCGAGCGCGAACAGTCCTGCCATGGCACTGCGAATGACGAGCTTCTGATTCATCTGCAATCCTCCTGGAGCGAATTGAAAGTGAGCGGAGACCTCTGTCCCCGCCGATTCGTCGCGCCGTCGCGACAATCCTTACATACGCGCCCTGCGTCCGGCCGGATGCGGGCCGACTGAGGTAGCATTGCGGACTCGATCGAAGGACGGAAAAAAACTGAGCGCCCTACCGCAAAACATCGGCAAATACACCGTGTTGTCGGAGCTCGGCCGCGGCGCCACGGCGACCGTCTATCTCGGGCGCGATGCTTTTGCCGGCCGCGAGGTGGCGGTCAAGGTCTTCTGGCAAGGCGCGGAGGAGGCCACGGCGGTGGCCCCCAAACGCCGCAATACTTTCCTGAACGAGGCGGCGCTGGTCGGCAAGCTGCAGCACCCGCACCTCGTGTCGCTGCTCGACGCCGCGGTCGAGCGCGACTACAGCTACATTGTCATGGAGTACGTTCCGGGCGGCACGCTGGCGCAGTTCACCGCCGCCGACGCCCTGCTGCCGCTGGAGAAGGTGGTCGAAGTGGTGTTCAAGGCGAGCCGGGCGCTCGAGTACGCGCATCGCCAGGGCGTGATCCACCGCGACATCAAGCCGGCCAATATCCTGGTGACGCGCGCGTTCGACGTGAAGCTGTCCGACTTCGGCGTCGCGCTCCTGGCGGACGCGACCCACACCAATCTGCGCAACGTCGGCTCGCCCGCCTACATGTCGCCGGAGCAGCTCTCGGACGAGCCGCTGACGCACCAGACCGACATTTATTCGCTCGGCGTGGTGATGTTTCAGCTCCTGACCGGGCGCCTGCCGTTCGTCGCTACCTCGCACGCGAGCCTGATGTACCAGATCGTCAATCACCGGCCTCCGCAGCTGCGCTCGCTGCGGCAGGATCTGCCCGAGGCGGCCGAGGCGATCGTGTCGCGCGCGCTGCAGAAGGATCTCGCGGTGCGCTACCAGAGCTGGATCGACTTCGGCAAGGACCTGGCGAGCCTGGTGCGGCACCTCGAGGTGCCGCGCGAGGAGCTCTCGGACACGCGCAAGTTCCACATGCTGAGGAACCTCGCCTTCTTCCGCGACTTCCGCGAAGTCGAAATCTGGGAAGCGCTGCGCACCGCGACCTGGCAGCGCCTGCCGGCCGAGACGGTGATCATCGAGGAAGGAGAGCGCGCCGAGAGCTTCTACGTCCTGGTGGACGGCCAGGTCGAAGTGACGCGCGCGGGGCACCCCCTGAGCGCCCTCGGCGCGGGCGACTGCTTCGGCGAAATGCTCTATTTCTCCGGCGAGACGACGCTGCGCAACACCACGATCCGCGCCCGCACGCCGGTGCTGGTGCTGGAAATCAAGGCCGAGGCGCTGACGGCCGCGAGCGACGCCTGCCAGGTGCAATTCAACAAGGCGTTCATGCGCATCCTGATCGACCGCCTGACCGCCGCCAACCAGAAGCTCTCGGAGCGCTAAGACGAAGAATGGCGGAAACGACGCTGATCCACGCCCTGATTCTCGGCATCGTCGAGGGCCTGACCGAGTTTCTTCCCATCTCGAGCACGGGGCACCTGATCCTCGCCGGCGACCTGCTCGGCTTCAACGGCGACAAGGCGAAGGTATTCGAGATCGTCATCCAGACCGGCGCGGTGCTGGCCATCGTCTGGGAGTATCGCGCGCGCTTTTTCAGGACGGATTCCAAATTGTGGCTGAACCTCGCGATCGCCTTCACGCCCGCAGCCGTGCTCGGGCTTGCGTTCGAGCACATCATCAAGGCGCACCTGTTCAAGGCGGTGCCGGTGGCGGTCGCTTTCGTCGTCGGCGCGCTGGTGATCCTGTGGGCCGAGCGGCGCAACCACCCGGTGCGCGTCGCGAGCGTCGACGACATGACCTGGAAGGACGCGCTCAAGGTCGGCTTCGCGCAGGCCTTCGCCCTGATCCCGGGCACCTCGCGCTCCGGGGCGACGATCATCGGCGGCATGCTGTTCGGGCTTTCGCGCCGGGCGGCCACCGAGTTCTCGTTTTTTCTCGCCGTGCCGACGCTCGTCGCCGCCGGCGGCTACGATTTCATCAAGCACCGCGCGCTGTTCTCGAGCGCCGATCTGGGCATGTTCGCGCTCGGCTTCGCAGCCGCGTTCGTGGCGGCGATCGTCTGCGTGCGCTGGCTGATCCGCTACGTCGCGACGCACGATTTCAAGCCGTTCGCGTGGTATCGGATTGCGTTCGGCGTCGTGGTGCTGGCGACCGCCTACGGCGGGATCGTCAACTGGAGCGCGGGCTAGGGGGTGCGGGGGTAAGGCGATTCTCACCCCCGCGTCACTAACCCTGGATCCAGGGCAGCCCCGCCACGCGCCATCCGCCTACGCTGTTGCGATGAGATTGGGCGTCCTTGTCGCCCTCGAAGCCCTCGAGCACGTTGTAGCACTCGCGAAACCCCGCCTGCGTGGCCACGATCGCGGCGTCGTGCGAGCGCCCGCCCGAGCGGCACAGGAACATGACCGCTTCGTCGCGCTCGACCAGTTCGGCGAGCTGCGCGAGGAACAGAGGATTGCGCTGGCCGCCCGGGTAGCCGTTCCATTCCACCGGCAGGGCGCCGGGAACCCGCCCGACCCAGTACAGCTCGGCCTGGGTGCGAACGTCGACCAGCCTTGCGCCGGCCTGCATCAGGGCGTGGGCCTCCCGCGGCAGCAGGGCGCCCGCGTAGGGGAGATTGAGCCGCGTGCCGCGTTCGCGTGCCGCCGCCTTGATGATTTCGGAATCGGACATGGTTGCGCTGCATTATATAAACGTAAAAAGGCCCCGTGCCGGCCGCACCAGGGCAGTGCAAACTGGCCTAAAATGCACCAACGTTGGGCATGCCGCTTGGGTAGAATGCGCGAAATTCCGCTCACCCCGGGGAGAGCACGAGACAGTCGTTATTAGGCACGGAAACTGCTCATTTCGATGCGATCGGCCGGCGTCCCCGGCTCGCGCCCATTTCACAGACCACAGACCCACTCAGGAGATTTGACGATGGCGATGACGCCCGATGACGTCTTGAAGATGCTCAAGGACAAGGAGGTAAAGTTCGTCGACCTCCGCTTCACCGATACCAAAGGCAAGGAGCAGCACGTCTCGGTGCCGTCCAAGTATTTCGACATGGACAAGTTCGAGAGCGGTCATGCCTTCGACGGTTCGTCGATCGCCGGCTGGAAGGGCATCCAGGCCTCCGACATGCTGCTGATGCCGGACCCCTCGACCGCCCGCATGGACCCCTTCACCGACGAGGCCGTGCTCAACCTGAATTGCGACGTGATCGAGCCCACCGACGGCAAGCCCTACAGCCGTTGCCCGCGCGGCGTGGCCAAGCGCGCCGAGGCCTACCTCAAGTCCAGCGGCCTGGGCGACACGGCCTACTTCGGCCCCGAGCCCGAGTTCTTCATTTTCGACGGCGTGACGTGGTCGGTCGACATGTCCGGCGCGTTCGTGAAGATCAAGTCGGAGGAAGCACCGTGGTCCACCGGAACCGATTACGAGTCGGGCAACATGGGCCACCGCGCGCCGGTCAAGGGCGGCTACTTCCCGGTCCCGCCGGTCGACTCGCTGCAGGACGTGCGCAACGCGATGTGCCTCGCGCTCGAGCAGCAGGGCGTGGAGGTCGAGGTGCACCACCACGAGGTTGCGGCCGCCGGCCAGTGCGAGATCGGCACCCGCTTCGCGCCGCTGGTGCAGCGTGCCGACTGGATGCAGATTCTGAAGTACACGGTGTGGAACGTCGCGCACGCCTACGGCAAGACCGCGACCTTCATGCCGAAGCCGGTAGTGGGTGACAACGGCTCGGGGATGCACGTGCACCAGTCGGTGTGGAAAGGCGGCCAGAACCTGTTCGCGGGCAACGGCTACGCCGGGCTGTCGGAGTTTGCGCTGTACTACATCGGCGGCATCATCAAGCATGCGCGCGCGCTCAACGCGATCACCAATCCGGGCACCAACTCCTACAAGCGCCTGGTGCCGGGCTTCGAGGCGCCGATCAACCTGGCGTACTCGGCGCGCAACCGTTCCGCTTCCTGCCGCATTCCGCACGTGCCGAGCCCCAAGGGACGCCGCGTCGAGGTGCGCTTTCCCGACCCGACCGCCAATGCCTACCTGGCGTTCGCCGCCATGCTGATGGCAGGCCTGGACGGGGTGCAGAACAAGATCCACCCCGGCGACCCGATCGACAAGAATCTCTACGATCTGCCGCCGGAAGAGCGCAAGAAAGTGCCGAACGTCTGCGCCTCGCTGGAGGAGGCACTCGGCTATCTCGAAAAGGACCACGCGTTCCTGACCAAAGGGGGCGTATTTGACGACGACCTGATCGAGGCTTACATCGAGCTCAAGCGCGAAGAGGTACAGCGCTTCCGCATGACGACGCATCCGGTCGAGTTCGACATGTATTACAGCTCGTAAGCCGGCCGAGGTCCGTGACGGGCTCGAAGGACGGGGCGTGGGCCCCGTCCTTCGGTTATTTTGGGATTGCTAGAAGTCGCTTTGGTGGCCTAGACTTAGAGCGTCCATTTAACGCGGCTTCTCGATCATGTTGCGCAAAACGGCGTTGGCGCTGCTCCTGCTCGGATCGGCTGTCGGAGCGGCCCACGCGGACATGTACCGATGCGAGGTCCCGGGCTCCGTCAGCCCGCTGTACACCAACGATCCGCGCGATACACAGGGCAAGAAATGCACCGTGTTGAGCCACGAAATCAGCGTCGTGCCGGCGCAGCCGAACGCCGCCGCCAAGCCGTCGCCGCCGGGCTTTCCGCGGGAGTCGTCCGCAGCGCGTGCTTCGGCCAAGGAGCGCCAGCGCGAGATCCTGGAAAAGGAGCTTGCGCGCGAACAGGACATGCTCGAAAAGGCGCAGAAGGCGCTCGAGGCACAAGAGGCAGTGCGCTTCGGCGACGAGCGGAACTACGCCAGGGTGCTGGCGCGGTTGCAGCCGTACAAGGACAACGTCGAGCTGCATCAGAAGAATATCGAGGCGTTGAGGCGCGAGCTGAACAATCTGTACCGGTGATCCCCGGCGGAGCGGCGCGGTGAGCACGGGGTTGGCGGGTCTCGATCTGCTCGCCACGGCGGTCGTAGCGCTGGATGAAGGATTCGTCGTGCGCTACGCCAATCCCGCAGCCGAGAACCTGCTCGACACCGGCGCCCGGTCGATGATCGGGCAGGCTTTTCCCGGACTTTTCGCGGAGAGCGCCGAGATCGAACACGCCCTGGCCGAGGCGCTCAAGACGCATTGGGACTATACGGCGCAGGTGGTGACCTACCAACGCCTCGGGCGCGAGCAGCTGCCCTTGTCCTGTGTCGTGACCCGAATCGACGCCGCCGGCCTGCCGCTGCTGATCGAGTTGCGCCCGATCGAGCAGCAGCTGCGTCTGGCTCGCGAGGAGCGGATGGTGTCCGAGCAGCAGGCCAATCGGGAGCTGATTCGCAACCTTGCGCACGAGATCAAGAACCCGCTCGGCGGGCTGCGCGGGTCGGCGCAATTGCTCGAGCGGGAGCTCGACAAGCCGGATCTGAGGGAATACACCCAGGTCATCATCAAGGAGGCCGACCGCCTGCAGGCACTGATGGACCGGCTGCTGACGCCGCACCGCGCGCCGCGCGTCGCCCCGGTCAACATTCACGAGGTGCTCGAGCGCGTGCGCAGCCTGATCCTGGCCGAGTTTTCGTCGGGGGTCGCGATCAAGCGCGACTACGATCCCAGCGTGCCGGACGTCCTGGGCGACAAGGAGCAACTCATCCAGGTCGTGCTGAATATTGCGCGCAATGCTGCGCAAGCGGTCACTTCCAAGGAGAGGCCTGCCGGAAACGAAGGAACGATTACGTTCCGGACCCGAGCCATACGTCAGATCACGCTGGTGCGAAACCGCTACCGGCTGGCACTAGAATTGCAAATCATCGACGATGGGCCCGGGGTGGCGGAAGGCATTCGCGAGCGGATCTTCAACCCCCTGGTATCGGGGCGCGACGGCGGCAGCGGGCTCGGCTTGTCGTTGGCGCAGACCTACGTCCAGTACCACCACGGCGTGATCGAGTGCGACAGCCGCTCCGGCCGGACCGTGTTCACGATCCTGTTGCCGCTGGCCTGATCCTTGCGAGAGTTTCCGGACAAATGAAGCCAGTGTGGATCGTCGACGACGATCGCTCCATCCGTTGGGTGTTCGAGAAGGCGCTTACGCGCGAGGGCATCGCGCACGCCTCGTTCGCCTCTGCGCAGGAGGCACTGGCCGCCCTGCGCGACGGCGCACCGCAGGTCCTGGTGTCGGACATCCGCATGCCGGGCCCCTCCGGCCTGGAATTGCTGCAGACCATCAAGCAGCGCCACCCGGAAGTGCCGGTCATCGTGATGACCGCTTATTCGGACCTCGAGTCCGCAGTCGCCGCGTTCCAGGGCGGCGCCTACGAGTACCTTCCCAAGCCATTCGACGTCGACCAGGCCGTCGAATTGATCCGTCGCGCGCTGGAGGAGAGCCAGCGCGAGAGCGCAGCGCTCGAGCCGGACGCGGCGGTGCCCGAGATCCTGGGGCAGGCGCCGGCGATGCAGGAGGTGTTCAGGGCCATCGGGCGCCTTGCGCAGTCGAGCGCGACCGTGCTGATCACAGGCGAGTCGGGCAGCGGCAAGGAACTCGTCGCGCGTGCTTTGCACCGGCACAGCGCACGCGCCGCAAAGCCATTCGTGGCGATCAATACCGCGGCGATGCCGAAGGATCTGCTGGAATCGGAGCTGTTCGGCCACGAGCGGGGTTCCTTCACCGGCGCCCAGCAGCAGCGGCGCGGGAGGTTCGAGCAGGCCGAGGGCGGAACCTTGTTCCTGGACGAGATCGGCGACATGCCCGCCGAGCTGCAGACCCGGTTGCTGCGTGTGCTTTCGGACGGCACCTTCTACCGGGTCGGCGGCCACCAGCAAATCAAAGCCAACGTGCGCATCATCGCCGCCACCCACCAGGATCTCGAGACCCGAGTGGGCGAGGGCAGCTTCCGCGAGGATCTCTACCATCGGCTCAACGTCATCCGCATCCGCATGCCGGCGCTGCGCGAGCGGCGCGAGGATATTGCGCTGCTGGCGCGCCATTTCCTGGCGCGCAGCGCGAAGCAGCTCGGGGTCGAGCCCAAGCGCTTGTCCGAGGCCGTGGTCGAGTACCTCGGGCGGCTCGACTTTCCGGGCAACGTGCGGCAACTGGAGAACTTGTGCCACTGGCTGACCGTCATGGCGCCCGGACAGACGATCGAGCTGGGCGACCTGCCGGCAGAATTCCGCGCTCAGCCCGCGCCGGCGGCGAAGGCCGACTGGCTCGAAGCGCTGGCGGAGGAGGTCGAGCGGCGCCTGGCGCGGGGCGAGAGCGCAATTCTGGACGTGCTCGGCAGGCAGTTCGAGCGCTCGCTGATCGTCGGCGCGCTCGCGCACAGCGGCGGACGGCGCATCGAGGCGGCGAACCTGCTCGGCATGGGCCGCAACACCATCACGCGCAAGATCCAGGAACTCGGCATCGAAGATGCCGGGGAAAGCGAAAAGTAGGGCGCGCGGTCTACTTCTTCGGGCGCCGGTTGAGCTCCAGCTGCGCGTCGACCAGGGCGACGATCTCGTCGATTGCGTCCGAATGCATGCCCTTCTGCGCCGCGATGGTCTTCACCAGCAGGTCGACGCGCTCGATGTTGGGCGCGCCGCCGTACAGCGCGCGCGCCGCGGACGAAGGACTGGCGAGCCCCTGGGCGGCGGCGGCATATTTCTCGAACGGCACCAGATCCTTGTCGTCCGCCCCGAGCGACTTGCACAGGCGCACCACCCAGTCGTAAACCGCACGCGCCGCGCCCAGGTCGCCGTGTACGGCCTCCTTGATCGGGCGCATGCCGTCCTTCGTGATGCAGCGGTAGTTGCCGGCCATCAGCATCGCCCACTTGGCCAGCGGAACGAAGACCGAGTCGTGCACTTTCAGCTTGACCGGCAATTCGATCCGCTCCGTTCCGGTGTCGAAGCGCGCCTGCTCGATTCCCGACTCCAGCTGGCGCAGCATGGCGGTGTGCGCGTCCGAGGCGAAGCGCGCCGACTTGAAATTGGTCGGCAACCTGACCTGCAGCACGTTGACTTTTTCCTCGGGCGGACGGAACGCCTGCGGGTCGGGGCTGCACAAGGTGACCAATTCGGGGTCGAAGCCGGCCCAAACCGCGGCATCGGTGTAGCAGCTCTTGCATGCCTGCGCGGATACGCCCGGAATGCGCGCCAGGTAGGGCAGCGGCGGCATGTTCATGATCGACATGCAGGGCAGTTTCGCCTTCGCGATCGCCTGCATCAGCTCCCGCACGCCGGCAGAGCCGTACTGCGGCTCCTGCATCGCGAGCGCCACCAGGTCGTGCTCGGCCGGCCGGATCGCGCCCGGTACGTCGGCCGACAGCCGGCCCGGCAGCTTGCGTGAGTCGACCTCGACCAGTCCCTCCCTGCCCTTCACCGGCAGTCGCACCCGGGTGCCTTCGCGATTGATCAGCTCGGCCTCGGCGGGCAGGCAAACCAGCTTGACCGTGTGCCCGGCCAGCAGCAGTTTGGTCGCCAGGAGCGAACCGTACGACGCGCCGAGAATAAGGATCCGATACGTTTTCGCCATGAAGGTCTCCTGTCGCGTGTTGGGGTCGGTTTCGTATTGTGAAATTTCAACCCGCCAACCGAAAGAGCGTACTCCTGTCGCGCGACGATTTCATGTTGCGACGCGGCAACCACGTGCATAAAATGCCGCCATGCCACACACTAATCCACTCCCTCAAGGCGTTTCGGTTTCGGCGCCGATCAGCGCTGAATTTGCGCAGATTTTGACCCCCGAGGCGCTCGCGTTCGTCGCCAAGCTGCAACGGGCTTTCGGACAACGTCGTCAGGACCTGCTCGCCCGCCGGGGCGCGCGGCAAACGGCGTTCGACGCGGGCGCGATGCCCGATTTCCTGCCCGAGACCGCCAAGGTGCGCGGCTCCGAGTGGAGCATCGCGCCGCAACCGGCCGACATGCTCGATCGCCGGGTTGAAATCACCGGCCCGACCGACCGCAAGATGGTGATCAACGCGCTCAATTCGGGCGCATCGACTTTCATGGCCGACTTCGAGGACGCCAACTGCCCGACCTGGTTCAACATGATCGACGGACAGGTCAACCTGCGCGACGCCGTGCGCCGCACGATCACGCTCGAGCAAGGCGGCAAGAGCTACCGGCTGAACGAAAGGACAGCCGTGCTGATCCCGCGCCCACGCGGCTGGCACCTGGACGAAAAACACGTGCGCATCGACGGCAAGCCGGTTTCGGGCGGCATCTTCGATTTCGCGCTTTTCTTCTTCCACAATGCCAAGGAGCTGCTGGCGCGCGGCAGCGGGCCTTACTTCTACCTGCCGAAGATGGAGTCGCATCTGGAAGCTCGGCTCTGGAACGACATCTTCGTCATGGCGCAGAACGAGCTTGGCGTAAAGCACGGCTCGATCAAGGCCACCGTGCTGATCGAGACCGTACTCGCGGCGTTCGAGATGGACGAGATCCTGTGGGAGCTGAAGGATCATTCCGCGGGCCTCAACATCGGCCGCTGGGATTACATCTTCTCCTGCATCAAGAAGTTCCGCTCGCACCCGGATTTCTGCCTCGCCGACCGCGCCCAGGTGACGATGACCGCGCCGTTCATGCGCGCCTACGCACTGCTGCTGGTGAAGACATGCCATCGGCGCGGGGCGCCCGCGATGGGCGGCATGGCGGCGCAGATCCCGATCAAGAACGATCCGGCGGCGAACGACGCGGCGCTGGAGAAAGTGCGCCAGGACAAGCTGCGCGAGGTCACCGACGGCTGCGACGGCACTTGGGTCGCGCACCCTGGGCTGGTGCCGGTCGCCAAGCAGGTATTCGATCAGCACATGCCACAGCCGAACCAGTACGGCAAACAGCGCCCGGACGTGTCGGTTGCGGCGAAAGACCTGCTCGATTTCCGTCCCGAGGCGCCGATCACGGAGGCTGGCCTGCGCAACAACATCAATGTCGGGATCCAGTACCTCGGCGCGTGGCTTGCGGGCAACGGTTGCGTGCCGGTTTTCAACCTGATGGAAGATGCGGCGACGGCCGAGATTTCACGCTCGCAGATCTGGCAGTGGATCCGCAGCAGGAAGGGTACTCTGGACGACGGGCGCAAGGTCACCAAGGAGCTGTTCCGGACGCTGCTCGCGCAAGAGCTGCCCAAGGTCAAGGCCTACCTCGGCGACGAGGCCTACGCAGCCGGCAAGTACGAGGATGGTGCGAAGCTGTTCGAGCGCATCACCAGCGACGACAGCTACGTCGAGTTCCTGACCCTGCCCGCCTACGACCTGGTCGACTAGGCGATGGTCCACTGCGAGCCGCAGTTGCGGCAGCGCACGCTCATCGAGTCGCTCGAGGCGGCAGTCAGCGCGTAGCTGCCGTAGACGCCGCATTGCTTGCAAGTCGAGCAGTCGGCGAGGCGCTGCGCCCGGGCGGTGATGCGGAAGTAGGCGCTGAAGGCGTAGCAGCCGACCAGGCCCGCCGCGAACGCGCCCGCCAGGGTCAACAGGCGCTGCGGGAGCGGATCATTGAAGGCGAGCGCCTCGAGCAGCGCGGCGACCGCGATGGCGCACAGCAGGCCGGTGACGAACCAGGCGTGGCCCTCGATGAGCTGGCGCTCGTGCCAGCGCCTGAACCCCAGCTTGCCGATATTCGCCGCCGGTAGCATGACGCCTCCCCGGCCATTGTACGCAGTGCGGGCGCGGCCGGATGTTTCCTCGTTTACGTAGCTTTGCGCAGCTTTACATTCATTAAAGTGCGAACCGCGCAGGCCGTGGTTGACTCTAATCAAAGTGGTGCGCGTCGCCGCCCCTAGGATCACTTCGATGAAAATGCGCTGGCTGGTAGTGTCGGTGGTGATCGTGGCTGCGGTCGGCTCGGGCCTGGCCTGGCGCGCGTTCGACACGCCCGCGGCGCCCAAGTACGTCACGGTCACGGCGGCAAGAGGCGACGTGATCCGCACCGTCGTGACGACCGGCTCGGTCAATCCGGTGGTGACCGTCCAGGTCGGCTCCTACGTCTCGGGGCCGGTCAAGTCGCTGCACTGCGACTTCAACACCAAGGTCAAGGCGGGTCAGCTTTGCGCAAAGATCGATCCGCGCAACTACCAGGTCGCGCTCGACCAGGCGAAAGCGAACCTCGCCAGCGCCAAGGCGCAGCTCGAAAAGGACAAGGCGAGCCTCGTCTATGCCAGGGTCAACTTCGAGCGCGACCGCGGACTGGTCGCGCGCGGCATCGTGTCGCAGGACACCGTGGACGCCGACAAGAGCGCCTACGACCAGGCCGCCGCCCAGGTCAAGCTCGACGACGCCACCATCGCGCAGCGCACGGCGGCGCTCGAGGGTGCGCAGGTGAATCTCGACTACACGGACATCGTTTCGCCGGTCGACGGCGTCGTGGTCTCGCGCAACGTCGACGTCGGCCAGACGGTCGCGGCAAGCTTCCAGACACCGACCCTGTTCCTGATCGCGAAAGACCTGACCAAGATGCAGGTGGACACCAACGTGAGCGAAACCGACATCGGACGGGTCGAGCTGGGCGACACGGCGACCTTCACGGTGGAGGCCTACCCGCAAACTGCCTTCGAGGGGCGCGTGACCCAGGTGCGCAAGGCGCCGATCACGGTGCAGAACGTGGTCACCTACGACGCGGTGATCGGCGTGGACAATCCCGATCTGCTGTTGCTGCCGGGCATGACGGCAAACGCCAAGATCATCACCGCGCGGCGCGACGGCGTGCTGCGGGTGCCGGAGCAGGCGTTGCGCTTCGAGCCGCAAGGTCTGCCCAGTGCGGGCGGCGCGGGCGCCAGGCGCGGCGCGCAGGCCGGTGCGCGCGTGTGGGTGCTGAAGAATGGCGAGCCGCTCGTCGTTCCGGTCACGGTCGGCCTCGACGACGGCACCTGGGCCGAAATCACGGGCGGACAGCTCGCCGAGGGAGATGCGGTCATCACCGATCAGTCGGCCGCCGGCGGCAACACCGCCACGCGGCCTTCGACGCGTAGCCCGTTCCGCCTGTGAGCGGAGCGCGGGAGCCGGGTGCCATGTCCGACCCCGTGATCGAAGTCCGCGACCTCGCCAAGGTCTACTATATCGGCGAGCTCGAGGTGCACGCCCTGCGCGGGGTGAGCCTGACGATCGAGCACGGCGAGTTCGTCGCCATCATGGGCGCCTCGGGCTCGGGCAAGTCGACGCTGATGAACGTCCTCGGCTGCCTCGACCGGCCTAGCGGTGGCCGCTACCTGCTCGAGGGTGTCGACGTCACCGAGCAGGACGAGCCCGCCCTCGCGCAGGTGCGCAGCCGCCGCATCGGCTTTGTGTTCCAGAACTTCAATCTGCTCGCGCGAACGAGCGCGCTCGAGAACGTCGCGCTGCCGCTGCTGTACACGGGACGCCATGCCGACAGCTCGGCGCGCGCGAAGCAGGCGCTGTGCGCCCTCGGTCTCGAGGGACGCGAGCGAAACACCCCGAGCCAGCTTTCCGGGGGACAACAGCAGCGCGTGGCGATCGCGCGCGCACTGGTGAACGACCCGGCGATCCTGCTCGCCGACGAGCCGACCGGAAACCTCGATTCGAAGACCGCGACCGACATCATGACCACGATCCGGACCCTGAATCGGGAACAGGGCCTTACCGTCGTGCTGGTCACCCACGAGCCCGACATGGCGACGTTCGCGGACCGGGTGGTCACCATGCGGGATGGCGCAATCGTTTCGGA
>JBAUTW010000464.1:0-2434 GCA_049582365.1 Burkholderiales bacterium | reverse complement strand
CTCGGCTCGTGGTGCGGCAAGAAGTTCCGCCCGGAGCGCGTCGCCGCGCGCCCCGGCTGGGACGCGATTCCCGCGGTGCGCGCGGGCGCGCTCTACGAGATCAAGTCGGCCGACATCCTGCAGCCGGGGCCGGCGGCGCTCACCGACGGCGTGCGCCGCATGCACCGGATCCTCACTGGCTGGGCAGCAGGCCTTTCACGTTGAAGGACGGCGCGCTGCCGTCCTTGAGCTCTCCGGCGTAAACGGTGAGGTGCGGGAACGGGATCTCGATCCCGCGCGCGTCGTAGGCCTTCTTCAGGCGCCTGAGGAATTCGCGCCGTATGGTCCATTGCTGGATCGGCGGCACCACCTTCAGGCGGCAGATCAGGTTGACAGACGAGTCGCCCCATTCGTCGACGCCGATGATTTCCAGGTCGGCGGCGAGATTGGGGCCGAACACCGGGTCCTCGCGCATCTCCTTGCCGACCTCTTTCATGACCTCGAACGCCTCGTCGACCTCCTCGCGGTAGGCGATGCCGACCCTGATCACGGCCTGCGCGAAGTCGCGCGTCATGTTCTTCACCACCTTGATCTCGCCGTTCGGCACGAAGAACACGTGGCCGTCGAAGTTGCGCAGCCGCACGAAGCGCAGGGTGACCTCTTCCACCACGCCGGACTGGCTGCCAAAGTCGACCACGTCGCCCTGCCGGATCTGGTCTTCGAGCAGGAGGAAGAAACCGGTGAAGTAGTCCTTGACCAGGCTCTGCGCGCCGAAGCCGATCGCCAGGCCGGCGACCCCCGCGGTGGCCAGCACCGGCGCGACCGAGATGCCCAGCTCTCCCAGCACCAGCATGCCCGCCACCAGCCAGACGACGACCGCGGCGATGTAGCGGAACACGCGCCCGAGCGTCTGGATGCGGCTCTGCTGGCCCGGATCGCGCCGTTCCATGAACGCGCGGAAAGTGCGAATCAGGCGCGACGCGACGCGTTGCAGGACGCTCGCGGCGATCAGGATCAGCACGATTCGCACGCCGTGCGTGAACGCGATCTTGGTATCGGCGTCGAGCTGATTGAAGTAATGCAGGATTGTGTTCATCGGCATGTCTCCTTCGGTTCCTTCCCGAAGGGCCGATGTTATCAGTCGTCGCCGCGCAGGTTCGGGTCGGCGTCGATGCGCGCTTTCAGCTTGCGCATGCCGGCGAGCCAGCGGTCGCGATCGGCCGTCTTGCGGCGCTCGTATTCGGCGACCTCGGGGTGCGGCAGGACGAGAAAAGTCTCGGCTTCGATCGCGCGCACCACGCACTCGGCGACATGCTCGGCGCTGACCGAGCCGTCGAGCAGGAACGACTTGCGGTTGCCTTTCGGCCCGAGCAGCATCGGCGTGCGCACGCCTTGCGGGCACAGGCACGACACGCGGATGCCGCGCTCATGGTAGTTCACCGACAGCCACTCGGCGAACGCCACCGCGGCATGCTTGGAGACCGTGTAGGTCGCCGAGTCGACTTGCATCAGCAGGCCCGCCGCGGAAGCCGTGGCGAGGATGTAGCCGCCGCCCTGCGCAAGCATGTGCGGCACCACGGCGCGCGCCGCGTAAAGATGCGCCATGAAATTCACATCCATGGTGCGCTGCCAGGCCTCCAGCGGCGCGTCGAGCCCGCTGCGCTCGATGATGCCCGCGTTGGAGCAGAACAGATCGACTCGGCCGTGGCGCGCGATCACCTTGTCGACCAGATCCTTCACCTGCTTCTCGCTCGAGACGTCGCAGGCGATGCCCTCGGCTTCGGACAGCTCGAGGTCGGCGGCGATGACCGCGCGCGCGCCTTCGGCGCGAAAGCGCTCGACCAGCGCCTTGCCGATGCCCCTGCCGCCCCCGGTGACCACACAGACCTTGTCGCGCAGTTTCATTTGCCGTCCTCCTCGCTCAGCGGGCATTCTGGACGATTGCGCGTGCGGCGTATATCGTCGGCCTCTTCTCGAGAGCGGCGGAATGCGATGGCGGAACTGGTTCTGGTGCGGCACGCGCAGGCGGCTTTCGGCACCGACGATTACGACCGGCTGACCGAGCTCGGTCACCGGCAGGCGCGCTGGCTGGGCGAGTATTTCGCCGAGCGCGCGGTCGAATTCGATCGCGTGGTCACCGGTACGCTGCGCCGGCACGCGGAGACCCTGGCGGGAATCGCCGAGTCGCTGCCGCTGCCCGCGGCCGAGGCGATGCCCGGCCTGAACGAGTACCACGCCGACGTGCTGCTCAAGGCGCATCTGGGCGAACGCGGCCTGCCGCCGCTCGAGCACGCCGCGGACCGGCGCGGGCACTTCCGCGTGCTGCGCGAGGCGCTCTACGCCTGGGTCGACGGCACGCTCCGTGCGGACGCGCACCTCTCGTTCCCCGAGTTCGAGGCCGGCGTACGCCAGGCGCTCGAAGCCGCGCGCCACGGCGCCGAGCGCGTGCTGGTGG
>JBAUTW010000463.1:0-3056 GCA_049582365.1 Burkholderiales bacterium | reverse complement strand
GTGCAACGCTGGACGAGTTGCACGCGAACTTGCGCGAAGTGATCGCGATGCTGCTTGAGGACGGCGAGCCCAAGCTCGAGACCGAGTTCGTCGGCACGCAGACCGTCCTCGTCTGAATGCCGGGCGTACCGGTCCTGAAGCCGCGCGAGGTGATCGCTATCCTCGGGGCGCTCGGCTTCGTCGAAACCCGCCAGCGCGGCTCGCACAAGCAGTTCCGCCATCCGGACGGCCGTGCGACCACCGTGCCCTTCCACGCCGGGCGCGACATCTCGCCGATTCTGCTGCGGCAAATCGCCAAGGACGTCGGCCTCACGCTGGACGACCTGCTAAAACATCGTTAGCCGTGCGCGGCGGCGAGTCTAGAGGCCGTAGGCTTTGCGGATCAGCGTGAGGGGGTGGGCCTTCACGGCCTTGCCCGCCTCGCCGCCCTCGCGCATGCCCTGCAGGATGTGGCGCGCGGCGATCGGGCAGTCGGAGCTCACATAGTCGGGCTCGCCGCCCGCCATCTGGCGGAACACCGGCCGGCCGATCTTCATCGAGTTGGCGTAGTACTCGGTCTTGACGCCCCAGGTGCCGTCGTGGCCGGCGCAGCGCTCGACGACGTTGAGCTCGGTGCCGGGCACCAGCTCGAGCACTTCGCGCGTCTTCTGCCCCATGTTCTGCACCCGCGAGTGGCAGGGGATGTGGTACGACACCTTGCCCAGCTGCGCGCTGAAGTCGGTTTTCAAGAGGCCGTCGCGCTTGCGCATCACCAGGTACTCGAAGGGATCGAACATCGCTTCCTGCACCGCCTTCACGTCGGGGTCGCCGGGAAACATGAGCGGCAGCTCCTGCTTGAACATCAGCGCGCAGGACGGCACCGCGGCGAGGATCGCGTAGCCTTCGCGCGCGAGCTTGGCCAGCGGCGGGATGTTGGCCTCCTTGTGCCTGGCCACCGTCTCGAGGTCGCCCAGCTCGAGCTTGGGCATGCCGCAGCAGGATTCCTTGCCGACCAGTACGTAGGGGACCTCGTTGTGCTCGAGGATCGCGAGCAGGTCGTCGCCGATGCCGGGCTCGTTGTAGTTCACGTAGCAGGTGGCGTAGATCGCGACCTTGCCCGGCGCGTTCTTGCCGTCCTTGACCGCAAAGTCCTTCGAGCGCGCCGCGTTGGGGCGGAATTTGCGGGCGGCGTAGGGCGGCAGCTCGCGCTGCTTCGCCACGCCGAGCGCCTTCTCCATCAGGCCGCGCGCGGCGCCGTTGCGGTTCAGCGCGTTGACCGTCTGCACCACCACCGGGATGGTGGCGAGCTTGCCGATCGCGTCGGTGGAGGACAGCAGCCGGTCGCGCAGGCTCGCGCCCTGCTTGCCGAACTTGACCGCCTTGGCGCGCAGCATCAGGTGCGGGAAGTCGACGTTCCAGGGGTGCGGCGGCACGTACGGGCACTTGGTCATGTAGCACATGTCGCACAGGTAGCACTGGTCGATCACCTTCCAGTAGTCCTGCTTCGCGACGCCGTCGACCTCCAGCGTCTTGCCTTCGTCGATCAGGTCGAACAGGGTCGGGAACGCGGTGCACAGGTTCACGCAGCGGCGGCAGCCGTGGCAGATCTCGTAGACCCGCTCGAGCTCCTTGTCGAGCGCCGCCGGGTCCCGGAAGGCCTCGCTCTTCCAGTCCAACGGGTGGCGGGTGGGCGCTTCCAGGCTGCCTTCGCGTTCGGCCATGGTCTTGTTCCTTGTTGAATCCATTCAGGTTAGCCAGCGCGTGGCGATGAATCAAATCGATTTTGGCAATTCGAAAGATTGTGTCCGTCTATCCTGCGGTGCGGTTTGACGTGCGTCAAAGGCCCGCGGCGCCGGCGCGCTACCGTGTCATGCGGGAGAAAACATTCCCGCAAAGGTGATCATCATGGCAAACATCCAACGGTATGGCGGCTTGTTCGACGACGTTTTCGGCGACCTCGCTCGGGGCTTCTGGCTCAAGCCGATCCCGATGCCTGGCGACGGCGAGCTGAAGATGAAGGTCGACGTCAAGGAAGACGAGAAGTCCTACAACATCCGTGCCGACGTTCCCGGCGTGAAGAAGGAAGATATCCAGGTCGACGTCAACGGCAACCAGGTCTCGATCCGCGCCGAGGTGAAGCAGGAGAAGGAAGAGAAGAAGGGCGAGAAGGTCCTGCACAGCGAGCGCTACTACGGCATGGTCTCGCGCAGCATGCAGCTGCCGGCGGACATCGATGCCCAGAACGTCAAGGCCGAGTACAAGGACGGCGTCCTGAACCTGGTCCTGCCGAAGAAAGCGAGCGCGCAGGCCAAGCGCGTCGCGATCAGCTGACCCCGGCCTGCTACCACTGCGGGCAGGCGGTCGCCGAGCCCGGGCGCTACCGGGCAAGCGTGCTTGGCGCCGAGCGCGAGATGTGCTGCGCCGGCTGCCAGGCGGTCGCGCGCACCATCGTCGCGGCCGGCTTCGAGCGCTACTACGAGACGCGCTCGGAGGCGGGCCCGCAGCCGCAGGACCTGCCGCCGCTCGAAGCCTATGACGACCCGCTGGCGCAGAAGGAGTTCGTCGCCGCGAGCGGCGAGAACCTGCGCGAAGCGGCGCTGATCCTCGACCGCATCCGCTGCGCCGCCTGCCTGTGGCTGTCGGAGCAGTGGCTCAGGCAAGTCCCGGGCGTGCTGCGGGTCGAGATCAACTACGCGACGCACCGCGCGCACGTGGCCTGGGACGCGCGCCGGGTCAAGCTGTCAGAGATCCTGCAGGCGATCCGCGCCATCGGCTACGACGCCTATCCCTACGACCCGCGGCGCCAGGACGAGCTCGAGCGGCGCGAGCGCCGCAGCGCGCTGTGGGGGCTGTTCGTGGCCGGCTTCGGCGCGATGCAGGTGATGATGTACGCCTTCCCGGCCTACCTCGACGCGGGCGCGGGAACGCTCAGCCCGGCGAGCGAGCAGCTGATGCGCTGGGCGAGCCTCGCGCTCACCACGCCGGTGATACTGTTCTCGTGCCGGCCGTTCTTCGCCGCCGCCTGGCGCGAGCTCGGGCGGCGGCGCATCGGCCTCGACGCGCCGATCGCGCTCGGC
>JBAUTW010000462.1:0-2676 GCA_049582365.1 Burkholderiales bacterium | reverse complement strand
CCTCCAGCCACAGCTGCCTGCCGGTGCTGCAACTCCTCGAGCCGGACCTGGCGGTGGTCAACAACGGCGCGGCCGGGATGCCGAATTTCGCCGGCACACGCTTCGGTCTGGCGACGCGAATCTCGCTCAGGCCCGGGCGCGGGGCGTTGTACCGGGCGCAAGTGGCCGGGCTGTCGGTCGAAGCGGTGGCGCTGGAGTACGACGCCGCGGCCTGGGAGCGCTCGTTCCTGTCGCAGTGGCCGCCGGGCTCCGACGCCTATCGGTCGTATTACCGCCGCATCGCGCACGGGCCGCGCTACGCGACGCAGCAGGCCCTGCGCCTCGGCGAGGCTGTGGCGTGAGCAGGTCCCGGCTCGCGCTCGCGGTCGGAATCGTCGTGCTGGTGGCGGCATTCTTCGCCGCTGGAGGACAGCGCTACCTGAGCTTCGAGACCATCAAGGCGCAGCAGGGCGCGTTGCTGGACTATTACGCCTCGCACTCCTGGCAGACCGCGCTCGGCTTCTTCCTCGTCTACGTCGCCGTCACCGGCCTTTCGCTGCCCGGCGCCGCGCTCATGACGCTCATTGCGGGCGCGATCTTCGGCCTCGCGTGGGGCACCGTGATCGTGTCTTTCGCCTCGAGCATCGGCGCGACGCTCGCTTTTCTTGCCAGCCGTTTCCTGCTGCGCGACTGGGTGCAGCAGCGCTTCGGCCACGCCCTGCGCGCGGTGAACGAGGGCGTCGAGCGCGAGGGCGCGTTCTACCTGTTCACCCTGCGCCTGATCCCTGCGGTGCCGTTCTTCGTCATCAACCTGGCGCTTGGCCTGACGCCGATCCGCGCCGCGACCTTCTACTGGGTGAGCCAGATCGGCATGCTGGCGGGCACGATCGTGTACGTCAACGCCGGCACCCAGCTGGCGGCGATCGAGTCGCCGGCGCGAATTCTCTCGCCCGGGCTGCTCGGCGCCTTTGTCCTGCTCGGGCTGTTTCCGCTGCTGGCCAAGAAGGCGCTCGAGATCGTGAAGGCGCGCAGAGTGTACGGTCGCTGGCAGCGCCCGGCGCGTTTCGAGCGCAACCTGGTCGTGATCGGCGCCGGCTCGGCCGGCCTGGTCAGCGCCTACATCGCCGCCGCGGTGCGCGCGCGGGTGACGCTGATCGAGAAACACCGCATGGGCGGCGACTGCCTGAACACCGGCTGCGTGCCGTCCAAGGCGTTGATCAAGTCGGCGCGGGTGCTGACGGAAATCCGGCGCGCGCCGCAATACGGCCTCAAGTCCGCCAGCGTCGAGTTCGATTTCGCCGACGTGATGGAGCGCGTGCAGCGCGTGGTGCGCGCCGTCGAGCCGCACGATTCCGCGGCGCGTTACACGGAGCTGGGCGTCGAATGCCTGCAGGGCGACGCGAAAATCGTCTCGCCCTGGGAGGTGGAGGTGAAGCTCGCGGGCGGCGAGACGCGGCGCCTGAGCACGCGCGCGATCGTGATCGCCGCCGGCGCACGCCCGTTCGTGCCGCCGATACCCGGCATCGACCTGGTCGGCTGCCTCACCTCGGACACCGTGTGGGCGCTGCGCGAGCTGCCGCGCCGGCTGGTGGTGCTCGGGGGCGGGCCGATCGGCTCCGAGCTCGCGCAGTGCTTCGCGCGCTTCGGCGCCAAGGTGACGCAGGTCGAGATGCTGCCGCGCATCATGGTGCGCGAGGATCCCGAGATCTCCGAAATGGTGATGCGCACGTTGCGCGAGGAGGGAATCGAGGTCCTGGTCGGGCACAAGGCGAAGGCGTTCCGGGTCGAGAACGGCGAGAAGATCCTGATCGTCGAGCATGCGGGCGGCGAGGCGCGTATCGCGTTCGACGCGCTGCTGTGCGCCGTAGGGCGGGTGGCGAACACGGAGGGCTACGGACTCGAGGAGCTGGGGGTGCCCGTCACCCGGCAGCGCACGATCGAGACCAACGAGTTCCTGCAGACGCCGTACCCGAACATCTACGCCTGCGGCGACGTCGCCGGGCCGTACCAGTTCACCCATGTCGCCGCGCACCAGGCCTGGTACGCGGCGGTGAACGCCCTGTTCGGCAGGCTGTGGAAGTTCCGCGCCGACTACTCAGTGATTCCGTGGGCCACCTTTACCGACCCGGAGGTGGCGCGAGTCGGCCTGAACGAGACCGAGGCGAAGCAGCGCGGCGTGCCCTACGAAGTTTCGACTTACGGCATCGACGACCTCGACCGCGCGATCGCGGACGAGGAGGCGCACGGCGTGGTCAAGGTGCTCACGGTCCCGGGCAAGGACCGGATCCTCGGCGTGACGATCGTCGGCGCGCACGCCGGCGACCTGATCGCGGAGTTCGTTGCCGCGATGCGCTACGGCCTCGGGCTGAACAAGATCCTCGGCACGATCCACATCTATCCGACTATGGCCGAAGCGAACAAGTACGCAGCCGGAGTGTGGAAGAAGGCGCACGCGCCGCAGGGGCTGCTGCGCACGGTCGAGCGCTTCCACGGCTGGATGCGGGGCGGATGACGGCCGCGCCGAGGCAGCGGATCACGTTCGTGGTCCCGGTGCTGAACGAGGCCGCGGGCATCGCTTCGAGCCTCGAGGCGCTCGCGCCGCTGCGCGCTCGCGGCCACGAGGTGATCGTGGTCGACGGCGGCAGCGACGACGGCACGCCGGCATTCGCGCGCTCGCGCGCGGACCGGGTGCTGGTC
>JBAUTW010000461.1:0-2050 GCA_049582365.1 Burkholderiales bacterium | reverse complement strand
CCCTCGAAGATGACGCGCGCCACCTGCGCGCGCTTGCGCAGCGCGAGGTTCGGGCGCTTGAGCGCAGGACGCAGGTAGGCGTCGGCTGCGCTCCAGCGCCGGCCGTCGCGGATCAGGGTCTGGTAGTAGCCTGCGCCTTCCTGCGCGCCGGAGTTGTAGTCCGGATTGCGCGCCACCCCGAGCTTGCCGAGCGTGTCGATGAAGGCTTCGCACAGCGGTTGGCGCAGGCTCGGCTCGGCCGCGCGCAGCTGCTCTCCGGCGCGGCGGAAGTAGGGCTGCACGTCTTGCCAGCCCCAGCCGGTGGCGCCCGCGGTGACCCAGTCCTCGTAGTCCTCGGCCTGGCCGCAGACGTACAAGTGGCCGTTGATCGAGCTCGAGCCGCCGAGCACGCGCCCACGCGGGCAGGCGATGACGCGGTTGCCCGTGCCGGCCGCCGGCTGGTTGAGGTAGCGCCAGCCGAGCGACGGGTCGAGCAGGGTGCGGCTGAATCCGGCCGGGACCCGGATCCAGAGCCGGCGGTCGCTGCCGCCGGCCTCGAGCAGCAGCACGCGGTGGCGGCCGGATGCGCTCAGCCGGTCGGCGAGCACGCAGCCGGCCGCGCCCGCGCCGACGATGACGTAATCCCAGGTCTCGCCGGCCTGCTTGCTCACTGCGCGTGCGTCAGAAGGAGCGGTCTTCCCCCGGCTTCATCACGATCAGCTTGTCCGCGATGTGGCGCTTGGCGAGCGCCGCCTTGAACTCCGCGGGCGTTCCCGCCAGCAAGCCGAAGGTGCCGAAGTGCATCGGGATGACGTGCGTCGGCTTGACCCACTGCGTGGCGAGCGCGGCGCCGACCGGGTCCATGGTGAAGTAGCCGCCGATGCAGGCCAGCATCACGTCGATGTGATGGAACGCGGGGATCAGCTTCATGTCCTCGGTCACGCCGGTGTCGCCGGTGTGGTAGATCGTCGGCCCGCCCTTGATCATCAGCACGTAGCCGACGGGGTTGCCGCTCGCGAGCGCGGCCGGCTGGCCGGGTCCGGGCGTGGGCAGCTGCGGCGCGGTCAGCTCCGAGCCGTGGACCGCGTTGACGATCATCACCTTGGCGCCCGCGGCGGGCAGGTCGATGGTGCCGCCGACGTTGCCGCCGGTCATGACCTGGTCCTTGGGAAAGCCGAGTACCGAAACCAGATTCGCCGCCAGCCCGTAGGGCGCGAGCACCTTGGCGCCGGTCTTCTTGGCGATCTCGAGCGCGTCGCCGACGTGGTCGCGGTGGCCGTGGCTGATCAGGATGTAGTCGACCTTGCCGAGCTCGGCGATCGAGTTCTTGTCCGGGTTGGTCGGCACCGTCAGCCAGGGGTCGATCAGGATCACCCCGCCCGAGGGCGTATCGATCTTCCACGCCGCCTGGCCGTACCAGTGCAGCTTGGTCTGACCCTTGGCCGCATGGGCCGCCGGGCTCGCCAGAACGCCGGCTATCAGCAGTGCGCCCAGTGCGCGCAGAATCGTCCGTAGCATCGTTCCCTCCTCCAGGTAGACAATCGAACGGAGCCGGAAGGATACACAGGCGGCTCAGGCTTGAACAGCGAGCCGGGGAGGGTCAGTTGCGCGGGGCACCTATTTCCAGCGTGACGCCGGTCGCGCCGGGCTTGACGACCAGGGCGGGAGTCTCGATGTCGCCCGGCTGCCGCATCGCGTTGCCGCTGGCGGACAGGCGCCCGACCAGCTGCACCTGGGGCGCGCTGGAGAGCGTCCTGCCCGGCACCATCGCGTCGCGGTCATCGAGCCGGAACTGCGCCGGCAGCTCGGAGGCTTTGAAGCGCTTGACCGCGAGCGGAGGTCCGCCGTCCGGGGCGCGGGCGAACACGAACACGGTGTCCGTCGCGTGCAGCGTGTGCTGCAGCGGCTCGGCGATCGAAACGGTACCCGCGATGAACCCGCCTGCCGCTGCCGCCGCGGGCGCGGTGGGCGAAGGAGTACCCGCGCCGCCGCCCATCTTGGCGCGCGCGGCATCCCAGTCCGCCTTCAGGTTAGGGTCGTCGAGCTTCAGCTGCGCCGCCCTGGCGAACGC
>JBAUTW010000460.1:0-2402 GCA_049582365.1 Burkholderiales bacterium | reverse complement strand
AGGAAACCCGCATGGCAAAGGCCTATTGGATCACCTGCTACCGCGCGATCACCAACCAGGACAAGCTGCAGGCCTACGCCAAGCTGGCCGGGCCGGCGATCGCTGCCGCGGGCGGCAGGTTCCTGGTGCGCGGCACGCCCGCCAAAGTGTACGAGCACGGCCTTGCGCAGCGCACCGTGATCACCGAGTGGGACAGCGCCAAGGCGGCGATGGCCGCGCACGACAGCCCCGGCTACCAGGAAGCGCTGCGCGCGCTCGGCGACGCCGCCGAGCGCGACGTGCGCATCGTCGAAGGCGCCTGACAAAACCGGGGACAGACCCCGGTTTCTCGGTCGCTAGGCCTTGCTTTCCTTGCAGGACGAAAGGCCGAACGGCAGGTAGGCCGGGCAGGTGCCGACCAGGCTGGTCAGGACGAACACCAGCGCGACGATACCCAGCACGATGGCGAGCGTGCCGCTGATCACGCCGGCATAGTAGAGCACCGCAATCACGACTGCCGCAATGATCCGGATCGTTCGATCCAGCGTTCCCATGTTCTTCTTCATCGAAGTCGCCTCCTGTGTAGCTGGGGGTTATGAAGACAGCCGTTGAATAACCAGCACAATCACGCCGACCACGCCGAGGCACAGCAGGCACGCCAGCGCGAACTTGGCGATTTTCGGCATCTTGCCTTTCCTTTGTAGCCTGTCGAAAGTCTACGCTTGAATGGCGGCCGCGGACGGAAGCCCGCGGCATGAATTTTGAGCATAATTGACGCCGGATCTTTTCTGGACTTGCCCATGGGACTTTCTCCTGCCGCGCCGCGGCGCCACCTGCACACCCGCACCATCCGCTGCGAGGGCTACGAGCGCGACGACGGGCTGTTCGACATCGAGGCGAGCATCGTCGACCAGAAGACCTATGCGGTCGAGGAGCCCTATCGCGGCCGGCGCGAGGCGGGCATGCACGTGCACGACATGCAGCTGCGGCTCACGCTCGACCGCGAGATGACGGTGCGCGCGATCGAGGTGGCGACCAACGAGGCGCCCTACGATCCGTGCTTCACCGTCGCGCCGGCGTTCAAGCGCCTCATCGGCGCCAAGGTCGGCGGCGGCTGGCGGCGCGCGGTGCAGGACGCGGTCGGCGGCACCAAGGGCTGCACCCACCTGAAAGAGCTGCTGATGCCGGCGGCGACGGTCGCGTTCCAGACCATGGGCAGCTGGCCCGAGGCGGGCAAGGTCGCGACCGAGGCTGCGCCGGATACGGCCAGGCGCAAGCCCTACTTCATCGACGGTTGCAAGGCCTGGGCGGCCGACGGGCCGGTGGTCGAGCGGCTGTTCCCGCTGCACTTCAGGAGAAAAGCATGAAACATCTTGCCTTTGCCGCCGCGCTCGCGCTCGCGGCATCGGCCGCACACGCGCAGAACTGGATCGAGCGCATCAAGGCCACCGCCGCGCCGTACGAAGAGGTCATGCACGTCGAGGTGCGCAAAGGCGTGGACGAGCCGGTGCTGCTGTCGATGGCGTCGCCGGATCAGAAGCCCAAGCGCATCGTCATGCTCTTTCCCGGCGGCGACGGCATCATGAAGATCCAGCAGAAGGGGCGCGGGACCTGGTTCCAGCTGTGGGGCAATTACCTGATCCGTACCCGCGCCCGGTTCGTCGACGCGGAGGACATCGCGGTGTCGGTCGACATGCCGAGCGACGAGTACTGCTGCGCGAACGACACCTTCCGCCTCGGCGAGCGGCACGCGGCCGACGTCGGCGCGATCATCGCCGCGCTCGCGGCGCGCTTTCCCGGCGCGGCGTTCTACCTGGTCGGCACGAGCAAGGGGACGGTCTCGGTCGCCGCGCTCGGCGCCAGGCTCGGACCGAAGGTCGCCGGCGTGGTGCTCACTTCCACCGTTACGCGGGAATCGCGCGGCGGACAGGGGCTGTCGGGCTTCGACTTCGGCACGCTCAAGGTTCCGGTGCTGATGGTGCACCACAAGTCCGACAGCTGCCACGTGACGCCGTATTACGCGGTTGAGAGAATCGCCAAGGAGTACCGCCTTCCCCTCGTCACCGTGACCGGGTCCGAAGGCGCGCACGGAGACGACTGCCAAGCCTACGCCTACCACGGCTACGCCGGGCGCGAGAAGCAGGTCGCCGCGGCGATCATGCAGTGGGTCAACACGCGCGCGGTCGCGCCGACGATCGAATAGAAAGGCCACTCCGCCCCGATTCGGACTGTCGCCGCGCGGCGTCACCCGCGCCTGTGCGGTCGTCGCCGGCGTAGTAGATTGCGACATGCTTGTCTGGCAATGGATTCCCGCTGCGTGCATCGGGTTGGCGTTCGTCGCCACGCTGGCGGTGCTCGGCGTGTGGCGCCGGCGCGCGGCGCGCGCGGTGGCGCGCAATCCCCTCGCGCACGCGCTGCTGCGC
>JBAUTW010000459.1:0-1868 GCA_049582365.1 Burkholderiales bacterium | reverse complement strand
GCGCGCCGCCGGGTCAGGCGGTCGGGGCGGCGCGCCGGATCGGCTTTTTCACCGGCCTGGTGCTGCTGTACTTCGTGATGCAGACTCATTTCGACTACCTGTCGCAGCACATGTTCTACATCCATCGCCTGCAGCACCTGGTGCTGCATCACGCCGGCCCGTTTCTGATCGCTCTCTCGCAGCCGCAGGCGGCAATTGCGCGCGGCCTGCCGGCGCGGCTGCACGAGCGCGTACTGACGCCGGCCTGGCGCCATCCGCTGGTGCAGGGCGCCTACCGCCTGCTGCAGAACTGGTTCGTCGCCCCGGTCCTGTTCGTCGGCCTGATCTACTTCTGGCTGACGCCGCAGATCCACTTCTACGCCATGCTGAGCGGGCCGCTCTACCACGTGATGAACTGGAGCATGCTGCTCGACGGGCTGCTGTTCTGGTTCCTGATGCTCGATCCGCGCACCCGGGAGCAGGGCGCGCTGCTCGGCCTCGGGCCGCGCATCGGCGTGTTGCTGGTGGCCGCAGTGCCGCAGGTCCTGATCGGGGCGGACATCGCGCTCGCCACTCACGACCTGTTCGACGTCTACGGGGTGTGCGGACGTGCCTGGGTGATCGATCCGCTGGAGGACCAGCAGCTCGGCGGGCTGATCACGTGGATTCCGGCCGCAATGATGCACGCAGTCGGCACCCTGGTAGTGCTGTCGTACTGGATGCGCAGCAAATGAGCAGGCTGCGGCGCGCATGGCTGGCGGCGCTCGCGCTGCTGCTCGCGTCCTGCGGCGGCGGCGGGCCGTGGCAGCTGAAGGACATCAAGGGCGTGGTACCGGACCTGGCGCTCAATCTGACCGACGATTCGGGGCGTACGGTCAGCGCGGCGGACTACCGCGGCCGCACGGTGCTGCTGTTCTTCGGCTACACCAACTGCCCGGACGTCTGCCCGACGACGCTGGTCAAGCTGTCGGCGGCGCTCAAGGACCTGGGCCCGGCGGCGCAGAGCGTGCAGGTGCTGTTCGTCACGGTCGATCCCAAGCGCGACACGCTCGAAGCCTTGCACCGCTACGTGCGCGCCTTCGGCTCGCACGTCACCGGCCTGCGCGGCAGCGCGGCCGAGCTGCGCGAGCTGGCCAAGCGCTACCGCATCAGCTACAGCTACGGCGAGCCCGACGCGAGCGGCAACTACGAGGTCACGCACAGCAGCGCGGTGTTCGTGTTCGACGCCGGCGGCAACGCGCGACTGTTGGTCATGCCGGACAGCGGCGAGAAGGCCATCGCCCACGACCTGAAGCTCCTGGTCGGCGCGCAGCAGGGCTAGAATCGGCTCCATGAGCGCGCCCGTCACGATGTTCAAGTACGGCTTCCGCATCCGCACCCGCAGCGGCACGCCGGTGGAGAACCTGGTGGTGCAGGCGCGCGACCAGGCCGAAGCCGAGCGCAAGCTGAACCAGATCTATCCGCACTGCGAAATCACCGAGTGCCGGGTGATTCAGACCGCGATCGGCGACGACAGCGTCAACCTCGAGAGCATCATCGCGCTGATTTCGCGCCAGCGGGATGACAAGTTGGGAGACTAGACTGCTCGTGATCTGACGAGCAGGGAGGAGCGGGACCGGGATGGACAAGGTCAAGAGCGGCACGCCCCGCTCGGACGCGCTGGTGCTGTTCGGCGTGACGGGCGATCTCGCGCACAAAATGATCTTCCCGGCGCTGTATGCACTGGCGAAGCGGGGCGCCCTCAAGGTTCCGGTGGTCGGCGTCGCGTCGTCGAAGTGGAGCCCGGCGCAGCTGCGCAAGAGGGCGACCGACAGCATCGAGGCATCCGGCAGGATCGACGATCGGCGCGCGCTGCGCCATCTGCTCTCCCTGCTGCACTACGTAGACGG
>JBAUTW010000458.1:0-1637 GCA_049582365.1 Burkholderiales bacterium | reverse complement strand
ACCCTGGTGCGCGTCGCCGCGGGCGCGATCGCGAAGAAGTGGCTCGCCGCGCGCTACGGCGTGGCGATCCGCGGCTACCTGGCGCAGCTGGGTTCGAGGAAGCTGGAACTGAAGGATTGGAGCGCGGTAAATCAAAACCCGTTCTTTAGCCCCGATCTGCAGGCCGTGCCCGAGCTCGAAGCGATCATGGACGCCCTGCGCAAGAGCGGCGATTCGTGCGGCGCGCGCGTCAACGTGGTGGCCGAAGGCGTGCCGGTGGGCTGGGGCGAGCCGGTCTACGGCCGGCTGGACGCCGACATCGCCTGGGCGATGATGTCGATCAACGCCGTCAAGGGGGTCGAGATCGGTGCCGGCTTCGCCGCGGTGGGGCAAAAGGGCAGCGAGCACGGCGACGAGATGGCGCCGCAGGGTTTCCTGACGAACAACAACGGCGGCGTGCTCGGCGGCATCTCGACCGGCCAGGACATCACCGTGTCGATCGCGCTCAAGCCGACTTCGAGCATCCGTCTGCCCCGGCGCACCATCGACGTGCACGGGGCGCCCGCGAGCGTCGAAACCGAAGGCAGGCACGACCCCTGCGTCGGCATCCGCGCCACCCCGATCGCCGAAGCCATGCTGGCCTGCGTGCTGATGGACCACGCGCTGCGTCATCGGGCCCAGTGCGGCGACGTCACGCCGCCGACGGCGCCGGTGCCGGGGCGTGCGCGTTGAACCGTGCGCGGCTAGAAAACCCCAACAAATTCAATTAGAGTACCGTTACACCCACTCCGTGCGAGGAACAACATGAGCAACAAGGGGCAGCTGCTACAAGACCCATTTCTGAACACCTTGCGCAAGGAGCACGTCCCGGTCTCCATCTACCTGGTGAACGGCATCAAGCTGCAGGGCCAGATCGAGTCGTTTGATCAATACGTGGTGTTGCTGCGCAATTCGGTCACCCAGATGGTCTACAAGCACGCGATTTCCACCGTGGTGCCGTCGCGAGCGGTCAATCTCGGCCTCGACAAGGAAGCCGAAGGCTAGTTTTTGGCCCCTCCGGTGTCGAAGACACCGAATTGATGCAACAAAACTCCCCATCGCCCTTCGACTCCCGGGCCGCAGTCGTCGTCTGCCTCGACCTCGGCGACGCCGCCTACGAGGACGGCGTCGAGGAGATGGTGCGCCTGGTGCAAAGCGCGGGCATCGCGCGCCACCGCGTGGTGCGCGGCAGGCGCCAGCGCCCCGACCCGAAGCTGTTCTGCGGCCGCGGCAAGGCCGAGGAGGTCGCGGCGGCCACGGCCGAGCTCAACGCCGGCTTCGTGGTGTTCAACCACGAGCTGTCGCCCGCACAGGAGCGCAATCTCGAGCGCGAGCTCGGGCGCCCGGTGATGGACCGCACCGAGGTGATCCTGGAGATCTTCGCCCAGCGCGCCCAGACCAGCGAGGGCAAGCTGCAGGTCGAGCTGGCGAAGCTCGAGCACCTGTCGACGCGGCTGGTGCGCGGCTGGACCCACCTCGAGCGCCAGCGCGGCGGCCTGGGCAAGACCGGCGGTCCGGGCGAGAAGCAGATCGAACTCGACCGGCGCTACATCGGGCAGCGCGTGCGCGTGCTGCGCGGCAAGCTCGAGCAGCTGCGGCACCGGCGCGGGGTGCAGCGG
>JBAUTW010000457.1:0-2532 GCA_049582365.1 Burkholderiales bacterium | reverse complement strand
GGCGCCGGAGGCGCCGCGCGCCGGTGGGAGCACCGGTTCGCGCTGGGCGCGCTCGCAACGGGCGCGATCTGGGCCTACGCGCCGGCGGCGCTGTTTCCTGATAGCGGCCCGCTGCTGCAGATGGCGGTGGTATTCGTGGTCGGCGGCAGCATCATCGGCGCAGCCGGGATTTATGCTGCGAGCCGGCTCGCGTTCTACGCCTTCGCCGCGCTGCCCTCGGTCGCGATCGCGGCGCAGCTGCTGCTGCAGCCGGGCCGGACCTACAAGCTGCTCGGCCTGACGGTCGTGGTGTTCGGGGTGGTGATGGTGCGGGTCTACCGCGACATCCACAGCGCAGTGGTCGAGGCGCTGCGCGCCCGGCTGCGCAACGAGGAATTGGCGCAGCGGCTGGCTGGCAGCGAAGCGCGCCTGCGGGACGCGATCGAGAGCTTTCCCGATGCGTTGGCGGTCTGGGACGGTAACGACTGCCTGGTGGTGTGCGACGACGCCTATGCGCAACTCTTCGGCGGCGGGAGGAGCGCGGGCGAGCTGGTAGGCGCGCATTTCGTCGAAATCGCACGCAGCGCCTACCAGGCCGAGCAGCCGCCCGGCTACGCCGGGCGCGAGGAGGACTGGGTCGAGGCGCGAGTTCACCAGCACCGCGAGGGGTCCGGCGCGCTGCGCCAGTTCCAGACGCGCGACGGGCGATGGAAACAGGGCAAGTCGGTGCGCACCGTGCTCGGGGGCTACGTCAGCGTGGTATCCGACATCACCGACTTGAAGCGCGCGCAGGACGCCTACCTCGGAGTGCTGGCCGAGGAGCACCTCGTGCTGGATACCCTGCCGGTCGGGGTCGCGTTCGTGGAGCGGCGAGTCATCGTGCGCTGCAACCGGCGGCTCGAGCAGATGCTCGGCTATGCGCCGGGCGAGCTGCACGGCAAGCCCACGCGCGTGTGGTACGTCTCGGACGAGCAGTGGGGCGCGGCGGGCGAGGAGGCCTACCGGCGACTCGCGAGCGGCGACATCATCGAGGGCGATTCGCGCCTCGTGCGGCGCGACGGCTCGCGCTTCTGGTGCCGTGCGCTGGGTCGCTCGCTCGACCCGTCCGTGCCGGAGGACTCCGCGATCTTCGTTTTCTCCGACGCGAGCGAGCGCATCGCCGCCGAGCAGGCGCTGCGCGCGAGCGAGGCGCTGTACCGCAACCTGGTCGCGACATCCAACGACCTGATCTGGTCGATCGACCTCGAGCGGCGCTGGACCTATCTCAATCCGATCGCCGCGCAGCGGATCTACGGTTGCGCGGTCGAGGAGCTGATCGGCAGGCCGCTCGTGGACCGCAGCGCGCACGCGGTGCGCGAGCGCGATGCGGCGGTGTTCGCTCGGGTGATGGCGGGCGAGCAGGTATTCGACTACGAGACGCGTCACACCAGGCGCGACGGCAGCCACGTCGACCTGTCGTTCAACGCCACGGCGCTGCGCGACGCGACGGGCGCAATCGTCGGTGCGACCGGCACCGCGCACGACGTGAGCGAGCAGAAGCGCGCCGCGGCGGCGCTGCACGAGAGCGTCGCGAAACTGCGCCTCGCGGTCGATGCGGCCGACCTGTACTACTGGGAATGGGAACTGAGCACGGACAAGCTGACCTGGGGCCGCGACCCGGGCGGCCTGATCGGCCGTCCCGACGAGCGCTCGCGCCTTTACCCGGATCTGCGCGACATGGTGCATCCGGAAGACCGCGAGCGCTACCTCGCGGCGGGACGCGCCGCGCTCGCCTCGGGCGAGCCGTTCGCCGTCGAGTTCCGCGTCGTGACCGGCGACGGGGAAGTGCGCTGGCTCGCGGCGCATGGGTCGGTGCTCAGGCTGCCCGAGGGCGGAGCCGCCAAGATGATAGGGGTGTCGCAGGACATCACCGAGCGCAAGCGCCAGGAAGAGGAGGTGCGCTTTCTCGCCTACCACGACACGCTCACCGGGTTGCCCAACCGTCGCCTGCTCGACGACCGTATGCGCCAGGCGGTCTACCTCGCGCAGCGGCGCGACGTCAGGGTAGCGGCGCTGCTGATCGACCTGGACGACTTCAAGCAGGTCAACGACGCGCTGGGGCACCGGGCGGGCGACGCGGTGCTGCGAGAGGTGGCGCAGCGGCTGTCGGCCTGCATGCGCAAGTCGGACACGCTCGCGCGCCAGGGCGGCGACGAGTTCGTGGCGCTCCTTCCGGACCTGCAGCGCGAGTCGGACTGCCAGTTCGTGGCCGAGAAGGCGCTGCGCGCGCTCGAGCCGGAGTTTCGCGTCGAGGGGCGCATGTTCCGCATCGGCGCGAGCATCGGCATATCGATCTTCCCGTCCGATGCGAGCGACGGCGAAACGCTACTGCGCAACGCCGACGTCGCCATGTACCGCGCCAAGCAGCTGGGCAGGAATCAGTACCAGTTCTACGCTCGTTGAGGCGCGGTATAGTGCCCGCATGAGCAGCCCGCAAACCAGGCTGCCGCCCGAGCCGCGGCGCGGCGACTGGCGCCAGTTCGCGCGCCTGGCGCGCTTCATGCTCCCCTACCG
>JBAUTW010000456.1:0-1843 GCA_049582365.1 Burkholderiales bacterium | reverse complement strand
CCGTTGGTGTGCGCGAGCCAGCGCGGCTGCCAGACGACTTCGGGGGTGCGGTGCTCGACGAACTGGACCCGGCCTTCGGGCATTGTTTCGGGCGGGAAGCGCACGACGCCGAAGCGGGCGGTGCGGGGTTGGCCATCCAGCTCTACTTCGCGCTCGAGGTCGACTTGGGGCAGGGGGGCGAAGCCGTGGCGCTCCAGGCGCGCGCGCTCTTCGGCGGCGGCGGGGGTGCCCAGCGCCAGGATGTGGACGCCGGGGTAGCGCGCCATGGCTTCGCGGGTGCGGCGCGCGTGCGGCGTGTCGGCGATGGGCGACAGGAATTCGAGGTAGCCCTGGTCGAGCATGACGCAGCGGTTGGCGGTGCCGGCGGGGCCGTCCTGGGTCGACTGCTCGGAAACGGGCGTGACGACGAAGCCGAGCGCCTCGAGCGCGCGCCCGGCGGCCTCGAGGTCGGGCACGAAGTGCGCGACGTGATCGAGGACCAGGCTGCCGGGGGCGGCGGTTTGCGGCAAGTGGTTTATCCGTAACGGGACGGGTGCAATAATAGCCGCATGATCGAGCGCAGCCATCACGACATGGGCGGGCTGCCCGCCGGCAAGGTCGAACGCGGCGAGCACGACTACGCGCAATGGGAGCGGCGGGTGGACGCGCTGATGGTGCTGCTGTCGGGCATCAAGGGCGCCAAAAAGCTGCTCACGGTGGACGAGCTGCGCAAGAACATCGAAGCGCTCGGCCCCGAGGCCTACGACACGATGAGCTACTACGAGCGCTGGGTGACCTCGATCACCCAGACCATGATCCAGCGCGGCGTGATCACGACCGAGGAGCTGGCGCGCAAGATGGTCGAGGTGAAGCGCCGTGGCGGTTGAAGCCAGGTTCCGGCCGGGCGAGCGCGTGAGGGTGATGAAGGCCTACCCGCTCGGGCACGTGCGCACGCCGTACTACGTTCGCGGCGCGAGCGGCGTGATCGAGCGCCTCTGCGGCGCCTTCCCCAACCCGGAGGAGCTGGCGCAGATGCGCAGCGGCCTGCCGGCGCAGCCGCTGTACCGCGTGCGCTTCGCCCAGGCCGAGCTCTGGCCCGACTACCGCGGCGCGCGCGCGGACACGATCGACGTCGAGATCTTCCAGCACTGGCTGGACAAGGCATGAGCGATAGCGGCAAATACATCCCGCTGACCTACTTCCAGCTCATGGAAGTCAGCCTGCGCGAGCTGCTGGTGGACAAGGGCGTGGTCAGCGACGCCGAGGTCGACGCGGTGGCGGCCGACATGAAGGCGCGCGGCCCCGAGCGCGGCGCCAAGGTGGTGGCGCGCGCCTGGACCGACCCGTCCTACAAGCAGCGCCTGCTCGCGGACGGCAGCGCCGCCTGCGAGGAGCTGGGGCTGGACATCCCGGCGCTCAGGCTCGTCGTGGTCGAGAACACCCCCGAGGTGCACAACGTGATCGTGTGCACGCTGTGCTCGTGCTACCCGCGCATGCTGCTCGGGCTGCCGCCGGACTGGTACAAGTCGCGCGCCTACCGCAGCCGCGTGGTGCGCGAGCCGCGCGCGGTGCTGGCCGAGTTCGGCACCCGCATCCCGGACGAGGTCGCGATCCGGGTGCACGACTCGACCGCCGACATGCGCTACCTGGTGCTGCCGCTGCGCCCGGCGGGTACCGAGGGCTGGAGCGAGCAGCGCCTCGCGGGCATCGTCACGCGCGACTCGATGATCGGCGTCGCGCCGGCGAAGGCCGCTTGAGCGAAGCGGTCCCAAAGCCGCGCGGCATCGTGCCGCTGGGCGACAGCGCGGCCTACGTCGAGTTCTCCGACAGCCTCGACCTGGAAGTGAACGCGGCGGTGCAGCGC
>JBAUTW010000455.1:0-4699 GCA_049582365.1 Burkholderiales bacterium | reverse complement strand
GCGTTCGGCACCACGACGGGGATCGTCTCGACCGCGATGGCGCAGCTGGCGCCCGCGCAGCGGGGGCGCGAAAGAGTGCCTTCCTGCAGCTTCAACGGCTCGTTCACGATCAGGAACGCGGGCGGCGGAGCGGCCCCGGCGGTCGACGTCTATACCTGGCTCGAGCAGCCGCAGGGGCCGCAGGTCGGCAAGATCTCGGACCAGGGCTACGGCAACCCGGCGCTCGCGCCGGGGGGGCGCCAGACCTGGTCCTTCGGCTTCACGCTGGCGCAGGGCTCCTATGTCCTGCACCTGGTGATCGATCCGAAGCACCTCAACAAGCAGAACACGGTCAACCTGAAGGCAAGCTGCGGCTACGGCGGCATATCGCAGATGCGCGCGCCGGCGGCGCAGATTGCGGCGCCGGGCGCAGGCGGTATCGCGCCCTCGGGCGGGATCGGCATCGCGCGCGCACGCACGCACGAATTCATGCTGGTCGCCGGCGTGGCGGGCGAGAGCAAGGACCCGGGGCACCTGGGCTGGATCGACCTGCTGTCGGTAAGCTGGCAGGACCGCGCCGCGAGCGGCGGCGACGGCCGCTGCCGCCCGGTTTCGGTCAGGGCGACGATGCACGTCAACAAGGCGTCGCCGCAGCTTGCGGGCCTGGCGGCGTCGGGCAGTCCGAATCAAGTCACGATCGACGGCCCCGGGGGACGCAGGACGCTGCGCAGCGCCATCATCTCGTCGGTCGCGCCGGCCGGGGGCGACCTCGGCGACAAGCTTCCGCGCGAGGCGGTGTCGCTCAGCGGCAGCTATTGCCCGTGAACGGTGTCCGCCGCGGCACCGGTCTGTACCTCTTGCTGACGGTGGCAGGGCACGCGGCGGGCGCGCCGCTTGGGGTACGCGCGCCTGCCGCCCTGATCACGCCACCGGCTGTTTCCGGATCGGTCGCGCCCGCCAAACCGGGGGTCATTGCACCTGCCCCGCTGCGGCTACCGGAGGGCGTCGGCGTTCGGCCCGCGCCGCAGGCATTCATGCAGATAGCCGGGGTGACGGGCCAGAGCGCCGACATCGCGCACCGGGGCTGGATCGAGCTGCTGAGCGCAAGCTGGCTGGACCGTGGAGCCGTTCCCGGCCGCGAAGGCTGCCGGCAGTTCGTCCTCTCGGCGGTCAAGCTTGTCGATCCGTCGTCGTCGCAGATCGCGGCGATGGCGAGCGCGCGGCGCCGCGCGGAGATCACGGTGGACGGACCCGGAGGACGCCGGACGCTGCACGATGCGGCGATCGCGTCTCCGGTGCCGATGAGTGCGGCCACGAGCGCGCAAGCGCCCGCGCGCGAATCCTTTTCGGTTGTCGGCCTCGAATGCCTGTCGGCCGCGGCTGCGCCCGCGCCCGGCGCGCGCGCCTTTGGCGGTGTCCAATCGGTAACCCCCGGCATCCGTCTCGCGCCGCCGCTGCAGAATGGCATCCGCGCCGCGTCCCCGACGCTCGGCATCGCTCGCATTCCGAGCCGGCCGATTACCGCCACGGTGGCCGCCTTGCGGATCGAAGTCGCAGCGGCCGCGCCGCTCCAGCCAATTGCGGCCACCGCGCAGACGCTCAGGATAGTGGTCGTCGGCGGAGACTCGCCGCGGGCGCTCGAGGTTGGCGTCCCGCCGCTGCGGGTCGAAGTCGCGCGTCCTTTATCTTTCGCGAAAATCGCGCTCGCAAAGCCGGCCGCGGCGGCGGTGTCGGCAAACACCGCGCCGCTCCGGATCGTGACCGCGGCTGCTCCGCCGAGCGCGCCGATCGCGGTTACGGTTCCGGCGCTGAAGGTGAATGTCGCCGCGGGGGCGCCACTGCAACCGCTCTCGGTCGCTACGCCGCCGCTCAGGCTGGACGTCTCGGGTCCCGACCGGAGCGCGACGAGTAACCGAGTCCTCGAATCAACCAGGAGACCACAATGATCGCATCACGTGTCGGAACCATCGTGCTGGCTGCCGTCAGCACATTGCCGCTCGCGGCCGCCCGCGCGGCGGACCAGATGCAAGTCGTCACGCTCAACGTGCCGATCGAGATTTCCTGGCCCGACTCGGACGCGGCGCAGGCGTTCAGCGACGGCGCGCCCCAGGTGACCTGCAACATCTACGACGGCAAGATCGCCAATCCGACGTACCTTCCGATGGCGACACCGCTCGCCACCGCCACCCAGCCGCTGCTGGTCGATTCCAGCGGCAAGTTCTCGAAGACCGTCAGCCTGAGCTTCTCGGTGCCGGCAGCGAAATTCGCCACCGCGGGAAGCTGGGGCTACTGGTGCTACCTGGCGCGCCACAATTCGAAGGCGTATTGTGAGTTGAGCAGTTTCGCGAAGAATCGCGGACTGAAGGTCAGCACGGACGACTGCCAGAATTACTGGAGCGGTAACAGGCCCTGACCGGGTTCGGCGCGGCGCGAGCGACGAACGGCCGCTGCCTCCCGAGCCGGTTTCGGCACGACGAATAGCGCGCAGCTCGCCGAACTCGCGGTCTCCGGCCGGCCGACGGCGATCACGGTGGACGGCCGGGGAGGCCGGCGCACGCTGCAGCGGGCGCTGATCACGTCGGTGACGCCTTCCGGCGGCGGAAATCGCCCGCAGGAATCGCTTTCGGCGACGGGCAGCTACTGCCCGTAAGGCTTTTCGGCGCGGAGTGCCGCACTGATCGCGCGAAAGGATCGAATAGCTGAAGAAAGGGGGGGCCATGAAACGATTCCTGACGATCGCGCTGCTGCTGCTCGGCTGCGCGCCGCTGCAGCCCGCGCGTGCGGCCGATCCCGCGCTCACGAAGATCGTGGGTATCGTCGCCCTGGCGCTCGGCGAGCCGGCGCTCAACGATGCGCTGCCGATGATCGACTGCATCATCAAGCACGGCGCGCCGGCCTGCGTCGACGTGAAGGGCATCGCCGAATCGCAGGGCAAGCAGGCGGTCAGGCAGTTCGTGCCGACCGATCCCCTCATCCAGTCGGCGGTCGCGATCATCAAGGCGGCCTACGGCGGGGACTGGATCACGGTGCTCGAGCTGACCGGGACCGACGTGCTGGTGCAGGTCGCCTGCAAGGTCGGGCTGACCAGCACCGGGCCGGTGAAGGGCTTCGTCTGCGGCGGCGTGTTCACCAAGGTGTCGAACCTCGCCAGGCCCGAGCTCAAGGCGGTGCTGGTGCTGGTGGGGCACCCGACGCTCGGCAACCTGTTTGCGCTGATCGAGATGAACATCGATCCCTCGCTCGCGTGCGACATCGCGCCCGACTTTCCGGGCAAGGACGAAGCCTGCGGCGCGCTGGGCGAGCTGGTGCAGCTTGGCAAGGACGCGGTGAAGTTGGCCGGCAGCGCCGGCAAGGCGCTGTGGTACGGGGCGGGCGACTTGCTGGGCACCAACGATCCCAAGGCGATCAGCCAGGAGGACTACTACGCGCTCGCCTGGACGCCGTGGTACCACTACGGGACGTGGCTGTGCCTGCGCAACGGCTGCAAGGGGATCGGGGACGTCGCGGGACACGTGTGGCATCCGTGCAAGGACTATTTCGCCTCGCACGACATGACCACGAGCACCGCGCAGGACGCCTGCGACAACATGCGCGACAACAAGTTCTACCCGCGCGTGAAGGTTTTCGCGCAGGCCATGCCGGTCGCCGCCGAAGCCTACATCGAGGTGATGCGGCCGCTGGCCAAGCAGTGGGCGGTGAGCGACTACGGCAGCTCGCAGGCGCTGCTGGCGAACAAGCCGGCGTTCGTGCAGGGCTGCCTCAACAAGCTGACCGTCAAGTTTCCGTTCCCGCCGCCCGACCCGGGACACTGCGAGGCGATCAAGCAGTCGCCGTTCTACAACAGCTCGATGTTCTCGCAGGTGATGCACCAGGCGTACTCGACCTGCCTCAGCGACGCGAAGAAGCAGCTGCCGTCGCCGACCGTGTGGGCGTCGGCCTGCAACGCGGCGACACCGAAGTTCGTCGCCATGCTGAACGTCGAGGAGAAGGCGCTGCAGCAGAAGGTGCCGGGGCTGGTGGCCGAAGGCTGCCTGCCGCCGCCCGGCTGGAACGAGCCGCAGGGCATCAAGCTCGAGTGCCGCACCTATACCGCCTATAACGACTGCCTGGGCGTCATGAGCGGCGCCAGCAAGCCGACGGCGCATTGCGTCTACGACCAGCAGAACGCGGACAAGGACATCGTCAGCAAGATCATGGCGTCGGTCGGCCACAAGCGCTGCAAGGCGAGCGGCGCGGCGATCGAGTGCTCGCGGCCCTGGAAGGTGCAGAGGTGCCAGACGCTGCGCGCTCAGCTGGCGAGCGGCGGTCCCACCGGCGTCCAGTGCCAGAGCGGCCCGCGCGCGGATGTTTTCAAGTTCGCGCTCATGGCGCAGCAGGCGAAGGACATCGTGCTCGCCCTCAACGGCGGCACGGCCAACGAGAAGAAATCGACCGGCGGCCTGATCGTCAAACCGATGTTTGCGGCCGGCAACCACGGCTGCAAGACGGACTGGGACCCGCTCCGGATCGGCTGCAGCGACCCGAACACCCAGCCGCACGTCGACGGGTTCCCGAATTTCGGCCCCTGTCCGCCGACCGTGAGCGACGACGGCGTCGATGCGCCCTGCCTGCAGACGAGCGCCAGCGCGCAGCTCAAGCACAGCGCGTCGGCCAAGACGCCGCGCAACGCGGGTACCCTCCAGTCGATCGCGCCATCCGGGCCGCCGCTGCGCCTGGGTAC
>JBAUTW010000454.1:0-2510 GCA_049582365.1 Burkholderiales bacterium | reverse complement strand
GCCTGAACGAGGACCCGCTGTTGGCGACGCTCGCCGCGGGACTTGCGCTCGCCGCCGTCGCGGCGCTCGTGATCGCGCTGGTGTAGGCTTGCAGCGCCGCCATGCCTCGCCTCCTACGCGACACGCTGATCTCGTTCCGCGACCTGCTCGCCACCGCCGGGCCCCTGATCGTCCTGACCCTGGCGCTGCTCGCCGCCGCCTACGTCGTGCTCAAGCCGGCGCCGCCCAGGCGCGTGGTGCTCGCCACCGGTCCCGAGCAGAGCGCGTACGCCGAGTTCGGCAAGCGCTACGCCGCCGAGCTCGCGCGTTACGGCATCAAGGTGGTGCTGGAGCCCACGCGCGGCTCGCTCGACAACCTGCGCGCGCTGCGCGACCCGAAGCGCGACGTCGACCTCGGCTTCGTCCAGGGCGGCTCGAGCGAGGCCGCGCGCACGGTCGACGAGCAGCACGGCGGCGTACCGCTCGAGTCGCTCGGCAGCCTGTTCTACGAGCCGCTGTGGATCTTCTATCGCGCCCCGGCGCCGCTTACGGACCTCGCCGCATTGCGCGACCTGCGCGTCAATCTCGGCGCCAAGGGCAGCGGCACTCCGGGCCTGATGCGCAAGCTGCTGGAAGCGAACGGGATCGATCGCGACAGCCTGCACGCGAGCTATCTCGACCTGACTCCCGCGGTGGTCGCGCTGCTCGGCGGCGAGCTCGACGCGCTCGCGTTCACCTCGGCGCCCGAGTCGCCGATCGTGCAGATGCTGCTGCAGACGCCAGGGGTGAGGCTGCTGGATTTTCCGCAGGCGGAGGCCTACGCGCGGCGCTTTCCGTTCCTCAGCCCGGTGGTGCTGCCGCGCGCCGTGGCGGACCTCGCGCGCGACGTGCCGCCGCGCGACGTGCCGCTGATCGCGACCACCACCTCGCTGCTCGCGCGCGAGGGCACGCACCCTGCGCTGGTGCAGCTTTTCGTGCAGGCGGCGTCGCGCATCCACGGCGGCGCCGGCTGGATCGCGCGCGCCGGCCGCTTTCCCACGCCCGAGCACAGCGAGTTCCCGCTCGCGCAGGAGGCCGAGCGCTTCTACCGCAGCGGTCCGCCGCTGCTGCAGCGCTACCTGCCGTTCTGGCTCGCGAACCTGATCGACCGCATGTGGGTGGTGCTGTTCTCGATCGTCGCGGTGCTGATCCCGCTCTCGCGCGTGGTGCCGCCGGTGTACCGGTTCCGCATCCGCTCGCGCGTGTTCCGCTGGTACCGGCAGCTGCGTCACATCGAGGACCGAATCGGCCGCGCCGAGGCGGCGCCCGCCGATCTGCTGGCCGAGCTCGACCGGCTGGAAGCCAAGGCGCGCGGCATCGCAGTGCCGCTGTCGCACACCGACGAGCTGTACGAGTTGCGCAGCCACATCGCGCTGGTGCGCGCGCGCCTGCAGAACGCCGCGCAGAGTTGACGCGCCCGCCGGCGCGCGGTATGCCATGACCCCAGGAGGAGGACAACGATGAGCGACGTCACGACCCAGGTTCGGCGCTGGAGCCCCGCAGCGGTTGACGCGCTGTTCGAGCTGGCGCTGCCCGAGCTGCTGTTCCGCGCCCAGGAGGTCCACCGCCGGCACTTCGATCCGGCGGAGGTGCAGCTCTCGACCCTGCTTTCGGTCAAGACGGGCGGCTGCCCCGAAGACTGCGCCTACTGCCCGCAATCGGCCCGCTACGACACGGGGGTCGATGCGCAGGAGCTCATGCCGCTCGCACCGGTGCTCGAGACCGCGCGCGCGGCGAAGGCACGCGGCGCGACGCGCTTCTGCATGGGCGCGGCGTGGCGCAGCCCGAAGGACCGCGATCTCGAAAAGGTCGTCGAGATGGTGCGCGGCGTGCGCGCCCTCGGGCTCGAGACCTGCGTCACGCTCGGCATGCTCAAGCCGCAGCAGGCCGCACGCCTGGGCGAGGCCGGGCTCGACTACTACAACCACAACCTCGACACGTCGCCGTCGTTCTACGGCCGGATCATCGGCACGCGCGAGTACCGGGACCGCCTCGAAACCCTGGAGCACGTCAGGCAGGCGGGCATCAAGGTCTGCTGCGGCGGGATCGTCGGCATGGGCGAGTCGCGCGCCGACCGCGCGGCGCTGATCGCGCAGCTCGCCGCGCTCGAGCCCTACCCGGAGAGCGTTCCGATCAACAACCTGGTCCAGGTCGAGGGCACGCCGCTGTTCGGCAGCGCGCCCATCGACGAGTTCGAGTTCGTGCGCACGGTCGCCGTCGCGCGCATCACGATGCCGAAGGCGCGCGTACGCCTGTCCGCCGGACGCGAGGCGATGTCGGACGCGCTGCAGGCGCTGTGCTTTCTCGCCGGCGCCAATTCCATGTTCTACGGCGACAAGCTTCTGACCACCGCGAACCCGCAGGTCGAAAGCGACCGGCGGCTGTTCGAGCGGCTCGGCCTGCGGCCGCAGGCCGCGGCGGCCTGAGCACGCGCATGTTCGACCTGCGGGGCAAGGTCGCGGTCGTCACCGGCGGCAACGGCGGGATCGGGC
>JBAUTW010000453.1:0-1570 GCA_049582365.1 Burkholderiales bacterium | reverse complement strand
ATCCCGGTCTGGGTCGCGAGCGCGACCAGCGCGTCCTCCTCGTCGTAGCCGAAGCGCATCTCCTCGGCGCTCTCGACGTACAGCACCCCGAGCAGCCGGCCGTCCGCGATCACCGGCACCGCGAGCTGGCTGCGCGCGTCCGCCAGGCCCGGGAACGGGATCGCGACCTCCAGCAGGTCCGCCATGCCCGCCTCCCTGGCGCGCTCGCGGATGGCTTCGCCGTAGGCGTAGTCCGAGGTCATGTGCGAGATGCGAATCGGCGTTCGCTCGCGCGCCGCGACGCCGATCACGCCGCAGCCGATCGGGATCTCGGAGCCGACCCCGGAGGCCGCGTAGCCGCGGCTCGCCACCGTGTACAGGCGCGTGCCGGCGCCATCGGGCACCAGCACCATCGAATGGCCGATGCCGAACACCTGCTCCAGGCAGGCCAGCAGCTCGTCGAGCAGCCGCCCGAGATCGTTGCATCGCATCAGCCGTTCGCTCGAGCCGCGCAGCGCGGCGAGCAGGCTGCGCCGCGGCGGCGCCGGCACTTCGCGCCCCGGCAGGCGTTCGACTCCGAGCACCCGGTAGACGTCGGCGCCGAGCAGCCGGAACACGCCGCTCATGCCGCTGTGCGAGGCGATGCCCGCGAGCTTGGCCTTCATGCGCTCGAACAGCGGGCCCTCGGTCTCGGTGCGCAGGTACTCGAGCGCGAGCCGGTACTGCACGGCGGTGACCGGATCGATCACGGCGACCCCCGCGCGCGGATTGGCGAGCACGTTGTCGCGCGTCTTGTTGAAGAACTGGAACGACAGCGCCACGTGCGAGCCGTCCACGTAGTGCACCTGGGATACCTGGCTGACGTTCGGCGTGCCGTCGGCGGCGCAGGTCGCCACGCTCGCGGGGATCGAGCCCTCCAGGCAGTCGCGAATCGAATCGACCGTGACGCTCACGCCGCGCGCCCCAAAGGCGACCCCGCGCCCGGCCCCGGCGTCTGGGTAAAGGCGGCCGCCGGGGTGAAGCTCACCGCGACCAGATCCCCGGCGTCCAGCCACAGCAGCGCGCGCCCCATGTCCGGCCGGTAGCCGAGCGGATCGATTTCGCGCATGAAAGCTCCGATGTAGCGCTCGACGAGCTCCGGGTCGCCCGCCGCGGGCGCCGCGACCTCGGCATCCGACCCCTTGAGCTGCACCGAGCGGTGGCTGCTCGGCAGGCTGAACACCGCCGCCACGGCGCGCGTCGCGCGCAACGCCTCGAGCACGGATTCGGACTTCGAACGCGCGAGAAAAACGGTCACGCGCCGCCGGTCCGGCGCCACGCGGCAGCCGGACGCGCGCACCAGCACCGGCAGCCTGTCACGCGTGCGCGAGGCGACGTTGATCGACACCGGGCCGCACAGGAACGCCGCGAGCTGCTCGTCGATGAGCGGCGGATTCGTCATGGGCGGGAATTGAACCATGAACCTGTGCGCTTAGACAGATCGGCGATGCATTACACTGGCGCCCCATGAAAGCGTTCCTGCTCCATTCCGCGGCGGGCCAGTCGCGCCTCGAGCCGCACGAGCTCGAAACGCCCGCGCCCGGACCCGGCC
>JBAUTW010000452.1:0-1651 GCA_049582365.1 Burkholderiales bacterium | reverse complement strand
GCGTGGTGCTCGCCGGCGGCGGCTTCTCGCACGACCCCGAGCTGCGCGCGAGGCTCCTGCCGGCGGCGATTGCGCGCTATTCGCCGGTCTGCGCCGAGGACAGCGGCGACGGGATCCGCCTCGGCCTCGCCGCGGGCGGAAAGATCGGCGAGTCGAACTCGCACAACGCGTACTGGTCGCCGGTGTCGCATTTCCGGCGCGCCGACGGCAGCGAGGGCGTGTTCCCGCACACCGTCGCCGACCGCGGCAAGCCCGGCATCATCGCGGTCACGCGCGACGGCGCGCGCTTCACCAGCGAAGCGGTGTCGTACCACGAGTTCGTGCTGGCGATGCTGCGCGCCGGCGAGGCGGCGAACCCGGCCTTCCTGCTGTGCGACCGCCGCAGCCTGTGGCAGTACGGCCTGGGCGCGGTGCGGCCGTTCGCGCTCTCGCTCGCGCCGCAGCTGGCGAGCGGATACCTGGTGCGTGCGGAGACGCTCGAGGCGCTCGCGGCGCGGCTGGCAATCGTCCCGGTGAGCCTCTTGCGCACGGTCGAGCGCTACAACGAGGACGCGCGCCGCGGCGTCGACTCGGCCTTCGGCCTGGGCGGCGACGCCTACCAGCGCTTCCTCGGCGACGCGCGCAACGCGCCCAATCCCTGCATGCGCCCGATCGAGTCGGCGCCCTATTTCGCGATCCGCATCGTGCCGAGCGACCTGGGCACCTCGGCCGGCCTGCTGACCGACGGCGAGGCGCGCGTGCTCGACGCCGGCGGCCGCCCGCTGCCGGGCCTTTACGCCTGCGGCAACGACATGAACTCGATCATGGACGGCGCCTATCCCGGCCCCGGCATCACGCTCGGCCCGGCGCTGGTTTTCGGCTACATTGCGGCGCAGGCCGTGCGAAAGGAGTGTCCCTCATGACCACCCCGCTCAGCGGAAGCTGTCTTTGCGGCGCGATCCGCTACACCGTGGACGTGCCGATCACCGAGCTGCGCGCCTGCCACTGCACCCACTGCCAGAAGGCCTCCGGCGCGGCCGGCAGCGTCAACGCCGTGCTCCCCAGCGCCGCTTTCCACATCACCCAGGGCAGGCCGAAGCGCTACGACGCCGCCGCCGACAGCGGGCGCACGCTGTACCGCTTCTTCTGCGGCAACTGCGGCTCGCCGATCTACAGCCAGCGCGCCACTGCGCCTGAGACCGTGGTGCTGCGGGCCGGGACGCTCGACGGCGGGCAGAACATGAAGATCGTCACCAACATCTGGACCCGCAGCGCCCGGCCCTGGGCCTGGATCGATCCGGCCAGCAAGCAGTATGCGGGGCAGCCCGACGCGCCGCCGCCGCGCGCCTCATAGCCAGAGAATCTTCTTGCGGTAGTCGAGGTCGCTGAGCAGCGGCTCGGCCGGGCCCTGATGGAAGACCGCGCCGCGCTCGAGCGCGAACACGCGATCGGCGAGCGCGAGCACCAGGTCCAGGTTGTGCTCGACGATCACGATCGAGACGCGGCCGCGCAGCCGGTCGAAGACCTCGAACAGCTCCTGCACCACGGTCGGCGCCAGGCCCTCGAACGGCTCGTCGAGCAGCAGCAGCTTGACGTTGCCGGCGAGCGCGCGCGCCACCGCCGCCATCTGCTGCTCGCCGCCCGACAGGTAGTCGGCCGCGACGTGCATGCG
>JBAUTW010000451.1:0-2332 GCA_049582365.1 Burkholderiales bacterium | reverse complement strand
GCTGACTCCCGATCGCGCCGCGCGCGATGCCGAGCAGCGTGCGCCCCTGCTCGTCCCGCGAAGTCGCTCCACCGGGCTCGTAGAGCGCGAACGACGAGTAGCCGACCACGCGTGCGCGGTCGCCGGCGGTATCGCCGGAGTTGCACGCAGCGAGCAAGCGGATCGACAAGCCCTTGTTGCGCGCCACCCGCAGCAAGCCGTTGAGCGGCGTCGCGCCGCAGGCCTGCTCGTGATTCAGATCGGAAGCAAGCGAGGCGATGCGTGCGAGCGTCGCGCCGTCGATGCGCTTGGCCTCCTGATAGCCGTGGTAGTGCGACAGGTCGGTGCTCAGCACGAACACCGTTTCGCTTCCGCCCCACAGCCGCTCGATGACCTCGGCCACCTCGGTCACGCTGGCGTCGCCGACCGCGAGCGGAACCAGCGAGAAGCCGCCCAGCACCTTCTGCAGGAAAGGCAGCTGCACTTCGAGCGAGTGCTCGAGCGCATGCGCGGCGGGACTGGTCACCACCTGGGGCAGCTCGGCCAGCACGCGCGTCGCGTCGGCGTCCAGCGGTACGCGGCCAAGCGGAGTCGCGAACGCGTCGACCCCCGGCAGCGCGAGGCCGCGCACCGGGACCCGGTGCACCGGTCCGAGCAACACGACCCGGGTCACGCGGTCGCGCGCGGGGGCCAGGGCTTCGTAGGCGCGCGCGGCGATCGCGCCGGAATAGATGTACCCGGCGTGCGGAACGATGACCGCTTTGGGAACCCCATCGGCCTCGCCGCCCGGCGCGGGCGAGGCCAGGAGCTCGCCGAGCTGCGCGGCGAGCGCCAGCGGGTCGCCCGGGTAGAAGGCACCTGCGACGGCTGCGGGTCGAACGGTAGGCATAGGCCTTAAATGGGGGCCGTACCGGTGAAGTTCTAGACCCGGCCTGCGCCCGCGTCAAGCCATTCGACGACGCCCTGCAGCGCGCGCAGCACCGACTGGCGCCGCACCTTCTCCCGGTTCCCGGTGAAATGGCGCGTTTCGCTTCGAACCGCGCCACTGCGGTCGGCCCAGGCGAAGCAAACCATCCCCACCGGCTTGGCGGGCGTACCGCCGCTCGGCCCGGCCACACCGGTCACCGCCAGCGCAAGCGTGCCATGGCTCGCGGCGAGCGCGCCGAGCGCCATTTCGCGCGCAGTCTCCTCGCTCACCGCCCCGTGGAGCGCGAGCGTCTCGGCGCGCACCCCGATCAGCTCCTGCTTGGCCTCATTGGAATAGGTGACGAAGCCGCGCTCGAACCACTCGGAGCTGCCTGCGACAGAGGTCACCACCTGCGCTACCCAGCCCCCGGTGCAGGATTCGGCGCTCACCAGGCGCTCGCCCCGCTCCCTGAGGCGGCCGCCGGCCACGGCTCCCAGCGTGTTCAGCGGGTCGCCCGACGTCACGTCAGCAGCCTGTGCGCAATCGCGAGCACGACGAGCGTGTAACCCGCCGCGAGCACATCGTCGAACATGACCCCGAAGCCGCCCTTGAAGCGGCGCTCGAAATAGCGGATCGGCGGCGGCTTCACCACGTCGAAGGCGCGGAAGATGAAGAATGCCGCGATCTGCCAGCCAAGCGCTTGCGGGATAACCGCCAGCACGGCGAGCATCGCGACCACCTCGTCCCACACCATCCCGCCGTGATCGGCGATACCGAGGTGCCGTCCGGTAACCGAACAGGCCCAGACCCCGGCGGCGAAAAAGAACGCAACCAGGATCCAGAACACCGGCGCCGGATAGGCGTCACCGAGCTGCCACCAGAGCGGGAACGCAAGCAGCGTGCCAAAAGTCCCCGGCGCGATGCGCGCGAGGCCGACACCGAAGCCAAAGGCAAGGAAGTGCGCCGGATGCGCGAAAACGAAACCCGCCCTGGGCCGGAAGATCATCATGCGCGAAAGTGGTCGAAGCCGGCGGCCTGGGGCATGGTGCGGCCCGCGGCGTCGAGCAGCTCGAGCGACGTCCCGCCGGCGTGAACCGTGCCGACGCGGGTAAGCGCGACGCCAAGCTCCGCGGCGAGTGCGGCCAGCTCGGTCCGCCGCGCCGGCGCCGCGGTGAACAGCAGCTCGTAGTCGTCACCCCCGGAGAGTACGCAGTCGGCCTCCAGCCGCGGGTCGGCGAGTGCTGCCAGCGCCGCCGGCCGCGGCAGGCTGGCGTAATGAACCCGCGCGCTCACTCCGGAGCGCTCGAGCACGTGCCGCAGGTCGCCGGCGAAACCGTCCGAGATGTCGATTGCGCTGCTTGCGATGCCGCGCAGCCGCTCGCCGAGCGCTACGCGCGGCTCTGGCTCGTTCAGGCGTCGCGCGGCGTGCGCCGCATCCTGCTGCGC
>JBAUTW010000450.1:0-14187 GCA_049582365.1 Burkholderiales bacterium | reverse complement strand
GAGGCGGCCCCGGCGCGCTCGCCCTGAGCGCTAAGCTGGGACTTATTCGTGGGTGTAGATGATGTCGTCGCGGCGGTTCTGCGACCACGCGGCTTCGTTATGCCCCATCGCGCGCGGCTTTTCCTCGCCCCAGCTGATGGTTTCGATGCGCGTGTCCGACACGCCGAGGAGCACCATCGCCTTGCGCAGGCTGTCGGCGCGGCGCTGGCCGAGCGCGAGGTTGTACTCGCGGCTGCCGCGGTCGTCGCAGTTGCCCTCGATCCTGATCGTCGCCGACGCATGGCCGGTCATGTAGCCGGCATGTGCCTCGACCAGCGGATTGAACTCGGACTTGATATTCGACTTGTCGAAGTCGAAATAGACGCTGCGCTTCGCGAGGATGCTGTTGGGATCGTGCAGCGGATTCATCGCCATCGACGGCTGCTCAACCGCCTGCGCCTGCGGAGCAGGCGCCGGTGCGGGAGTCGAGGCCTGGGGCGCCGGCTGCGGTGCTTCCGCGGCCTGCTGGCTGGCGCAGGCGCCGAGCAGCAGCGCGAACGAGGATGCGATCAGGATTGCGGGCGTCTTCATTCTCATGGTCTATCTTTCCTTTGTGACAGCATCATGTCGCCGATGCGGTGCGGTTTTCGCCGTCGCGAAGAGGCACGCGTTAAACGTTCGCCCTGCGTAGCGGTTGACGTGACAGGCTGGAGTCAGATGTCTCCGAAGTCGCCATGCCTGCCCCTCCCCGACGCGAAGCGGTTCGCTCCTGCAGCGCCCTCCGCAACAAACGCCAGGATACCGTTGTACCACTCCCTGCGCATCGCGTCACGTAGTTCGAGGCCCTCCTGCATGCGCGCGGAACGCCTGTCGGCACGCACGCAGGCCTGTGGAAAACGTGCAATTTCGCACGCCAGCGCCTCGGCTGCCCCTCGCGACGCCCCGTCCGGAACCACTCTTTCGCAGGCGCCGATCCGATAGGCCTCTTCGGCCGGCAGCTTGCGGCCGGTGAGGATGAGCTCCATCGCCCGCCCGGCGCCGACCAGGCGCGGCAGGCGCACCGTACCACCGTCGATCAGCGGCACACCCCAGCGGCGGCAGTACACCCCGAAGTATGCAGACGCCTCCATCACCCGCAGGTCGCACCAAAGCGCCAGCTCGAAGCCGCCGGCCACCGCGGGGCCCGCAATCGCGGCGATCACCGGTTTGTCGAGCTCGAGCCGGGTGGGCCCCATCGGGCCCCGCGGCGGCAGGCGGTCGTCGAGCGGGTAAGCGATCTCCCGCATCGGGTGCGGATCGTCGGCGAGCGCCGCCGCAGTCCTGAGGTCGAACCCGGCGCAGAACGAACCGCCTTCGCCCCACAGCACGGCAACCGCCGCTTGCGGATCGTGGTTGAAGTCGTTGAAGGCGTCTACCAGTGCCTCGGCGGTCTGCGGATCCACGGCATTGCGCGCCTCGGCGCGCGATTGGATCACCGTCCATACCGCGCCATTCTTTTCCACCCGAACGCTCATGCCATCCTCCACGCCAGTGCGACGCACCCGATGTTACATTCGGTCATGCGACGCGTGACGTGGTACTTCGACTTCGTTTCGCCGTTCTCGTACCTGTGCCTTGCGCGCCTGGGCGAGCTGCCCGACGTCGAGCTGGTCTACCGGCCGGTGCTTTTTGCCGGCTTGCTGCAGCACTTCGGCCAGAAGGGACCGGCGGAAATCGGCGCCAAGCGGCGCTGGACGTATCGCTGGTGTCAGTGGTCGGCCGAGCGGCTCGGCCTGCCGCTCCGCTTTCCGGCCACGCATCCTTTCAATCCGCTCCATTACCTGCGGCTGGCGATCGCCGCGCGCTGCGAGCCTCTGGCGGTGAAGCGGATCTTCGAGGCCATTTGGACCACGGGCGCTGAGCCCGGCGACGCGGCCTCTTTCGCACGCCTGGCGCGCGCACTGGGCGTGGAGGAAGCTTCCATCGCCTCGCCCGAGATCAAGAACGCGCTGCGCGAGAACACCGAGCGGGCCGCGGCCGCCGGCGTGTTCGGCGTGCCGAGCTTCGAAGCCGATGGCGAGATTTTCTGGGGCGTGGATTCGCTCGACTTCCTGAAGGCTTTCCTCGCCGACGCGTCGGTGGTGCAGAACGCCCAGATGAGGCGGCTCGATTCGCTGCCGGTCGGCGCCAGCCGGCGCGACTAGCCGTACTTGCGCAGGTCGTCGATGACCTTGCCGTCGTTCCGCAGGCTGCCCGGTGCGACGAACTCGATTTCGCCGCGCAGCTTGGTGACGTCGCGGATCGTGGCCACGATCGCCTCGGCGAGCCCTGCCGGGCGCTCCCGCGCCTCGCACTTGAGCGTCATCCTGTCCTTGCCGACCTCGCCCTCGACCACCAGCCGGGCACGCAGCACCTCGGGGTGGCGACGCAGAATTTCGTTTACCTGCTTGGCGGTGACGAACAAGGCGCGCACCTTGGTGCTCTGGTCCGCGCGGCCCATCCAGCCCTTGATCCTGGTGTTGGTGCGTCCGCACGGGCTGGGTCCCGGCAGAACGGCCGACAGGTCGCCGGTACCGAATCGCACCAGCGGGTAGTCCCGGTTGAACGTGGTGATCACGACCTCGCCCACTTCTCCCTCGGGCACCGGCTCGCCGGTGCCGGGTCGCACGATCTCGAGGATCAGCCCTTCGTCCAGCACCATGCCCTCGTTCAGCGTGCCGTCCGGCAGCGCGGTCTCGTAGGCCAAGTGGCCGAGGTCCGCGGTCGCGTAAAGCTGCATCACGCGCACGCCGCGCTCGCCCATCGCTTTCCTGAGCGCGGGCGGCAGGTACTCGGCTCCCACCACGGCCTTCGCGAGGGCCGAGATGTCGAGCTTGAGCTCATCCGCCTTGTCGGCGATCAGCTTGAGAAACGACGGCGTGCCGATGAACGCGTTGATCCCGAGGTCGCGAATCGCCGCCACCTGCATCTCGGTCTGGCCGACCCCGGTCGGCGCGACCGTGCAGCCCAGCGCGAGCGCGCCGGATTCGAGCATCGAGCCGGCGGGCGTGAAGTGGTAGGCGAAAGTGTTCATCACCAGATCGCCGGCACGGAACCCGCCGGCGTAAAGTCCGCGCGCGGTGCGCCACCAGTCCCTGCCGCTGCCTTCGGGCTCGTAGATCGGACCCGGAGAGACGAACAGCTTGGCGAGCTTCTCGCGCGGCGTCGCGTTGAGCCCGCCCAGCGGCGGCATCGCCTTCTGCAGCTCGCCAAGCTCCGACTTGCGCGTCACCGGCAGACGCGCGAGCGCCGCGCGAGAGCTCACTTCGCGCGGGTCGACCCCGGCGAGAATGCGGCCGAAGCCCGGTGCGCCGTTCTTCGCCTGCGCGATCTGTCCGGGCAGCGCCGCCATCAGCGCCGCTTCGCGTTGCTGCGGGGGCCGCGTCTCCAGCTCGTCGTAATACTCCATCACAGCCAGCGCTTGCGGCGGCGATAGGACTTGATGTCGCGGAAGCTCCTGCGTCCGCCCGAGGAGAATCCGAGGTAGAACTCCTTCACGTCCTCGTTTTCCGCCAGAGCCTTCGCCACGCCGTCCATCACCACGCGCCCGTTTTCGAGGATGTAGCCGTAGTCGGCATACCTGAGCGCGATATTGGTGTTCTGCTCCGCGAGCAGGAAGCTCACGCCCTCCTGGCGGTTCAGGTCCCTGACGATCTCGAAGATCTCTTCGACCAGCTGCGGCGCAAGGCCCATCGACGGTTCGTCGAGCAGGATCATCTTCGGGTTCGCCATCAGGGCGCGGCCGATCGCGGTCATCTGCTGCTCGCCGCCGGAGGTGTAGCCGGATTGCGCATTGCGGCGCTCCTTCAGCCGCGGAAAGTACGCGTACACTTTTTCCAGGTCTGCGCGCGCCGCGGCCGCCGAGCCGCGCGTATACGCGCCGGTGAGGAGGTTCTCCTCCACCGTCAGGTGCTGGAAGCAGTGGCGGCCTTCCATCACCTGCACCACGCCGCGCTTGACCAGGTCGGCGGGGGTGAGGCGGTCGATGCGCTCGCCGCGGTACTCGACGTAGCCCTTGGTCACCTCGCCGCGCTCGCCCTTGAGCAGGTTGGACACCGCGCGCAGCAGCGTGGTCTTGCCCGCCCCGTTGCCGCCTAGCAGGGCGACGATGCCGCCCTCGCGCACGGTCAGCGACACGCCCTTCAGCACCAAGATGACGTGGTTGTAGATGACTTCGATGCTGTTGACGGTGAGCAGCGTTGGGCTCATCGGGATCGCTCCTTGGCGGCTTTCGGGGCGGCTCGCGCGCAACCGCCCCGAAAGCCGCCTGCGCCGTGGCGCAGGCGGCGGTGAGGCCTACTTCTCCTTCGAGCAGTCGCGCGGGGTGATCTTGTTCTCCGCCGCGTACTTCGCCGCCGACGCCTTGATGATCGGCCGGATGACGCTCAAATCGGACTGGTATACGCCCGAGGTGACGTGCCACTGCTTGCCGTCCCAGGTCTCGATGCGCGCGGAATGCGCACCCTCGTGATCGGCGCAGCTGGTGTGGATCGTCTCCATGAAGCCCTCGAAGCCGAGCTTCTTGATGTCCGCCTCGGTGATCGCAAGATGCTCGAGCCCCCAGCGCACCTGTTCGCCGGTGAGCGGCTTCTTGCCGTACTTCTGCTGCGCGCGCTTGACACCTTCGACGGCCATCATCGCCGACACCATGCCGCGGTTGTACAGCACCTGGCCGACCTCGTCCTTGCTGCTCGCAGTGCCGTTGCCCTTGTCGTAGACGTACTTGAGAATGTCCTGGTGCACCTTGCCTCGGCCGGCCGGTGCGAGGAACACGAGTGCGTTGTAGGCTTTCGCGTCCTCGCCCGCGGGCAGCACGTCGGGCTCGGCGCCCGACCACCACACGCCGTACATGCGGTTGAGCGGATAGCCGGTCGCGACCGCCTGCTTGATCGCGGTCGAGTTCATCACGCCCCAGCCCCAGAGAAATACGTAGTCGGGGCGCTGCTGGCGGATCTGCAGCCAGGTTGCCGACTGCTCGACGCCCGGGTGCGTGACCGGCAGCAGCAGCAGGTCGAAGCCCAGCATCTTGGCGCGCTTCTCGAGCAGCGGGATCGGCTCCTTGCCGTAGGGCGAGTCATGGTAGACCAGGGCGATCTTCTTGCCCTTGAGCTTATCCATCCCGCCTTCCTTCTTGCCCACGTGCTGCACCAGGATGTCGGCGGCGTCCCAGTAGGTGCCGCCGAGCGGGAAGTTCCAGGTGAACACCGAGCCGTCGACCGAGTCGGCGCGCCCGTAGCCGGCGGTGATCAGGGGAATCTTGTCGCGCGGCGCCTTGGGCGTGAGAGCGAAGGTGATGCCGGTGGACAGCGGCTGGACCACGGTCGCGCCCGTCGGACCCTTGTTCTTCATGCGCTCGTAGCATTCGACGCCGCGGTCGGTCGCGTAGCCGGTCTCGCACTCCTCGATCGCGATCTTGACGCCGTTGATGCCGCCGTCTCGGGCGTCGAGCAACTTCAGGTAGTCGCCGTAGCCGTCGGCGAACGGCACGCCGTTGGGCGCGTAAGGCCCGGTGCGGTACACCAGCATCGGGAAGAACTGCTCCTTGGCCTGCGCGAACGCGGGCGCGCTCGCCGTGACCGAGATCACGGCGGCGGCCGCTCCGACGGAGACCGCCAGAAGCCTGGTTTTAGCTGCAAGATTCATCTTCAATACCTCCTCTAGTATTGGCCGCGGTCGACGGGCCGCAAGCCGGACGCATCTGCCGCCGCACTCAGTGCGGGAACGGCCACAGACGCAGCTTCTCCTTTCCGATCGCCCACAGCCGCGCCAGCCCGTGCGGCTCGACGATCAGGAAAAAAACGATCAGCGCGCCGAAAATCATCGACGCGAGGTGCGACGCCATCGCGGTGGACAGCGGCGCCCCGATCCACTGCGGCACCTGGTCCAGCGCGATCGGCAATGCGACGATGAACAGCGCGCCGAAGAAGCTGCCCAGGATCGACCCCATGCCGCCGATGATGATCATGAACAGCAGGTTGAGCGAAAGCGTGATGTTGAACGCCAGCGGCTCCCACGAGCCGAGGTAGACGAAGCCCCACAGCGCCCCCGCAATGCCGACGTAGAACGAGCTTACCGCGAAGGCGGTCAGCTTGGCATACACCGGACGGATGCCGATCACTTCCGCGGCCACGTCCATGTCGCGGATCGCCATCCACGCGCGTCCGATATGGCCGCGCACCAGGTTCCGCGCCAGCAGCGTGAACACGGTGACCACGGCAAGCAGAAAGAGGTACTTCTTGACCGGCGAGTCGAGGTGCCAGCCGAACAGGTTGAGCACCGGGGTCGAGACCGAGCCGGAAGATTGATAGCCGGTGAACCACTTCACCCGGGCGAACATCCAGTCGATGAAAAACTGCGCCGCCAGGGTCGCGACCGCGAGGTACAGGCCCTTGATGCGCAGGCTCGGCATGCCGAACAGCATGCCGACCAGCGCCGCGATCAACCCGGCCAGGACCAGCGCTATCAGGAAGCTGAGATGCGGCACGCGAAGCATCAAGTTGTACGCCGCATACGCGCCGACCGACATGAACGCCGCGTGGCCGATCGAGATCTGCCCGCAGTAGCCGACCAGCAGGTTGAGTCCGATCGCGGCGAGCGCCATGATCAGGAACGGATTCAGGATCGACAGGAACAGATAATTGCTCGCCAGGAACGGCACGCCGAGATACGCGAACGCGAGCAGCGCCATGATCAAGATGCGATCCTGCGCGATCGGAAGCAGCGCCGCGTCCTCACGGTAGGACTGCTTGAACTGGCCGTTTTCCCTGTAGAACATTTGTTTCCCGCGCTATACGCGATCGATGATGCGCTCGCCGAAGAGGCCCTCGGGCCTCACCAGCAGGAAGAGCAGCGCGAGCACGTAGGCAAACCAGTTCTCGATGCCGCCTCCGGCGAGGTCGAAGGTCCTGACCATCACCGGGCCGAGGAAAACCTCGGCCATTTTCTCGCCCACGCCGATGATCAGCCCGCCGATGATCGCGCCCGGAATCGAAGTGAAGCCGCCCAGGATCACCACCGGCAGCGCCTTGAGCGCGACCTGCGAGATCGAGAACTGCACCCCGAGCTTCGAGCCCCACACCATGCCCGCCACCACCGCGACGATGCCGGCCACCGACCAGACGATCACCCAGATCCGATTGAGCGGAATGCCGACCGACTGCGCCGCCTGGTGATCGTCGGCGACCGCGCGCAGCGCGCGCCCAGTGGCGGTCTTCTGGAAGAAGAGCGCGAGCGCAGCCACCAGCAGCACCGCGACCACCGCCGCGGCGACATCGTCCTTGTTGATCAGGATTCCGCCCTGGAACACGTTGCGCAGGATCAGCACCGGGGCCTTGGAAAGGCCGAGGTTGATTTCGTAGATGTCACTGCCCCACACCGACTGTCCAAAGCCGTCGAGGAAATAGGACACCCCGAGGGTCGCCATCAGCAGCACCACGCCTTCCTGGTTCACCAGGGGCCGCAGCACGACCCGCTCGACCACGATCGCGAGCAGCACCATGATGCCGACACCGAGCAGCGCCGCCGCCCATAGCGGCATCACCTCCGCCATGCGCGCCACCGACAGGGCGGCGAACAGCACCATCGCGCCCTGGGCGAAATTGAACACCCCCGAGGCCTTGAAGATCAGCACGAAGCCGAGCGCGACCAGCGAATAGAGCACGCCCGCCATCAGCCCGCCGAGCAGCACCTCGACGTAGAAGCCCGGCGCGCTCGCGCCGGTCACGAGCGGCGCGGCGAGCCCGGCGGCGAGCGCCGCGCACAGGACGATGACGGGAAGGTGGCGTCTCATGTATTGCGCGCCCGCTTCAATGGCTCACGCCGAGGTAGGCGTCGATCACCGCCTGGGTGGCCCGCACCTCGTCGGGCGTGCCGTCGCCGATCTTCTTGCCGTAGTCGAGCACGATCACCCGGTCGGAAATGTCCATCACCACGCCCATGTCGTGCTCGATCAGCACGATGGTGGTGCCGAACTGGTCGTTGACGTCCAGGATGAAGCGGCACATGTCCTGCTTTTCCTCGACGTTCATCCCCGCCATCGGTTCGTCGAGCAGCAGCAGGCGCGGCTCCATCGCCAGTGCGCGGCCCAGATCGACGCGCTTTTGCAGCCCGTACGGAAGCCGCCCCACCGGCGTCTTGCGGTAGGCCTGGATCTCCAGGAAATCGATGATGCGCTCGACTACGGCGCGCTGCGCGAGCTCCTCGCGCTCGGCGCGGCCGAAACGGATCGCCTGCGCGAGCAGCCCCGCCTTCATGCGCAGGTTGCGCCCGGTCATGATGTTGTCCAGCACGTTCATGCCCTTGAACAGCGCCAGGTTCTGGAACGTGCGCGCGATCCCCTGGGCCGCCGCCTCGTGCGTGTCGACGTCGTGGCGCGTCTGGCCGAGAAAGCGAATCGTGCCCTTCTGCGGGTGGTACACGCCGTTGATGACGTTCAGCATCGAGCTCTTGCCCGCGCCGTTCGGCCCGATGATCGCCCTGATCTCGTGCTCGCGCACGTCGAACGACACGTCGGTGAGGGCGTTCACTCCACCGAAGGAAAGCGAAACGTCCTCCACCGAAAGGATGACCTCGCCGATGCGGCGCCCCTGCGCCGCCATGTCCTGCGCTTTGGGCTGAGCGCTCACGCCGCCCTCTTTGCCGCCGCGGGCGCGAAAGTCTTCGCATCGCGGATCCTGAGATCGGCGCTGATGCTGCCGCTGCGGCCGTCCTCGTACTTGACCTGCGCCTCGACGTGCACCGATCTCTCGTTCCCGTACAACGCCTGGACCAGCGAGGCGTACCTGTCGGCGATGAATCCGCGCCTCACCTTGCGCGTGCGGGTCAGCTCGCCGTCGTCGGCGTCGAGCTCCTTGTGCAGCACGAGGAAGCGGTGGACCTGGCTGCCCGCGAGCTCGGGATCCTGCGCCAGGTCGGCGTTCACCCGCTCGACGCATTGGCCGATCAGCTCGCCGACCTCGTCGCGCGAGGCGAGATCGACGTAGCCGGTGTAGGCGAGGCTGCGCTTCTCGGCCCAGTTTCCGACTGCTTCCATGTCGATATTGATGAAGGCGCAGACCCGGTCGCGCCCGTCGCCGAAGGTCACCGCCTCCTTGATGTAAGGGAAGAACTTGAGCTTGTTCTCGAGGTACTTGGGCGCGAACAGCGTGCCGTCATCGAGCTTGCCCACGTCCTTGACCCGGTCGATGATCTTGAGGTGACCGTCGGCGTCGAAGTAGCCCGCATCGCCGGTGTGGAACCATCCTTCCGGATCCTTCGCCTCCGCGGTCGCCTGCGGGTTCTTGTAGTACTCCTTGAACAGCCCCGGCGAGCGGATCAGCAGCTCGCGCTGCGGCGTGAACCTGAGCTCGACGCCCGCCACCGCGGGGCCGACGGTGTCGGGCTTCACCTGGCCGTTCGGCTGCACGCAGACGAACACCGAGGTCTCGGTCGAGCCGTAGAGCTGCTTCAGGTTGATTCCGATCGAACGGTAGAACTTGAACAAGTCGGGCCCGATCGCCTCGCCGGCCGTGTAAGCGACGCGCACCCGGCTCATGCCGAGCACGTTGCGCAGCGGCCCGTAGACCAGCACGTCGCCCAGCGCATACCGCAAGCGGTCGCCCAGGCCGACCTGCTTGCCGTCGAGGATCGCGCCCCCTACGCGTTGCGCCACCTCCATGAAGTAGCGGTACATGACGCGCTTGATGCGCCCTGCGTCCTCCATCCGGATCGACACCTGGGTCAGCAGCGCCTCGAGCACCCGCGGCGGCGCGAAGTAGTAGCTGGGCCCTATTTCGCGCATGTCGGTCATCACGGTTTCCGCCGACTCGGGGCAGCAGATGCAGTAGCCGGTCGCGAACGGCTGGGCGTAGGAGAAGATGTTCTGCCCGATCCACGCCGGCGGCAGATAGGCGAGCACTACGTCGCGGTCGTTCAACCCCTCCATCTCGGCCGCCGCGCGGGCGCGGTCGATCAGTGCGTGGTGCGTGAGGACCACGCCCTTCGGCGTCGCGGTCGTGCCCGAGGTGAAGAACATTGCGGCCGGGTCGTCGCCCGCACCCTTGGCGATCTCGCGCTCGATCAAGCCGGGATCGCGCTGCCGGGCCTCGAGTCCGATCTCGCGCAGCCGGTCGTAGCTCGTCAGCTGCGGCTGGGAATAATGGCGCAGGCCGCGAGATTCGTCGTAGTAGATATGTACAAGCCGCGGGCACTGCGGCAGGATCTCGAGCAGCTTGTCGACCTGCTCCTGGTCCTCGGCCAGCGCGTGGGCGATGTCGGCGTTCTGGATCGGGAACGCCATCTCGGCCGCGACGGCGTCCTGGTACAGGGGCACCGGCACCGCCCCCAGGCACTGCGCGGCGCACATCGCGGCGTAGATGCGCGGCCGGTTGTCGCCGACCAGCGCCATGTGATCGCCGCGCCCGAGGCCCTGCTCGGCAAGGCCGCAGGCGAGTATCTGCACTTCCTCTGCAAACTGCTTCCAGGTCCAGGTCTGCCAGATGCCCAGATCCTTTTCGCGAATCGCCGGACGGTCCCCGCGCGCCGCGGCGTGGTGCAGCAGCAGCTTGGGAAACGTGTCGAGCGCCCCGATGTCGGCTGCCATCGAGATCCCTCCTCCAATTGAGCGAAGCGTCGGCCGGCCCTCCCTGGCCTGCGGCCGCGACCGTATCCGATTCTTGCATTAGTATGACACGCCGCGGCGAAGCGGAGTCTAGCCGCAGGTCGTCGCAAGGGTTGTCTTTCCGGCGACAATTGCAGCGATGGCGACGCTGGCCCAATTCCTTGCCGAGTCGATATGGCCGCAGGCGCTCGAGCTGCCGGCGCGCGAGCGGGTGCAATGCGAGACGCTCGAACGGGAGGTAAAGGCCGGCGGCTACGTCTGCCGCAAGGGAGAACCGGTCGAGTACTGGGTCGGCGTGATCGAGGGGCTGGTGAAAATCTCCAGCGTCTCGCCAGAGGGCAAGGCGGTGACCTTCACCGGCGTGCGCGCCGGGGGCTGGTTCGGCGAGGGCTCGCTGCTGCGCCCCGACCCATGGCGCTACGACGCGGTCGCGCTGCGCGACAGCCGCGTGGCGCTCGTGCCGCGCGCGACTTTCGACTGGCTGCTCGACAGCTCGATCGGCTTCAACCGCTTTCTGCTCGAGCAGCTCAACGAGCGGCTGGCGCAGTTCATCGCCATGATCGAATACGACCGCCTGCTCGATCCGGACGCGCGCGTGGCGCGCTGCCTCGCGGCGCTGTTCAATCCGCGCCTGTATCCGGGTGCGAGCCGCGAGCTGACGGTCTCGCAGGAGGAGCTCGGCTATCTGTCGGGCGTTTCGCGCCAGCGCGTCAACCAGGCGCTGCAGCGGCTAGGCGAAATCCGCCTGCTGCGCGTCGACTACGGCAAGGTGACGGTGCTCGACCTGGAGGGGCTGAAGGCCTTCGAGGGCTAGCTACGCGGCGCCTATCCCTTGGCGACGCGCCAGACATGCTTGAAGCCCGCGCCGGTCTCGTCGCCCGGCTTCAGGTCCTTGTGCCAGAAGTAGAGCGGCTTGCCCTTGTAGGCCCACTGCATCTTTCCGTCGGCGCGCATGACGAAGCTGTAGTCGCCCGAAGCCGAGTCCGAAGCGCTGGCGAAGAACGGCGGCCAGTTTGCGGCACAGCCCCCGTTGCATTCGCTCTTGCCGGCATGCGCCTTGTCCTTGTCGAACGTGTACAGGGTCATGCCATGATCACCCGTCAGCACTCCGTCCTTTACCGCGGGCGCCGCAGCGTGCGCGACGCCGGACGCTGCGGCGATCGATACGGCGAGCGCCAGGGGCGCCAGAACCCGATTCGCGGAAAGTTTCATGTCAGTCTCCAGGTTGGAATGGCAATGCTAGTGACAATCAGTCACCGGCTCTGGTTCATTCCGCCTCCGTGCCGCGAGCCGCTCAGGCCGCCATCGCCAGCTTACATACTGCGCCGGTACTGGCCTCCGACCTCGAACAGGGCGTGGGTGATCTGACCGAGCGAGCACACCCGCACTGCTTCGACCAGCACCTCGAACACGTTCTCGTCGCGGATCACCGCCTGGCGCAGCCGCTCGAGCATTGGCGGCGCGCCCTTGGCGTGCTTGCTGTGGAAATCGCGCAGGCGCTTGAGCTGGGACTGCTTTTCCTCCTCGGTCGAGCGGATCAGCTCGAGCTTCGCCGGCGCGGCTTCGCCGCGGGGATTACGAAAGGTGTTCACGCCCACGATCGGGTAGGAGCCGTCGTGCTTCCTGTGCTCGTAGGTAAGCGACTCTTCCTGGATCTTGCCGCGCTGGTAGCCGGTCTCCATCGCGCCGAGGACGCCTCCGCGCGCGGAAATTGCCTCGAACTCCTTCAGCACCGCCTCTTCCACCAGGTCGGTGAGCTCGTCGACGATGAACGATCCCTGATTGGGGTTCTCGTTTTTCGCCAGTCCCCATTCCTTGTTCAGGATCAGCTGGATCGCCATCGCGCGGCGCACCGATTCCTCGGTCGGGGTGGTGATCGCCTCGTCGTAGGCATTGGTGTGCAGCGAGTTGGTATTGTCGTAGGTGGAGATCAGCGCCTGCAGCGTGGTGCGGATGTCGTTGAAGGCGATCTCCTGCGCGTGCAGCGATCGCCCCGAAGTCTGGGAATGGAACTTGAGCTTCTGGCTGCGCTCGTTCGCGCCGTAGCGGTGCTTCATCGCCACCGCCCAGACGCGCCGCGCCACCCGCCCGAGCACGGCGTACTCGGGATCCATGCCGTAGCTGAAGAAAAAGGAAAGGTTGGGCGCGAAGTCGTCGATGTGCATTCCGCGCGCGAGGTAGGCCTCGACGAAGGTAAAGCCGTTGGCGAGCGTGAATGCGAGCTGGCTGATCGGGTTCGCACCCGCTTCGGCGATGTGATAGCCCGAGATCGACACCGAGTAGAAGTTCTTCACCCCGTTGTGGATGAAGTACTGCTGGATGTCGCCCATCACCTTGAGCGAGAACTCGGTCGAGAAGATGCAGGTGTTCTGGCCCTGGTCCTCTTTCAGGATATCGGCCTGTACCGTGCCGCGCACCGTGGCCAGCGTCCATTCGCGGATCTTGTCCGCTTCGTCCTCGGTCGGTTCGCGCCCGTTCTCGGCACGGAACCTGTCGAGCTGCTGGTCGAGCGCGGTATTGAAGAACATCGCCAGGATCGTGGGCGCCGGGCCGTTGATGGTCATCGAGACCGAGGTGTTGGGCGCGCACAGGTCGAACCCCGAATACAGGACTTTCATGTCCTCCAGGGTCGCGATCGAAACGCCGGAGTTACCCACCTTGCCGTAGATGTCGGGCCGCTCGTCGGGGTCGAAGCCGTACAGCGTCACCGAGTCGAACGCGGTCGACAGGCGCTTGGCCGGCATGTCCTTGGACAGCAGGTGGAAGCGCTTGTTGGTCCGGAACGCGTCGCCTTCGCCGGCGAACATGCGCGTCGGATCTTCGTTCTCGCGCTTGAAAGCGAACACGCCGGCAGTAAACGGGAACGACCCGGGCACGTTTTCGCGCATCTGCCAGCGCAGGATCTCGCCGTGGTCCTCGTAGCGCGGCAGCGCTACCTTCGGCACCCTGGTGCCCGACAGGGTAGTGTGGGTGAGCCGGGTACGGATCTCGCGCCCGCGGATCTTCACCACGTACTCGTCGCCCGAATATGCCTTGAGCGTCTCGGGCCACATTTCGAGCAGTTTGCGCGCGCGCTCATCGAGCGCGGAGTTCTTCTCGTCGATCAGGGAATCGAGCTCGCGCGCTTGCTTGCCCGCCTTGAGCAGCATCGCCTTGGCCGCGATCAGCTGCTGGCGCTCGCGCGCAAACGCCGCCTGCTCGCGCGCATGGCCGTGATAGCCCCGCACCGACTCCGCGATCTCGGCCAGGTAGCGTTGGCGCCTGGGCGGTATCACCACGTGAACGGCGGAGGAAACCTTCGATTCCCTCTTCGGCAGCGTGCCCGGTGCGAGCGACAGGCCCTTGGCGGCGAGCCTGGCGGCAACCGCCTGGTACAGGGCGGTGACGCCGTCGTCGTTGAAGCGCGAGGCGATCGTGCCGAACACCGGCATGTCCTCGCTCGAGGCCTTGAACGCCTCGCGGTTGCGCTGTACCTGCTTCCTGACGTCGCGCAGCGCGTCGTCGGCGCCCTTGCGGTCGAACTTGTTGATCGCGACGAAGTCCGCGAAATCGAGCATGTCGATCTTCTCGAGCTGGCTCGCGGCGCCGAACTC
>JBAUTW010000449.1:0-7465 GCA_049582365.1 Burkholderiales bacterium | reverse complement strand
GCCTCTCACCGAGCGACTCGCACACCTGGCACGGCAGATGGTGGTTCTCGGGATCGGAATCACCGTTGCGCTCGGAGGCGTGATGCTGCTCCGGGGCGAGCCGCCGCCTAGCCCTCGTCGGGGTCGCGGTATTCCTTGGGCAGGTGGTGGGCGATGCCCTTGTGGCAGTCGATGCAGGTCTTGCCCTGGTCCTTGGCCTTCATGTGCCGCTTGTAGGCCGACTGCTTCTGCAGGTCGCCGCTCATGGCGTCGAAGCTGTGGCAGTTCTGGCACTCGCGCGAGTTGCTCGCCTTCATGCGCGCCCATTCCTCGGTCGCCAGGCGCATGCGGTTGGCCTCGAACTTCTCCTTGGTGTCGATGCTGCCGGTGATCTTGCCCCAGACCTCGAAGCTCGCCTTGGCCTTGCGCACGAGCTTGTGCGTCCAGTCCTTGGGCACGTGGCAATCCGAGCAGACCGCGCGCACGCCGGTGCGGTTGCTGTAGTGGATGGTCTCCTTGTACTCCTGGTAGACGTTGTCGCGCATCTCGTGGCAGGTGATGCAGAAGCCGAGCGTGTTGGTCGCCTCCAGGCCGGTGTTGAATCCGCCCCAGAAGACGATCCCCGCGGCGAACGAGACCCCGAAGATCGCCAGAATCGAGTATTTCGCGCTCGGCTTGCGCAGCACGGCCCACCAGCGCCGCAGGATGCCGTCTTGATCGTTTGCCATGTGTGGGTTTCCCGATCCCGTCCGACTATCTGAAGGTGTAGCGGTAGGCGGCGTACACGACGTTCACGCTGTAGTTCGGCGACTGCAGGTTGTTCGGCAGCAGGGTGGTCGGCGTGAAGCCGGTCTGGTACGCGTTGTAGTAGTAGTCGTCGGCCTTGAGGCGCTGGTAGATGTAGCCCATGACCACCTGCGCCGACTTGTCGAGCTGGTAGCTTCCGCTGAGGCGCACGCGCGTCGTCTCGCTCCTGATGTCCGGCAGCGCGCCCGAGCTGAGATTGCCGATCGCGGCGCCGCCGGTGAGCGTGTAGAACACGTCCGTGGCGTAGCTCGCCTTGCCGAGCGAGTAGGTCAGGTCTTCGTTCAGCTCGAGCTTGCCGCCCATCATGCCTTTCTGCTTGCCGCTGAGGCCGACCGTGGTGTCCTCGTCGGACAGAGCGTTGGACCACAGGGTGGTAAGCGGCGCGACCGCGTTGCGTCCGTTCGCGGTCAGCAGGTCGCGCGTGCGCTGCTGCCAGGTGCCGTAGGCGGCCATGGTGCTGTTCTCGGACACGCTGTACGAGGCGTCCAGGTTCAGGCTCTTGGCGTCGCCCTCCTGCACCCCGAGCGTCGAGTCGTAGTCGTCCTTGGTCAGGCGCCCGCTCAGCCCCAGGTTGAGCTTCGCGTTGGCCTGCCAGTTGACCCCCGCCTTGTACGCGTTCTCCTTGCGCGAGGCGTCGAAAAAGGCCAGATAGCCGAAGTTCTCGAAGCCCTGGTTGTTGGCCTGCATCGGGTTGTAGAAGGACGGGTTGACGTCGGCCGTGCGCCGGCTGTACGCGTAGTCGAGCTTGAGGTCGACCGCGTCGGTCGCCTGCAGCCGGTAGCCCAGGCCGAGCTTGTTGTCCTTGTTCTCGGGCACCTGCACGCAGCTCGCCGTGGTGTAGTAGCCGGCGTTGGTCGCCGACAGCACGCCTTGGGCGTTGTTCGCGGCCGGGTCGTTGCACCAGCGCTTGAAGTCCTCGTACTCGTAGCCGACGTGCAGCCGCTGCGACGGGTTGAGGCGGTAGTCGCCCGCGAGCTGGAGCTGGGTGCGCTTGTTGCTCATCGGGATGTTGGTCACCGTCTGCGCCGTGCCGCCCAGGTCGAGGAAGGTGTAGGTGTTGGCCGCCGTCTTGTTGTCGCGTTCGTTGTAGATCAGCCCGGCGCTGAGGTTGAGCGCGCGGGTCGCCTGGTGCGTGAGCTTGAAATCGGCGTGCGTGTTCTCGACCAGCGCGTCGAGCGAGCCTACCGGCAGCACGGTCGCCGTGTTCGGCGTCGAGGTGTAACTGCCCGCGTAGCTCTCGTCCTGCGTGTTGCGGCTGTAGCTCAGTCCGCCCGCGAGCCGGGTCGCCGAGCTCAGCGCGTAGCCGCCGGTCAGGTTGAGCTGGTGCATCTGGTTGCTCGGCGGGGTGCTCAGGGTGTCCACGGGGAAAGCGGCGCCCGGGTTGGTGCCCGTCGCCGGGACCGGCGCGTTTCCCGTGCCGCCCGAGACGTACGGGTTCGAGAAGGACCAGCCGGTGTTGTCGTCGTGGAACAGCGAGGCGACGTAGCTCGCCGTGGCGTAGCCCTTGTCCCCGGTCCAGTTCGCGGCGAAGCTGAAGCTGTCGGTCTTGTAGCTGGTCGGAGTCATTAGCAGCACGATGCGCTCGCCGCCGTAGTTGAATCCCCCCGGCCCGCCGGCGAACGCGTCGGTGGCGGCCGAGATCGGCTTGGCGCCCGACTGGTCGAGGCGGTTGTAGCTGAATCTCACGTTCAAGTGCCGGCTGAAGTCGTAGCCCGCGTTGAACGAGGCGTTCTGGCGCTCCGAGTACACGTCCACCGTCCGGAACGACTGCAACTGGGAATTGAGCAGCGTCTGCGTGCCCTTGTTGGTGCTGGTCAGCACGCCCGCGGTCGTGGTGGTGGTGGTGTTGATGACGCCGAAGCTCGGCGGCAGCACGAAACCGTTGCCGCCCATGCTTCCCTGGTAGGGGGTCTGGTAGCCGTCGGTCAGCATGTGGCGCAGCTGGTCGTAGCCGATGCCGAGGCTCCAGTGGCCCTGGTCCTCGACGCTCGCGCCGAGCTCGCGCGAGGTCGTGCCGAGGTCGTAGCCCCTGAGCGACCAGCGCCGCGTTCCCGGGCCCTGTCCGAAGGCGTCGCCGCCCTGGACGCCGAAGCCGCCGAGGAAGCTGCCGCCCTTGTCGTACAGGCCGTTGTATTCGCCGAACTTGTTCGAGTCCCTGGAGGTGTAGGCGGCGCCCGCCTCGACGTAGTTGGTCGGGTTGGTCAGTGACGCCGCATCCGGCATATCCTGCGCCCGCGCCGCCAGCGGCATCGCTGCCAGCGCGGCTTGGACCGCCAGCGCCAGCGCGCCGACGGCCAGTTTCCTAGAGTTCGCTTTCATGATGTGAGTCCCGGATGGGTTAGCGATGCAGGTAGGCGCCGGCCGGGCTGTTCGAGCCGTGCACCATCACGTGGCAGTTCATGCAGGCGCGGCCGACCGCGTTCGAGTTCGGGTTCGCGCCGGCGGGCAGGAGCCCGCCCTGGATTCCCGCCGCGCCGGTTCCGTAAGGCGCCTGGCTGTTGTGCGGACCGTCGTGGCACTCGTCGCACAGGAACGGCGGGCGCGACTTGAGCAGCGGCGCGATGTTGGAGCCGTGCGGCGTGTGGCAGTTGGTGCAGGCCTCGGTCACCGGCTGGTGCTCCCACAGGAACGGGCCGCGCTTGTCGGCGTGGCACTGCCAGCAGGTCTCGTTGACGGTGTTCATCTTCAGCAGCTTCGGACCGGCCGAGCCGTGCGGGTTGTGGCAGTCGCTGCAAACGACCTTGCCCGCGTCGATCGGGTGGGTCGAGATCTTGTGCGTGTCGGCGCGCTGCTCCTTATGGCAGCTGAAGCAGACCTCGGTCTGGGTCTTCCTGTCGCGCACCCGATCGACCGCGGCGTGCACCTTGTGGCAGTTGTTGCACGCCACCCCGTTGGTCGCGTGCTGCCCGCCTTCCCAGTGCGTGCGTGCGGTGCCCTTGTGGCAGGTCAGGCACACCGCTTCGCGCACTTTGTCGTCGGATGCCGCGAATGCGCCCTTGCTGAACACGATGTCCGGCGCGGCGCGGCCCTTGACGTTCGGGTCGCCCTTCACGTGCTTCAGGCTCTCGCCGTGGCAGGACTGGCAGTCCGGCGTGCGCGCGTCGCCGCGCGCGCCGTGCTTGGTCTGATAGATCGCGAGGATCGGCTTGGGATCCATCTCGTCGTGACAGCGGGTGCACACCGCGTCGCGCTTGAGGCCGTTCTCGGCCGTCGCGCGCTGGCCCCCGCTCAGGTCGGGCAGCGCGCCCGACGCGGCCTGCAGTGTTGCCGCCGCGCCCAGGCCGCCGAGCAGCGCGCAGGCCATGACCAGCTTTCTTATCGCGTTCATTTGCATCTCCCCAGTCCCTATCGATGACTACGCCTGCCGCGCCTGCGTCACTGCGCCAGGATCCACTGCACCAGGTTCTTGATCTGGTTCATGTCCTTCGGCGGCGAAGTCTTGACGATCTTGTGCGCTTCCTTGTGTCCGTCCTTGAACGTCGCCATCTCGCCGGACGTGATGTGCTCGATCAGGCGCTGTTCGGCTCCGGGCTTGCCCTTGTATTTCTCGGCCACCTTGTTGTACGGAGGGCCGTCCTTGTCGCTTTCCTTGGCGATGGTGTGGCAGCGGAAGCAGTTGTTCTGCCGCGCGAGCGAAAGCGCGGCGTTCGCGTCCACCGCGAAGGCGGACTGCGAGGGCAGGGCGAGTGCGAGCGAAGCCAGCGCCGCGAGGAGCGCCGGACGGAGGAGTGCTTTCATGGTTTCACCTGGCAGTTTGTGAGTTGCGTGGTGTCGTCGAACCGACGACAACTGCAGGTGATTTTCCGCGCCGCGGCGAGCGTTGAACATCGGAGCGGGTATGAATTTGGCCATAGGAACATTCCTATGGCACGGGGCGGCGCTCCTACTCGGGCGGGGTGTCGAGCAATCCGTGCTCGAGCGCGTAGCGCACCAGATCGACGCTGCTCGAGGCGTTCATCTTCTCCAGGATGTGGGTCTTGTGGGTGCTGACCGTCTTGATGCTGAGCGAGAGCGCCTGCGCGATATCGGTCAGGGTCATGCCGCGCACGATGCTGGTGAAGATCTCGAACTCTCGATTCGAGAGCAGGGTGTGCGGCGGCGCGTCGCTCGGCCGCGTGACGTCGCGCGCCAGCAGCTCGCTCACCTTGGGCGTCACGAACAGCCCCCCGCCCGCGACCTTGCGCATGGCCGGGATCAGCAGGTCGCCGTCGCTCTGCTTGCTCAGATAACCGGAGGCTCCCGAGCGCATGGCGCGCACCGCGTACTGCTCTTCCTGGTGCATGCTGAAGACCAGGATCGGCAGCTTCGGGCGCTCGGCCTTGATCTGGCGGATGAGGTCCAGTCCGTTGCGCCCGGGCATCGTCAGGTCGAGCACCACCAGGTCCCAGTCGCGCTCGCGCACCTTCTCGATCGCGGCGTTGCCGTTGGTCGCCTCGCCGGCCACCACGAGGTCGTCGGTGTCGGCAAGGATCTTCCTCAGCCCGTCGCGGATGATCGCGTGGTCGTCGGCGACCAGGACCTCGATTTTCATGCCTGGGCCTGCGCGCGCGCCGGCTCGGGCAGCGGCACGGTGACGCTGACGGTCGTTCCGCCTCCGGGCCCGCTGCGGATATCGAACGTGCCCCCGAGCGAGGTGGCGCGCTCGCGCATGCTGAGCAGCCCCACGCCGCCCGGGCCGGGCCCGCCCGCGGGCAGGCCCTTGCCGTCGTCCGAGATGGTGAGCGTCAGGGCCTCCCGGGTGGCGGCCAGCCGGATCGCGGCGCGGGTCGCGTCCGAATGGCGCGCGATGTTGGTAAGCGATTCCTGCACGATACGGAACAAAGCCGTGGCCATGGGCCCCTCGACCGCCTCGGCCGCCGCGAGATCCAGGCCGACCTTTACCGCGCTGCGCTTGGTGAACTCGCCGACCTGCCAGGCCACCGCGGCGCTGAAACCGAGGTCGTCGAGCACGGGCGGGCGCAGCTCGGTCGAGATGCGCTTCACGGTGCCGATGGCGGTCTCGATCTGGCGCCGCATGCCGTCCATGTCGCCGGGCGCGATGCCCCGCCCGTCGCGCACGCGCGCGGTGAGCCAGGACATTTCCAGGTTCAGACCGGTCAGCTGCTGCCCGAGCTCGTCGTGCAGCTCGCGCGAGATGCGCGAGCGCTCGTTCTCGCGCACCTCCTGCAGGGCGGCGGACAGCTCGTGCAGCTGGCGGTTGGCTTCCCGCAGCTCGGCCTCCGCGCGCTGGCGCTCGGTGATGTCGCGCAGCACCGCGGTGAGCTGGGGTTTGCCGTCGATCGTGATCTGCGAGATCGCCGATTCGATCGGAAAGCGGTTGCCGTCGGCGCGCAGCCCCATCACGTTCATCAGCGGCGCCATGCTGCGCGAGCTCACCGGCGAGCGCGAGAACGCCTCGAGGTGACGGCGGTGCGCCGCGCGGGCGGAATCGGGAATCAGCCGGTCGAGCGGGCTGCCGATCGCCTCGGCCGCCGGCAGGCCGAACATGTGCTCGGCGGCCGGATTGAACATCACGATCTTCTGCGCTTCGTCCACCGCCACCACCGCGTCCATCATCGAGTCGACCGTGCGGCGGTGGCGGCTCTCGGCGTCGGAGAGCGCCTGCGTGAGCCGGCTGCCGCGCTGCAGCGCGCTGGCGAGCAGCAGCCCCGCGAGGCCGATGAACAGGCAGACCAGGCAGGCGCCCAGGATGATCGGCACCGAGGTTTCGCGCCACGACGCGAGCACGTCGTCCTCGACGTTGGTAACGCCGACGAGCAGGGGAAATCCCTTCACGCGCCCCAGCGCGTACTCCACGCGCGAGCCGTCGCCGCTGGTGTGCGAAAGCAGCCTCACCTCGCTTTCGGGGATCCGCGGCAGGCTGCTGCCGAGCTCCTCTGCATGGTCGCCGACCGAGGCTTCGCGCCGCGGCAGGCTGGCGATCAGGCTGCCGCCCGCCGTATAGAGCGAGATCGGGCGCACGAAATCGAGCTTCATGAAGCTGTACAGGTGCAACAGGTAGTCGAGGTTGATCCGCGCCACCAGCACGCCGCGCAGGCTGCCGTCGCGGTTGCCGATGCGGCGCGCGACGTGCAGCGTCCAGTTGCCGTCGAGCAGGCTGCGCACGGGATGGTCGACGTACACCTCGGTGTCCTTGGCGTGCACCAGCGCCTTGAAATACTCGCGCTCGGCGACCGAGATCCTGGCCGACGGGGACGGGCGCGAGGAATTGACCGTCATGCCGTTCGCGTCGACCAGAAACAGCGCCAGCACCTGCTTCGCGCCGCCGGCGCGCGCGCTGAGCAGCAGGTGAATCGGCGCGCTGTCCAGCGCGAGCCGGCGCCCGTAGTCGGTTTCGAGCCTTTCCTGCACGCTGCTCAGCAGCAGGTCGACGCCTTCGAAGGTCTGCTCGGTCTGCTCGACCAGCATCTGCGCCAGGCTCTTCGTTTCCAGCCGGCCGTGCTGGATCTCGCGCGAGCGCTGGCCGGCGATGACCACCGCGGTGGCGAGCACGATCGCGACGATCGCCACCAGGGTCAGCAGGGCGACGGCGGACAGAGGGCGCAGGGACGGGCGCATGGGACGCGATTCTGCGCCTTTGCCGCGGCGCCGTGGGAGAGGCTAGAGGTTGAGCTTCGACATCGCGCCGGCGGGATAGCGCGTGCCCTGCGCCGCGCCCGGCGGGCAGGCCGCGTCCAGT
>JBAUTW010000448.1:0-1646 GCA_049582365.1 Burkholderiales bacterium | reverse complement strand
GCACGTGAACGCCAGCGCCGACGGCAGCCTCGGCGCGCCCACGCTCACCGGCTGGGACTTCGAGGCGAACAAGGCGCTCGGGGCGCCGGATCCGAGCGCCGACGGCGCGAAGGCGGCGCTGGTGCCGGCGGTCGACCAGGGCGCGAGCCTGGACTACTACATCAAGTTCGACGGGGTGGGCGACGGCAAGTGGCTGTCGCTGGACGCGTTCAGTCTGGGCTTCGACAACCAAGTGAGCCTGGGCAGTAGCGGGGGCGGGGTGAGCGCGGGCAAGGTGACGGCCTCGGACCTGAGTTCGCTGCTGGGCTCGAGCGCGCTGTCGGCGGAGCTGGCTGCGGCGCTGACCTCGGGCGAGCACATCAAGGACGTGCAGATCGAGGCCTACCAGAGCGGAGGCGACAAGGGGTCGCAGCTGATCGACGAGTTCAAGTTCAGCGACGTGCAGATCGATGGGCTGCAAACGGGCGGCAGCGGCGGCGGGATCGCCAACGAGGTGAGCTTCCTGTTCGCGCAGTACGGGCAGACGCACGTGACCTATGACGGCTCGGGCCAGGTGTCGAGCACCGACGGCACGGGTTGGGACTTCGCGGCGGACAAGTCGGCGGGCGCGCCGGCGGTGCAGGCCGATGCGGCGAAGACGCCGCTGGAGCCGCAGGTGGGGCCGCAGGCGAGCCTGGAGTACTACGTGCACGTGGACGGCGTGAACGGCTGGCTGCAGGTGGATTCGTTCAGCATGGGGCTGTCGAACCCGGTGACGCTGGGCACGGGCGGGGGAGGATCGAGCGCGGGACGCGCGCACGCGAGCGATGTGAGCATGACGCTTGGCATGAGCGCGGCGCTGGTGCAGCTGGAGGCGGACCTGTTCAAGGGCGCGAACCTGCAAAACGTCGAGGTGGAGGTGTACCAGGCCGGCGGCAGCAAGGGGCCGCAGCTGGTGGACGAGTTCCAGTTCAAGGACGTGGTGGTGGACTCGCTGTCGAGCGCGGACGTGACGAGCAACGCGCTGAGCTTCGCCTACGGGGCGTACACGCACGGGCACGTGAACGCCAGCGCCGACGGCAGCCTCGGCGCGCCCACGCTCACCGGCTGGGACTTCGAGGCGAACCACGCCATAACGCCGCCGGCGCCGCACCCGGACGTCGACTTGTTTTCGTAGCCGGCGCGCGCTAGATGGCGGAACCGTCCTGGGCCGAAGGCTACGTCGTCGACGTCGGCTACACCCACGGCTACTTCCGCGAGCTCGCGCCCGCCGCGCTGCGCTTCGCCGCGCTGCTCGGCGGGCTGCGCGCGATCGACGCCGCGCGTCCGTTCACCTACTACGAGCTCGGTTGCGGCAACGGCCGTTCCACCATGGTGCACGCGGCCTGCTATCCGCAGGGGCGCTTCTACGGCGTCGACTTCAACCCGCTGCACGTGCGCAACGCGCGCGAGCTGGCGCAGCGCGCGGGGCTCGACAACGCGCGGTTCCTCGAAAACAGCTTCGCCGAGCTGCACGGCCTCGAGCTGCCCGAGGCGGATTTCGTCTGCCTGCACGGGGTGTACTCGTGGATCAACGCCGAAAACCGGCGCCACGTGGTCGAGTTCGTCCGCCGCCGCCTCGCGCCGGGCGGGCTGGTCTACCTGAGCTACAACTGCCTGCCGGGCCT
>JBAUTW010000447.1:0-2525 GCA_049582365.1 Burkholderiales bacterium | reverse complement strand
GCGGGCGAGCACGCGCGCGCCGCCGGCCATTTGCGCGAAGCGGTGACGCGCGACCCCGGCTACTCGGCGGCCTGGAAGGCGCTCGGCAAGGCGCTGGCGGACGGCGGGCGCGCGGCGGACGCGCTCGACGCCTACCGCCGCGGCATCGATGCGGCGCACGCGAAAGGCGACAAGCAGGCGGAAAAGGAAATGTCCGTGTTCGCCCGGCGCCTGGAGCGGAGCCTCGGAGGTTGAGCTTGTTCCAGGGTCTGCGCCAGGCCGTGTTCGGGGCGCCGCTCGACCCCCTGTCGAACAAGACCCGGCACAGCATCGCGCTGGTCGCGTTCTTCGCCTGGGTCGGCCTGGGGGCCGACGGCATCTCGTCGTCGTGCTACGGCCCCGAAGAGGCGTTTCGCGCCCTCGGCAGCCACACCCACCTCGGGCCCTATCTGGCGCTCGCCACCGTGGTCACGGTGTTCATCATCGCGCTCGCCTACAACCAGGTGATCGAGCTGTTTCCGACCGGCGGCGGCGGCTACCGCGTCGCGACGCGCCTGCTCGGCCCGACGGCCGGCGTAGTCACGGGCGCGGCGCTGCTGGTGGACTACGTTCTGACGATCGCAATCTCGGTGGCGGCCGGGGTGGACGCGCTGTTCTCGCTGCTGCCGGTCGCGCTGCACGAATACAAGCTGGCCACCGGCCTCGCGATCGTCGTCGCGCTGATGCTGCTCAACCTGCGCGGCATGAAGGAAGCGATCAAAGTGCTGCTGCCGATCTTCCTCGGCTTCGTCGTGACTCACGTCGTGCTGATCGCCTACGGGATTCTTGCTCACGCGGGAGAGTTCAGCCGCCTGATCCCGGAGACGGCGGCCGACACGCGCGCGCTCGGCGATGCGATCGGCTGGGCGCCGATGGCGGCCTTCCTGCTGCTCGCCTACGCGCAGGGCGGCGGCACCTACACCGGGCTGGAGGCCGTCTCGAACAACGTCAACGTGCTGGCCGAGCCGCGCGAGCACACCGGCAAGCTGACCATGCTCTACATGGCGCTGTCGCTCGCGTTCACCGCGGGCGGCATCATCCTGGTCTACCTGTTGTGGAACGTGACACCGGTGGAGGGCCGGACCTACAACGCGATCGCGTTCGGCGCCGTGCTGCATGCGATGGGCTTCGCCACGCCGGCGGCGAACCAGTGGGCGCTGCTGGTGGTGCTCGGACTCGAGGCCGGACTGCTGTTCGTGGCGGCCAACACGGGTTTTCTCGGCGGCCCCGCGGTGCTGTCGAACATGGCCGCCGACTCGTGGGTGCCGCACAAGTTCCGCTACCTGTCGACCCGCCTGGTGACCGAGAACGGGATTGTCGTGATGGGGCTCGCCGCGTTCGCGATCCTCTGGTGGACGGCCGGCAGCGTGACGCTGCTGGTGGTGCTGTATTCGATCAGCGTGTTCCTGACTTTCTCGGTATCGCTGCTGGGGCTGGCGACCTACTGGTTCCGCAAACGCGCGAGCAAGGCCCGCTTCGGCCGCCTGCTTCTCTCTCTGCTCGGCTTCGTCGTGTGCGCCGGCATCCTGAGCCTGCTCGCGGTGGAGCGCTTCGACGAGGGCGGCTGGGTGGCGTTCGCGATCATCGGCGCGATCGTGGCACTGTGCGTCGCGGTGCGGCGGCACTACGAGTGGACCAAGGCAGCGCTGCGCCGCATCGACGAGCAGTTCGAAGGGGTGCCCTTCGGCTCGGTCGCCGAGCCGCCGCCGCTCGTTCCCGAGGCGCCGACCGCGGTGTTCCTGGTCGGCTCTTCGCGCGGCGGCGGGCTGCACGCGCTGCTCTGGGTGCAGCGCATGTTCCCGGGGCATTTCCGCAATTTCGTGTTCATCAACTCGCGTACGGTCGATGCGCGCAGCTACGGCGGGGCCGAGGATATGGAAGCGATGAAGACCGAGGCCAACGTGGCGCTCAAGTATTTCGTCAATTTCTGCCACTCCAACGGGCTGGCGGCGAAGTCCTACCTGTCCTTCGGCACCGATCCGATCGACGGCTTCGCCGAGCTCGCGGCCCGGGTGCGCGCCGACTTCCCCAACAGCATCTTCTTCACCTCGAAGCTGATCTTCGAGAAGGAAAACTGGTTCATCAGCCTGCTGCACAACCAGGCCGCCCTGGTGCTGCAGGAGCGGCTGCACGCCGCCGGGCTGCAGATGGTGATCCTGCCGATGAAGATGCAGCTCTAAGAGCCCACCGTGAAGCCGCGGCGCACCAGCTCGGCGGCGATCGCCGCGCCGATGCCGCGGCTCGCGCCGGTGACCGCGATCACCTTCGCCATCTCAGCGGTCCCTGAAAGCGGGCTTGCGCTTGTTCATGAACGCATTCATCCCTTCGCGCGCATCCTCGGTCTGGAACGCGAGCGTCGACAGGTCGGCCTCGATTCGCAGACCCTCGTGCACCGGCGTGTCGAGCGCGCGCTGCACCGCCTCGCGCGCGAAGCCGAGCGCGGGCAGGCTGTAGCAGGAAAACTCGCGCGCGAAGGCGATGCCCGCGGCGACCGGATCGCCCTCGAC
>JBAUTW010000446.1:0-29104 GCA_049582365.1 Burkholderiales bacterium | reverse complement strand
GGGCTTCGCCGAGCGCGGGCTGCGCGGCGCGCTCGCGCCGGACCTGACCGCGGCATGGCGCTATCAGCGCAAGGTCGTCGAAACCGTGCGCGCCAGTTACGTCGACTATCTCGCGCGACTCAAGATTACCTGCCTGCGCGGTACGGCGAAATTCGTCGACAGCGAACGCGTGACGCTCGGTGCCGAGACGGTCGGGGCAGCATGCTTCATCGTCGCCACTGGATCGCGACCCGTCCTGCCGCTGAGCGTGCGAGGGATCCCGCGCGTGCTCACTACCGACGAGCTTTTCGAGCAACCGCTGCCGTCGGGCACACGAGTCGCGCTGCTCGGCAGCGGTGCGGTCGGCTCGGAGATGGCCTTCATCCTCCCAAGCCTCGGGCTCGAGGTCGTGTGGCTGACGGGCAGCGAGGCACTGGCGCGCTCGCGCTTCAGTGCGAGCGCGCGCAAGCGTCTGCAGGAGGCGCTTGCCGCGCGCGGCGTTACGGCGCGCCGGGATAGTCGGCCGCTGCGCGCCGTAGCCGAGGGTGAGCGCGTGCTGCTTGAATTGTCCGGCGGCGCGAGCGAGCGCGTCGATTGGGTGCTAGCCGGTACCGGGCGCAGGCCCAACACGGACGAGCTGGGTTTGCAGGCCGCTGGCGTTCGCACCGATCGGGATGGGTTCATCGCAGTCGACCGGGCGCAACAGACTTCCGCGCGGCGGATATACGCAATTGGAGACTGCGCCAATCCGGCCATGACCGCCAACCACGCGCTCGCCGAGGCCACCGTCGCGGTCGCGAACATCCTTGCGCCCGGGTCGGCCGAGACGCGCGTCGATTGGGTGCCCGAGGTCGTGTATTCGGCTCTCGAGCTTGCTCGCGCCGGTGCGACGGAGGACGAGCTCGAAGACGCCGACACGGAATATGCGGTTGGCTTTTCCGCGTTCGAGGTCAATCCTGCGGCGCTCGCGGAAGGCTCGGCCGACGGCTACGTGAGACTGCTCGTGGAGCGCGAGCAGGGCAACCTCCTCGGTTGCGAGTTCGCCGGCGCCGACGCGGGCGAACTCATCCATCTGGCCCAGCCAGGCGCCGCGAGCGGGCCGCTGCTCGCGCGGCTGGCGCAGACCCGCTTCGCCCACCCAAGCCGCAGCGAAGAGTTCCTGAACGCAGCCGAGGCGCTCGTCGCCGCCTGGGGGATGTCGCCGCCGCGCTAGCCTTGGAATATTGCGCCGAGTTTGCCTGTTTACCTGGAAGCGAGACTACCCATCACAACTTCTTTTAGGGGAGCTTCCGATGAACAGGCGATTTACCGCGCTTGCCGCGGCAACCATACTGACCCTCGCCACAGCGTGCGCTAGCATGGCGGCGCCGGACGGCGTTCAAGCCTCGGGCGGCAAGCTGACCGACAAGGCCGGCATGACTCTGTACACGTTCGACAAGGACCCGGCCGGCATGGGCAAGAGCATGTGCAACGACGGCTGCGCAAAGAACTGGCCGCCGCTGATGGCATCGGGCAGCGACCGACCGGGCGGAGACTGGACCGTGGTTGTACGCGGCGACGGCAACAGACAGTGGGCTTACAAGGGCAAGCCGCTCTACCTGTGGGTGAAGGACCACAAGCCGGGTGATGCAACCGGAGACGGCTTCCGCGGCGTGTGGCACGTGGCGCGCCAGTAGAATGCCCGTGCATGGATGAACGGCAAGCGATCGTTGACCTGATTCCGCGCCTGCGCCGCTACGCGCGCGCGCTGGTCGGCGATCGCTCCGCCGCGGACGACTTGGTGCAGGACACGCTCGAGCGCGCTTGGGCCAAGTTCCACCTTTATCGCATCGGCACCGATCTGCGCGCTTGGATGTTCACGGTCATGCACAACGTGCACGTGAATCGCGTTCGTGCGCAGCGTCCGACCGACGCCCTCACGGACGAACTGCCCGAGATGGCGCAGCGCGCCGCGCAGGGTGATTCGTTGATGGTGCGCGACATGGATCGGGCGCTCGCGAAATTGCCCGAAGAGCAGCGCGAGGTGCTACTGCTCGTCGCGCTGGAGGATATGAGTTACGACGAGGCCGCGCGCGCGCTCGGCATCCCGATCGGGACCGTCATGTCCCGCCTCTCGCGGGCGCGCGGAAGGCTTCGTGCGACGATGCTGGAACTCCCGATGTCGGCCAAGCTGACGGTCGTGAAGTGAGTGAGATGAGTACCAATCTCCCGATTACCGAAGCGGACTTGCAGGCCTATATCGATGGCCAGCTGGCGCACGGCCGGCGCGCCGAGATCGAGGCCTGGCTCGCAACACGCGCGGACGAAGCGGAGCGGGTCGTCCAACTTCGTAGCCAGCGCGACGCCCTGCGCGCTCTCTACGATCCGGTGCTGGGCGAGTCCGTGCCGGAGCGCCTTACGCGGGTAGCGCAGCGTGGTCCGCGCTCGCGCGGCATCGCGCTGGCGGCGGGCTGGGTTGCGCTCGGCGCGGTTGCCGGCGTACTGGCGGGCTGGCAGATGCATACCTTGCACGACACCAGGAGGCCATTGTTGAGCGAAGGCGCGTCAATCGCGCGCAGCGCAGCGGTGGCGCACGCGACCTACTCGCCGGAAGTGCGCCACCCCGTCGAGGTCGCCGCGGATCAGCAGGCGCACTTGGTCGCCTGGTTGTCGAAGCGCCTCGGCGCGTCGGTGCGCGCGCCGGTGCTCGACGCTGCGGGACTGTCGCTCGTGGGCGGCCGCCTGCTTCCGGGTGAGGGTGATCCCGCGACCGGGCCGCAGCCCGCTCCCGTGGCGCAGTTCATGTACCAGGGCAGCAAGGGTCAGCGCGTCACCTTGTACGTGCGTACCGAGACGCGTGACCACGGCGAGACGGCGTTCCGGTTCGCGCGCGAGGGCAATGTGAGTGTGTTCTACTGGATCGACCACAAGTTTGGCTATGCGCTTTCCTCGGGCGACTTGGATCGCGCGGAACTTTTGCGCTTGGCCAATCTGGTCTACAGGCAGCTCAATCCCTGACGGCAGCTTGCGCCTCGCATCCGGCGCAGGGCGGCGCGCGTATTATCAGCATGTAAGCTGCGCGCCGCGCGCGCGACCAAATGGAGCGAGGTAAATGCCCACGTTGATCCGTACCGCCTCCGACGTCGCACCCTCGGAGATCACGCCGAAGTCCGTTTACCTGAGCCGCCGCGCCTTTCTGCGCCGGGCGCTGGCCATGGGTCTTGTCTGGCCGCTGCTGCCGGCCGACGCTAAGGAAACCGGGTCAGGCAAGCTGCCCGGCCGACCGGGCCCTTTCGGCACGAGCGAAAAGCAGACGCCGTACAAAGACGTTACCACGTACAACAATTTCTACGAGTTCGGCACGGGCAAGGACGAACCGGCGATCTACGCGCCTAAGATGAAGACCCGGCCTTGGGCGGTGGCGGTGGACGGCGAGGTCAAGCGCGGCGGCGTGTTCGATATCGAGAAACTGCTCAAGCTTGCGCCGATGCAGGACCGCGTCTATCGCCACCGCTGCGTCGAGGCGTGGTCGATGGTGATCCCCTGGGTCGGCTATCCGCTGTCCGAGCTGATCAAACTGGTTGAGCCGACGGGGCGCGCCAAGTATGTCGCCTTCACCACCAAGCTGGACCCTGAAACGATGGTCGGAACGCGCCTGCCGTTGCTCGATTGGCCCTACGTCGAGGGCCTGCGTCTGGACGAGGCGATGAATCCGCTCACCCTGCTGACGTTCGGGCTGTACGGGGAAGTGCTGCCGAACCAGAACGGAGCTCCGGTGCGTGTGGTGGTGCCTTGGAAATACGGCTTCAAGAGTGCCAAGTCGATTGTGCGCGTAACGTTCACCGAGCAGCAGCCGAAGACGGCCTGGAACGAGGCGGCGCCGAACGAATACGGCTTTTATTCGAACGTTAACCCGAACGTCGACCACCCCCGCTGGAGTCAGGCACGCGAGCGCCGCATCGGCGAGGATGGTTTTTTCACGCCAAAGCGCAAGACGCTCATGTTCAACGGTTACGCGGATCAGGTGGCCGGGCTCTACGCCGGCATGGACCTGAAGAAGTTCTTCTGAGAGTCGTTCGATGTGGCAGCCCCGCGCGCGCCAGCTCGGCGCGATCAGGACCGCGCTGTTCGTGCTTTGCCTAGTCCCGTTTGCGCACCTCGTCTGGGGCGTCGCGAATGATGCGTTGGGCGCCAATCCGGTCGAGGCGGTAACGCATTCGACCGGCTGGTGGACGCTGTTTTTGCTGTGCGCGACGCTGGGCGTAACGCCGCTACGGCGTGCGACCGGCGCGAACTGGCTGCTCAAGCTGCGCCGCATGCTCGGCCTGTACGCGTTTTTCTACGCGGCGCTTCACTTTCTCACCTATGTCTGGCTCGATCAGTGGTTCGATATCGTGGCAATCGCCGCAGACGTGCTCAAGCGACCCTATATCACGGTCGGCTTCACCGCCTTCTTGCTGCTCGTTCCGCTCGCTGCTACCTCGACCGATGCGATGCAGCGCCGCCTCGGGCGAAAATGGCAGCGCGTGCACCGGTTCATCTACCTGATCGCGGTGTTCGGCGTGCTGCACTTCTGGTGGCTGGTGAAACGCGACATCACCGAGCCGGCGCTTTTCGCGCTGGTTCTTGCCGGATTGCTCGGCGTGCGCCTGTACTGGCTCGTGCGGCGCCGCGCGCGGGTTGCGCGCCCGGCGGTCGCTACATCGAGCGGATGAGGTAGCCGCCGGACTTCTCGTCGCGCTCGAGCGAAAGAAGATTGCGCTTCTGGGCCTCTTCGAGCAGGTCGGAAAATGCGCGAAAGCCGTAGTAAGACTCGTTGAATCCTGGGTTGCGGCGCTTGAGCGCCTGCTTGACCATCGAGCCCCAGATACGCTCGTCCTCGCCGCGCTCGGCCACCAGGGCCTCAACGGTGCCGAGTACCAGGTCCATGGCTTCCTGGCGCTTGTCCTCGCCCGCGGCAGGTTCTTTCGCGGCGCCGGCAGGACGCGCCTCCCGCCGCTTGCGCGCCGCCCGGCGCTTCGCTTCTTCTTCGCGCACCAGGTCGTCGTAGTAGATGAACTCGTCGCAATTGGCGATCAGCAGGTCGGACGTCGAGTTCTTCACTCCGATCCCAATCACCACCTTCGCGTTTTCGCGCAGCTTCGAGACCAGTGGCGAAAAATCCGAGTCGCCGCTGATGATCACGAAGGTATCGACGTGCGACTTGGTGTAGCAGAGGTCCAACGCGTCAACCACCATGCGGATGTCCGCGGAGTTCTTGCCCGACTGCCGCACGTGCGGGATCTCGATCAACTCGAACGAGGCGCCATGCATCACGCTCTTGAACTCCTTGTAGCGCTCCCAGTCGCAATAAGCCTTCTTCACCACGATGCTGCCCTTTAGCAGTAGCCGTTCCAGCACCCGGCTGATGTCGAACTGGGCGTATTTGGCGTCGCGCACGCCGAGCGCGATGTTCTCAAAATCGCAGAACAGCGCCATGTTGCGCGTTTCTTGGGGTGCGGCCATGCGACTAGTCTAACGCTTTCGGAGCATGTGGTCCTGCCGGCACGGCGGCGCCGCTTAGCGCTGGTCCGGTCGCGCGCGCCCGCCGACGCGCAAGCCGATCCGAGAAATTCTCGAAATAGATGTATATCACCGGGGTGATGTAGAGCGTGAGCAGCTGGGAAAGCAGCAGCCCCCCGACGACGGCGAGGCCGAGCGGCTGGCGCGCATCGCCGCCGACACCGAAGGCGAGAGCGATCGGCAGGCTGCCCATCAGAGCGGCCATCGTCGTCATCATGATCGGACGGAAGCGCACCATGCAGGCCTCGAAGATCGCGTCATGCGGCGCCTTTCCCTCCTTGCGCCGAGCCTCGATCGCGAAGTCGATCATCATGATCGCGTTTTTCTTCACTATTCCGACCAACATGATGATGCCGACGAAGGCATACATGTTCAGGTCGAGGCCGAACAATTTGAGCGTCAACAGGGCGCCGAGTCCTGCGGTCGGCAGACCGGACAGGATCGTCAGCGGGTGGATGAAGCTCTCGTACAGGATTCCGAGCACGAGGTAGATCACGACGATCGCGAGTACAAGCAGGATGCCCATTCCCTGGAGCGAGTCCTCGAACGCCTGCGCCGTGCCGGAAAAGCTCGCGCTGAGCGTGGCGGGCACCTGCAGCTCCCGCATGGTGCTGCGGATCGTGTCAATCGCCTGAGACAGCGACACGCCGGGTTTGAGGTCGAAGGAGAAGGTCACCGATGGCAGCTGGCCCTGATGGCTGACCGTCAGCGGACCTACGCCGTAGGACAGCTTGGCCACTGCGTCCAATGGCACCAGGTTGCCGTTAGAGGAGCGGATGTACAGCGCCGGCAGCGCCGCTGGGCCGCGCTGGAAGCGCGGCTCGACTTCCAGAATGACAGCATATTGATTGGTCGAGGTGTAGATCGTCGACACCTGTTGCGAGCCGTAGGCGGCGCCGAGCGCCGTCTCCAGCTGCTGAGCACTTATGCCGAGCGATGAGGCCTTGCCGCGGTCGATGTCCACCCGTACCTGCGGCTGGTGGATCTGCAGGTCGCTCGCCACGTCGACCAGGATCGGGATCGATTTGAGCTTGTCCTCGATAATCGGCACCCAGTGGTACAACTCGTCGGTGCTCGCGCCGCGCAGCGTGTACTGGTACGGGCTCTTCGTAAGCAAGCCGATGCGGATGGTCGGAATATTCTGCATGTAGGCCTTGATGCCGATCAGCCCTTGCAGCTTCGGCCGCAGCTGCCGAATGACTTCGTCCGCCGACACCCGCTCCGAGCGCGGCTTGAGCGTGATGAACATGCGGCCGCGATTGAGCGACGGATTGAATCCGCTCGCTCCGATGAACGACATGACGCCTTCGACGTTCGGATTGCGACGCACAATGTCCGCCACCTGCTGCTGCAACTTCGCCATAGCGTCGAAGGAGATGTCCTGCGGTGCTTCCGTGAAACAGAAGATCTGCCCGGTGTCTTCGGTGGGCAGAAAACCCTTCGGCATGCGCGCGAAGAGGAACCCAGTGGCCACCGTGATCGCGAGGAATGCGAGGATGATGAAGCGCCTGTGGGCGAGAGACCACTCGAGCGTTACCCGGTAGGAATCGCGTATCGCGTCGAATCCGCGCTCGGACAGCTGATACATTTTGCCGTGCACGACGCCGTGCTGCGGCTTGAGCAGCCTGCTGGACATCATCGGCGTGAGGGTCAATGAAACGAAACCCGATATCAGCACCGCGGTGATGATCGTCACAGAGAACTCGTGCAGCAGGCGTCCTACGATGCCCCCCATGAAGAACACCGGGATGAACACCGCGGCGAGCGACAGAGTCATCGAAAGGATCGTGAAAGATATCTCCTTCGATGCATCGAGTGTGGCCTGCAAGCGGGTCTTGCCGCTCTCCATGTGGCGCGAGATGTTCTCCAGCATCACGATGGCGTCATCGACCACGAAGCCGACGCAGAGCGTGAGCGCCATGAGCGATATGTTGTCCAGGCTGTAGCCCAACGCGTACATCACGCCGAATGTTCCGACGATCGACATCGGCAGTGCAATGCTGGGAATTAAGGTCGCCGAAAGGTTGCGTAGGAAGAGAAAGATCACCATGACCACGAGCGCGAGCGCAAGCAGGAGCGTGAACTCCACTTCCTCGACCGACTGGCGAATGGTGACCGAGCGGTCGAACAGCACTTCCATCGTGACGCCCGCCGGCACCTCGGCGCGGAAAGTCGGCAGGAGCTTTTTCACCGCGTCGACCACCTGGATGGTGTTGGTGCCGGGCTGGCGGTAGATTCCGAGAACGATTCCGCGCTTGTCCTTGAACCAGGCGGCGACCTTGTCGCTTTCGACGCCGTCGACAACGCGCCCTAGCTGTTCGAGATGGACCGGGGAGCCGCTTCGGTAAGCAACGATCAGCGGCCGAAAGGCGGCCGCGTCGAACAGCTGCCCGTCAGCCTGCACCGCGAACAGGCGCTCTTTGCCGTACAGCGTACCCGTCGGCAAATTCACGTTGGCCTGGGCAATGGCCTGCTGGACTTCGTTGATCCCGATGCCGCGCGAGGCGAGCGCGCCCGGATCGACCTGGGCCCGCACCGCGTATTTCTGCTGTCCGTAGACCTGCACCTGGGCCACACCGCTGATGGTCGAAATGCGCTGCGCGAGGAACGTTTCGGCGTACTCGTCCACCGTCGAGAGCGGCATGGTGTCCGACGTGAGCGCGAGATAGAACACTGCGAAGTCGCCGGGGTTCACCTTTCGGAACGACGGCGGCGCCGGCATCGCTGAGGGGAGCTGTCGCGCGGTCGCCGCAATTGCGGAATTGACGTCCTGCGCCGCCGCGTCGATATTGCGGTCGAGTGCGAACTGGAGCGTGATCTGGGTTACGCCCTGACCACTGACCGAGTACATCGAGTCGATCCCGGCGATGGTCGAAAACTGCTTCTCGAGCGGTGTTGCAACCGCCGAGGCCATGGTTTCCGGGCTGGCGCCGGGCAACTCACCCCTGACTTGGATGGTGGGGAAGTCGACGTTCGGCAGCGAGCTCACCGGCAGCAGCCGGTAGCCGACGATGCCGAACATGAGGATCCCGACCATGACCAGAACGGTCATGACCGGTCGGCGGACGAACAGCTCGGAAAGGTTCACGATGCGTCCGGACGCACGACAACCTTCACTCCCGGCACCAGCCGCAGCTGGCCGCGCGTGACGACCCTTTCGCCCTTGGCCAGTCCCTGTGCAATGACGGTCAGGTCGCCTTCGGTGCGCGATACCGCGATCTTGCGCACTTCCGCGGTCGCGTCGGGCTTGAGCACGAAAACAAACTCTCCCTGCGGGCCGGTCTGGACCGCGACAGACGGCACCACGATGGCGTTCGTCTGATCATAGAGCTTGAGGGCTACGTTGACGAACTGCCCCGGCCACAGCGCGAGATCGCGGTTCTTGAACTCGGCGCGCAGCTTGATCGTTCCGGTGCTGACGTCGACCGCGTTGTCGACGAACACGAGGCGACCGGTCGCAAGGGGTACGCGGCGCGCGTCGGCGCTGCTCACCGTTGCGTCGAGCGGCGCGTCGGCCATGTGGCGCCGGATCTCGCTCAGGCGCTGCTCAGGCACTGCGAACGTCGCGTAGATCGGCATTACCTGGTTGATGACGACCAGCGCGTTTGTGTCGTTCGCCTTCACCAGGTTGCCGAGTTGCAGCATGATCCGCCCCACATAGCCGTCGATCGGCGAGCGGATGGTGCAGTACTGGAGATTGAGTCGCGCAGTTTCGACCGCCGCCTCGCTTGCCTTGAGCGCCGCTTCGGCAGTTTCTGCTGCAGTACCAATCTGCGCGTAGGCCTCCTTCGAAACAAAGTGTTTCTCGAGCAGGTCGAAATAGCGCCGCTCCTGTGAGCGTGCCTGATCGCGGCTCGCCTTGTCGCGCGCGAAGTTCGCCTCCGCCTGCCTCAAAGCTGCTTCGAACGGCCGCGCATCGAGCCGGAACAGCACGTCGCCCTTGCGCACTGCCTGGCCCTCGCGGAAATTGACCGCGACGATTTGTCCGTCCACCCGCGCCTTGATTGCGACGCTAGAGTAGGCGTCGACGTTCCCGATAGCGCGCAGGATCACGGGCATGTTTCGCTCGGCTGCGACTGCAATCGACACAGGGACCGCCGGCGGGACGGCGGGTCGCTTCTTCTCGTTGGCGCCGCTGTCGGCGGCGAAGTGGGTCGCCGCGGTTCCCGCGAGCACTACGGCCAGCGCGATGCCCGCCACCGACAGGGCTCGTGAACGGGAAGAGGTTGTCATGTTGTGGGCCGGGGGCCGGCCGTCGTGGGTGAGTTGCCTGATGTAGTAAGCGTCGCGGCGAGGTCTGCTCGGAGCGCCGACAATCTACGGCAAGATCCTTTCCAGGGCAAAGAGATCTTCTACCGTTTCCCGGGCGCGGATCAGATACGCCTGCGCACCGTCAACCAGCACTTCCGCTGCCCGGGGCCGCGAGTTGTAGTTCGAGCTCATGCTCATGCCGTAAGCGCCGGCCGACATCACCGCCAGCAGATCGCCCGCGCCGGCGACCAGCGGGCGCTCCCTGGCTAAAAAATCACCGCTCTCGCATACCGGTCCGACCACGTCATAAGTCACCGGCCTGGCCCCTGGGGGCGCCTCGCGCACAGCCCGCACTTCGTGCCAGGCGTCGTACAGCGCCGGGCGCAAGAGATCGTTCATCGCGGCGTCCACCACCAGGAAGCTCTTCGCTGCCCCCGGCTTGACATACTCGACGCGCGTCAGCAGCAGGCCGGCGTTGCCGATGATCGAGCGCCCCGGGTCTAGGATCAGCTCGGCGCGCCTCGCGCCAAGCGCGTGTAGGGCCCCGGCGATGAACTCGGCCACCGGACGCGGGGTTTCGTCCCGGTAGCGAATGCCGATGCCGCCCCCCAAGTCGATATGCGCCATCGGCATCCCCGCCGCCTCGAGGCGCGCCACCAGTGCGGCGATGCGCGCCGCGGCCTCGACGAATGGCGCAGGGTCGGTAAGCTGCGAGCCGATGTGGCAGCCGACGCCGCGGATCTCGATGTTCGGCATTCGCGCGGCTTTGGCGTAGAGGCGCTCCGCGTCGTCGTGCGGGACCCCGAACTTGTTCTGTCTCAGGCCGGTCGAGATGTAGGGATGCGTTCTGGCATCGACGTCGGGATTGACGCGGAATGCCACCGGCGCCCGCCTGCCAAGGCGGCCGGCAAGCACGTTGACCCGCTCGAGCTCGGACTCCGACTCGAGGTTGATGCACCGTACTCCGGCCAGCAGCGCCTGCTCGATCTCGAATTCGGTTTTGCCCACCCCGGAGAACAGCGTCTTGCCCGGGTCTCCTCCTGCGGCCAGGACGCGCGCCAACTCTCCGCCTGAAACGATGTCGAAGCCCGCGCCCAGGCTAGCCATGAGCGCGAGCACCGCGAGATTCGGGTTCGCTTTAACCGAGTAGCAGATGAGTGCGTTGTGTCCGGCAAGCGCGCTCGAATAGCTCGTGTAGGCCTGCTCGATCGCGGCGCGCGAGTAGACATAGCACGGGGTGCCGAAGCGCTGCGCCAATTCATCGAGCGGCAGTTGTTCGGCGCAAAGTGTGCCGTTGCGGTGGGCGAAGGCCACGCGGGCGGCTAGTTCTTTTCGGACGCGCCGCTGCCGCGATCGGTGTCCGCCGGATAGGGCACGGGCTTGTAGGGCTCAGCCTTGCGCGGCTTGACGCCGGGCGGCGGGTTGTCGCGAAAGTACAGGTCGCCCCGCTGTCCGCAGCCGGCGAGGACCGCGAGAGCGGCGCTCACCGCGAGGAGAAAGGCGGAACGCATCGTGTCGCGAGAGGTAAAATATTCATGTTATCACGCGCTGCCACCGCCACATGACGGACTCGGAATTCGAAGTGCTCGCGGACACCGTGCTGAACCGCATCGAGCAATCGATCGAAGCGAGCGAACTCGACGTCGACCTGCAATCCAAGGCGGGCGGGGTGCTGGAAGTCGAATTCAACAACGGAAGCAAGATGGTCATCAATCGACACGGCGCGGCGCGAGAGATCTGGGTCGCGGCGAAATCCGGAGGATTCCATTTCCGCTGGGACGGCTCGGCATGGCGCGACACGCGCGACGGTAGCGAACTGTTCGGCGCGCTGTCCAGGCTCGTATCCGCGCAGGGCGGGCAGGGGGTCGTACTGCGCGGTTGACCCCACGCCTTGGGACTTTGACCGGCCCTTAATGGGCGGGTTGCGCCTGGGCGGGTTGCGCCGCCGGCGTGGCTTGGGGCGGCGCGGGCATCGGCGCCTGCTGCGGTGCGCCGGATGGTGGTGCCTGCGACTCACCGGTCGGCCCCGCTGGCGTCGTCGCGGCGGGCTCGACCGGGACGTTCTCCTGATAGAAATACTCGGGCGTCGGCTTGTCGTCGGGGATAGTCGGATCCGGCCCGGTTTCCACCAGCACTACGCCGGGCGGAGGCGTGAGTACCATCTCGGGCACGCCTTTTAACGCCTTCTGCATGAAGTCCATCCAGATCGGCAGCGCGACGGATGCGCCGGTCTGGTTGCGGCCGAGTGTCTTCGGTTGGTCGAAACCGGCCCACGTGATGCCGACTAATGTCGGCTGGAAGCCGCAGAACCAGGCATCCACGAATTCGTTGGTGGTACCAGTCTTGCCTGCGATGTCGTCCCGTCCCAGGCGCGAGGCGCGCGCGGCGGTTCCGTAGCGGGTAACGTCCTGCAACATGCTGTCGATGAGAAAGGCGTTCCTCGCATCGATCACGCGCAAACCATCGTCGCCCGCGTGCTGCGGGTGAGCGACCCCGAGCGGATTGCCGCGGTCGTCGACGATCTTCTCGATGAAGTAGGGCTGCAGCAGGTAACCGCCATTTGCGAATACCGAGTAGGCGCGCGCCATTTGCCAGGGTGTGACTGATCCGGCGCCGAGCGCCATAGTGAGATAAGGCGGATGCTTGTCCGCATCGAACCCGAAGCGCGTGATGTAATCTTGCGCATACTTGGTGCCAATCGCCTGCAAGATGCGGATTGACACCATGTTCTTCGATTTCGCGAGAGCTGTGCGCATGCGCATCGGCCCCTCGAACTTGCCGTCATAGTTGTTCGGTTCCCACGGCTGGCCGCCGGTCACCTCGGGATCGATTACGATCGGTTCGTCCGCGATAACAGTAGCCGGCGTGAACCCCTTTTCCAGTGCAGCCGAGTAAATGAACGGCTTAAACGACGAGCCCGGTTGACGCCACGCCTGCGTGACATGGTTGTAGTTGTTGCGGAAGAAGTCGAAACCGCCCACCAGCGCCCGCACCGCTCCGTCTTGCGGATCCACCGCAATGAACGCCCCCTCGATCTCGGGCAGCTGAACAATTTCCCAGCGCTTGCGGCCTGCCTGCTCGACTCGCACGATCGCGCCTCGTTGGATGCGCATTCTCGGCGGCGCCGAGGAACGAAGCGAAGACGCGGCCAATTTCAGCCCTTCGCCCGTGATCTGGATCGTGTCGCCGTTGCGCAGGGCGGCCTCGACCTTGCGCGGCGACGCCGAGAGCACGACGGCCGCAAGCAGGTCGTCGCTGTCCGGATGGTCCGAGAGCGCCTCGTCGTAGTCCTCGTCTCGCGGTGCGTCGGGAAGCGAAACGAATCCCTCCGGCCCGCGATAGCCGTGTCGGCGGTCGTAGTTCTCGAGACCTTGGCGCAGCGCGGTATATGCGGCTTCCTGATCGGCCTTGCGTATCGTCGTATAGACCCGAAAACCCTTGGTGTAAGCGTCTTCCGGATACTGCTCGCGGACCGCCTGACGCACCATTTCCGCGACATACTCGGCATGTACTGAATATTCGCTCGTTTCGCGATGTGTACGCACCGGCGTTGCAACGGCCTGCGCATACTGGGCGTCGTCGATGTATCCCAGATCACGCATGCGACGCAGGACGTATTGCTGTCGCCTCTTGGCGCGCTGCGGACTGGCGATCGGGTTGTAACTGGAAGGCGCCTTCGGCAATCCCGCCAGCATGGCGGCTTCGGCAAGGGTGAGTTGGTCGAGCGACTTGCCGAAATAGGTCTGCGCGGCGGCCGCGAAGCCATAGGCACGCTGACCCAGGTAGATCTGATTGATGTACAACTCCAGGATCTCGTCTTTGGACAGACTGTGTTCGATCTTGAATGCCAGCAGCGCCTCATACAGCTTGCGGGTGAAGGTCTTTTCCGACGACAGAAAAAAGTTGCGCGCCACCTGCATGGTTATCGTGCTCGCGCCCTGTCGCTTGCCGCCGGCAATGAGGTTCGAGTAGGCAGCGCGCAAGACGCCGACGTAGTCAATGCCGGCGTGCTGGTAGAAGCGTTCGTCCTCGGCTGAAATGATCGCGTCTTTGAGAAACTTTGGCACCTCGCTGATCGAGATGACGGAACGACGTTCCTCGCCGAACTCACCGATCAGGGCTCCATCCTCGGTATAGATTCGCAGCGGTACCTTCGGCTGATAATCGGTGAGCGAATCAAGCGACGGCAGGTTCGGATAGGCGAGCGCAACCACCAGCGCAGCGACCGTCAGAGTGACGGCTAGGACGCCCGCCAGCAGCGCGAGCGGAAAGGTCAAAAAACGATGCCACATCAAGGCAGTTAGGTCAGGCGAAGAGGGTCGGACCCTCGATGACGAAAGGGGGGCATTATAGGGGGTCCATCCGTGTGGAAAATTCACTAGACACTGGATAGAGTTGTTGCTAGCATTTAACGCAATTTCTACGTATTGCGCCTAAGCGGCCGGTACGCAAAGGAAAATAACGATGGAACTCGATATTTTCAAGCCAAAGGCGCTGCCGGTGTTCGGGCTGGATATCAGCTCGTCTTCGGTCAAAATGATCGAGATCGTCGATGCCGGCAAGGGGGCTTATCGCGTTGAACGCTACGCCATCGAACCCCTGCCGCGCGAGGCCGTTGTAGACGGCAACATTAACAACCTCGAAGCGGTCGCCGAATCGGTCAAACGCGCGCACAAGCGGCTTGCGACCCGAACCAAGCACGTGGCGATGGCCGTGCCCTCGGGAGCAGTCATCACCAAGAAGATCATCGTCCAGGCCGGACTGCGCGAGGACGAGCTCGAGATCCAGGTGGAAACGGAGGCGAACCAGTACATTCCCTTCGCCCTTGACGAGGTGAATCTCGACTTCCAGCTTATTGGCCCGGCGCCCTCCAATCCTGAAGAGGAGGAGGTCCTGATCGCTGCCACCCGCAAGGAGAAGGTGGAAGATCGTGTCGCGGTGGCGGAGTCGGCGGGACTTCGGGCACTGGTCATGGACGTCGAATCTTATGCACAGCAAAGCGCACTCGCGCTGGTGGTGCAGCAGCTGCCGAACGGCGGCAAGGACCAGAACATCGCGGTAGTCGACATCGGCGCGAACGTAATGAACGTTACCGTCCTGCGCAACGATCAGTCGGTTTACACTCGAGAACAGGCGTTCGGCGGCAACCAGCTGACGCAGGAGATCGTAAGCCGCTACGGCATGAGCGTCGAAGAAGCGGAAAACGCGAAGCGCTCGGGGGGATTGCCGGACGACTATGAAACGGAGGTGCTGCGGCCCTTCATGGACAATCTTTCCATGGAAGTCCAGCGCGCCCTGCAGTTCTTCTTTACTTCTACGCAGTACAACGCGGTCGATCAGATCCTTCTCGCAGGCGGATCCGCGGTAATTCCGGGTCTCGACGAGGCGGTGAATACGCGCACGCAGGTACCTACCATGGTGGCGAATCCGTTCGCCGCGATGCAGACGTCCTCGCGTATTCAACTCAAACGCCTGCTGGTCGACGCACCGTCGTTGATCATCGCATGCGGACTCGCCATGCGGAGGTTCGACCCGGTATGACGATTCGCATCAATCTACTTCCGCATCGTGACGAGCGCCGTAAGCGCGCACGCACGCATTTCGCCGTTGTGGCGGGAATGACGGCAATCCTCGGCGCCGTAATCTGGGGCGCAGGACACGTGCTCAATGCCAATCGCGTAGCTGCGCAGCAGGATCGCAACGCGTTCCTGAAGGGAGAAATCGCGAAGCTCGACAAGCAAATTGCGGACATTAAAAAGCTGAAGGACGAAATTCAAGCGCTGCTCGCACGAAAGCAAGTCATTGAAACGCTTCAAGCGGACCGTGCTCAGACCGTGCATTTGCTTGATCAGCTGGTACGCCAAATGCCTGAGGGCGTCTATCTCAAGAGCGTCAAGCAGAAAGGCCTATTGGTCCATCTGGACGGTTACGCCCAGTCCAACGCTCGAGTTTCTACTCTCATGCGCAACATTGAATCCTCGCCGTGGCTTGAAAAGCCGGACCTCGTCCAGATCAAAGCTACCCTAGTGGACAAGAAGCGCCTCTCGGAGTTCAACCTTAATCTGTCGCTTAAACCGCTCAAGCCCGAAGAGGAATCCAAGGGCGGCAAGGGCGGCAAGGCGCCAGCGAAGAAGAGCTGAGCCATGGCGATCGACTTCAACAAGATCGTCGAAGATTTCCGCCGCCTCAACTGGCGCGACCCCGGCACTTGGCCCGTATTCCCGAAACTGGCTGTGCTGCTGAGCATTCTGGTGGCGATCCCGGTGGCTGCCTACATTGTTGACTGGCAGGGACAGCTGGACGAGCTGGAGCGCGGCAGGCAGGAAGAATCGAAGTTGAAGGACGCTTACGTCATCAAGAAGCGCCAGTCGGTGAACCTCGATCTATACCAGCAACAACTACGCGAAATCGACACACAATTCGGCGCGTTGCTGCGCCAGCTGCCCAACAAGTCTCAGATGGACGCGCTGCTGGTCGACATCAACCAGGCGGGCCTGGGGCGAGGCCTGCAGTTCGAACTCTTCAAGCCGGCCGCCGCGGAAACCATGAAGGAGTTTTACGCCGAGCTTCCGATCCAGGTGAAGGTCGTCGGCACCTACCATGACATGGGTGCTTTCGCGAGTGACGTCGGACAGCTGTCGCGTATCGTCACTCTTAACGACGTTTCGATCTCGGCGACCAAGGATGGCACGCTGGCAATGGAGGCCGTCGCGCGGACGTTCCGCTACCTGGACGAAGAGGAAATCGCTGCCCAGCGCAAGGCCCAGCAGGCCGCTAAGAGGGGTGGCCGGCGATGAGGAAGTATCTGATCTTGGCCGCTGCTTTGCTGATCGCCGGTTGTGGCAGCGACCAGCACAGCGACCTTCGACAGGAGCTGAACGCGTTGACCAAAGGGCTACGCGGGCACGTGAACCCGCTGCCGCAGGTCAGGCCCTATGAGCCTGTGCCTTACACGGCGGAAGATCTGGTTGACCCGTTCCGACCGGACCGAATCATCATCGCGCAGCCCGGGAAGGGAGTCGGAGGCACACCGGCGCCGGACCCGAACCGGCCTAAGGAGCCTCTCGAGGCATTTCCGCTCGAATCGATCCAGATGGTTGGCACCATCACTCAAGGCAAGCAAACCTTCGGTCTAGTAAAAGCCGGCACGAATCTTTACCGGGTCAAGCAAGGCAACTACATGGGCCAGAATTTCGGCGTTATCACCTCGATCGACGAAAGCCAAATCAAACTGACCGAACTGGTCCAGGATGGTAGCGGCGAGTGGGTGCAACGCTCTAGCGCGCTGCAATTGCAGGAGGTAAGTAAACGATGAAAAAGATAAACGCTCTCTATGCACTCGCGCTGTGGCTCGCGGGAGCGGGCGCCGCGCTTGCTCAGGTCAATAGCATCGAGGCTTTCAACGTCACGCAGCAGGACTCGAAGACAGTCGTGCGCGTGACGACCAAGGAGGCGTTGAAGAGCGTACCGCCGAATTTCGCCATTACCTCGCCCGCGCGCATTGCCTTCGATTTCCCAAATACTCTGAACGCGCTCGGGCGCGCCAGCCAGGATATCGGGCAGGGCGCGCTGCGCAGCATGAATCTCGTGCAAGGTGCTGGTCGTACCAGGATGGTCCTCAATCTCAGCCGTCCGGTGCCGCATGAGGCCGCCATCGACGGAAAAGATCTCGTCATAACGCTCTCGGCGCCGGCGGTGGCCCAGGGCGGCGGAGGAGCGCATTTCTCTGAAGGCAAGGCCGACGCCACGCATAGTGTGCGCAACATCGATTTTCGGCGCGGGGCGTCCGGCGCCGGCCGGGTAGTGGTTGATCTCTCTGATTCATCGACCGGCATCGACATCCGTCAGCAGGGGCAAAGCATCGTGGTCGACTTCCTCAAGACGTCGCTGCCGGAGAACCTGCGCAAGCGCTTTGATGTCAATGACTTCGCGACACCGGTGCAGACCATAAGCGCGTACCAGCAGGGCGACAATGTGCGCATGGTCATCGAACCGAAGGGGCAGTGGGAACACAATGCCTATCAGTCGGACAACCAGTTCGTCGTCGAGGTGAAGCCGGTTACCGATACCACCAAGCTCCCGGGACAGGGAAAGTACAAGGGAGAGAAGCTGTCGCTTAACTTCCAGAACGTCGAGGTCAGGGCGGTTCTGAATGTGATCGCAGACTTCACCGACCTCAACATCATCACCAGCGATTCGGTGACCGGCAACATCACGCTGCGCCTGAAGGACGTGCCTTGGGATCAGGCCCTGGACATCATCCTGGAGACGCGTGGTCTCGACATGCGCAGGAACGGCAACGTAATCTGGATCGCACCGCGCGACGAGATCGCGACGCGCGAGAAGCTCGCGCTCGAAGCGGCGCAGCAGATCAATGACCTGGAGCAGACGCGCACGGAGTCGTTCCAGCTGAACTATCAGAAGGCGGCGGACGTTCAGAAGATCCTTTCCGAGGCCAACCAGCGAATTCTGTCCAAGCGCGGCAGTGCAGTCGTGGACGCGCGCACAAACACATTATTCGTGCAGGACACGCCGAGGCGGCTCGACGAGGTGCGCAAGCTTATCGCCAAGATAGACGTCCCCGTACGCCAGGTGATGATCGAAGCACGCATCGTCGAAGCGAACGACACGTTTAGCAAGAACCTCGGGGCCCGGCTTGGCTACAATGAGGCTGGGACAGGGCATAAGTTGCTTGGAGACGGCAACACCCGGTTTACCTTTGGCGGTGGTCTGGCCAATACCGGGTTCCAAACCGGCCAAACGACCACGACGCCGGACTTTCTCGTGAATTCGACCAACGTGAACCTGCCGGCGACGGGCCTGAACTCCTTCACCGCAGGCCAGTTTTCGTTCGTCCTGTTCGACACCGCGATGACCAGGTTCCTGAATCTCGAGATCAGCGCGCTGGAGGCGGATGGCAAGGGCAAGGTGATCTCAAGCCCACGCGTGCTGACCGCCGACCAAGTCGAGGCCGTGATCGAGCAAGGAACGGAGATCCCTTACCAGCAGGCGACTTCTTCTGGCGCGACGGCGGTCTCGTTCCAAAAGGCCAGCCTGTCGCTCAAGGTCAAACCGCAGATCACGCCTGACGGCAACGTGATCATGACGCTCGATGTCAATAATGATTCAGTTGGCACGACTACGCCCGCTGGTGTGCAAATCAATACCAAACACGTAAAGACGGAAGTGCTCGTGGACAATGGGGGAACCGTGGTGATCGGCGGGATCTACCAGCAGAGCGACCGCACCGACATAACGAAGGTGCCGCTGTTTGGTGACCTGCCTTTCGTGGGCTGGATGTTCAAGAACAACCAGACCAGCACGAGCAAGACCGAGCTTCTGGTATTCATCACACCCAAGGTCGTGAACGACCGCCTAACAGTTCGCTGATTTGCCGCGTCTCCTCTGGACGTTACGGCCGGGCCCTCCCGGCCGTTTTCTTTTTCGCCTCCGCCGTGCGGCTACAATAGGTTCGTGAAACCGGGTGGCAATATCTATCTCGTAGGTATGATGGGTGCGGGCAAGACGACCGTGGGAAGGCTAATTGCCAAGCGCCTGAAGCGCCGATTTGTGGACTCCGACCACGAAATCGAGCGACGCTGCGGCGTGCGCATTCCGGTGATCTTTGATATCGAGGGTGAGCACGGATTCCGCGCACGTGAGGAGCAAGCGATCGCAGAGTTGGCGGCGCTTGAGGGCGTGGTGCTCGCGACCGGAGGCGGCGCCGTGCTGTCGGCGGAAAATCGACGCCAACTCGCCTCGCGCGGCACTACCGTCTATCTTCATGCGCGGCCCGAGGACTTGTATCGGCGGCTGCGGCACGACAAGAATCGGCCGCTGCTCGACACGCCGGATCCGGCGCAGCGCCTCAGGGAGCTGTACGTGCAGCGCGATCCGCTCTACCGTCAGGTTGCGGACATCGTCCTAGAGACAGGTACGCAATCCGTCCAGGCACTCGCTCGCGGCCTGCTGGCGAAGATCGAGGAAAGATGCAAAGTCTCCGCGTAGAGCTGGGCGAGCGCTCGTACCCGATTCACGTCGGCTCAGGCGTCCTGGATGATTCGTCGTTGTACGCTGCCAACCTGAAAGCGGGACGTGCCGCCATAGTGACCAACACCGTCGTGGCGCCGCTCTATCTCGAGCGCTTGCGCCGCGCGCTTGCCGCCGCGGACGTTGATTCGGTCGAGATAGTGATCCCGGATGGCGAGCAGGCCAAGGACTGGCGCACCCTTGACCGGGTGTTCGACGCGCTGCTTGCGGCCCGCTGCGATCGGCAGACGCCGATCATCGCGCTCGGCGGCGGTGTCGTCGGCGATCTCGCTGGGTTTGCGGCTGCCGTATATCAACGCGGCGTGCCCTTCGTCCAGGTGCCGACCACGCTGCTCGCGCAGGTTGATTCCTCGGTTGGCGGCAAGACCGCGATAAACCATCCTCGCGGTAAGAACATGATCGGCGCCTTCTACCAACCCCTGATGGTCGTATCGGACGTTGCGACGCTCGCGACGCTGCCGCCGCGCGAGCTGCGTGCCGGCTTGGCTGAGGTGATCAAGCATGGCTTCGCGCTCGATGGCGTGTTTGCCGAGTGGATTGAGGGAAACATCGAGCGCTTGGTGGCCGGGAACGCGGATGCGCTCGCTTACGCGGTAACCCGTTCCTGCGAGCTCAAGGCGGAAGTGGTCGCCGACGATGAGCGCGAGAGCGGCCGGCGAGCCGTGCTCAACTTCGGCCACACGTTCGCCCATGCGATTGAAACCGGCATGGGCTACGGAACTTGGCTGCATGGCGAAGCGGTCGCGGCCGGCATGGTGATGGCCGCGGAGCTGTCCGCGCGCGCGAACCTGCTCGACGAGCGCGAAGTACGGCGAGTGCGCATGCTGATCGCCCGCGCCGGGCTGCCGGTCGCGGGCCCTGCCGAGCTGCCGCCCGAGCGCTATCTCGAGCTGATGGCGGTCGACAAGAAGGTCGCGCACGGGCGCGTCCGCTTCGTGCTGCTTGATGGACTCGGCCGGGGGGTCTTGCGTGCCGATCCGGGCGAACGGCTGGTGCGGGAAGCGATTGCCGCGGCAGCGACCGCTGCTGCGACGCACTAGCGGCGCCATCGCACCATACCCTTGTAGCAGCCAGCCTGAAAAGGTATATTTCCCAGTTCGCTCGCCGTTTTTGTGCGTAGCGGCGAAAATTGAGAAGCTACTTTGTATTCAAAGGCTTGACCGTGGACAAGCGAATGTTCCCTGACGCCAGAGGCATGTACGACCCTAAGCATGAACACGACGCCTGTGGCGTGGGGTTCGTGGCGCACATCAAGGGCAAGAAGTCGCACGCGCTTATCGGACAGGGCCTGACGGTTCTGCGCAACCTGACCCACCGCGGCGCGGTCGGCGCGGATCCGAAGACCTCCGACGGAGCGGGCATCCTGGTCCAGCTTCCGGACAAGCTGTTCCGAGAGGATATGACCAAGCAAGGCGTCAAGCTGCCGCCTTTCGGCCAGTACGGCGTTGGAATGGTGTTTCTGCCGCGGGAGCCGGCAAGTCGCCTCGCCTGCGAGTACGAAATTGAGCGCGCAATCAAGGACGAGGGTCAGGTGCTGCTCGGCTGGCGCGACGTCCCGGTCGATGGCTCCGACCTGGGGGAGTCGGTCCGGCAGGTCGAGCCGACGATTCGCCAGGTCTTCGTCGGGCGCGGCAAGGGTGTCACGGTCACCGACGCGCTGGAGCGAAAGCTGTACATCATTCGCAAGAGTGCAGGCCACGCGATCCAGGCGCTCAATCTCGCGCACGGCAAGGAGTTCTACGTTCCGTCCATGTCGGCGCGGACGATCGTCTACAAGGGCATGCTGCTCCCGCACCAGGTCGGCGAGTACTACCTTGACCTCAAGGACCCGCGCATGGAGTCGGCGCTGGCGCTCGTTCACCAGCGCTTTTCGACCAATACCTTCCCCAGCTGGGACCTGTCGCATCCGTTCCGCATAATCGCGCATAACGGCGAGATCAATACGCTGCGCGGCAACGTCAACTGGATCCGCGCGCGGCAGGGCGCGATATCCAGCCCGATCCTCGGCAACGACCTGGGCAAGATCTGGCCCCTCATCTACGACGGGCAGTCTGACTCTGCGTCGTTCGACAACGCGCTCGAGCTCCTGGTCATGGCGGGTTATTCGGTCGCGCACGCCATGATGATGATGATCCCCGAGGCGTGGGAAAACCACGCCCTCATGGACCCCAGCCGGCGCGCCTTCTACGAGTATCACGCGGCGATGATGGAGCCCTGGGACGGCCCGGCCTCGATCGCGTTTACCGACGGGCGCCAGATCGGTGCCACGCTCGACCGCAATGGACTGCGGCCCTCGCGCTACGTTGTCACTGACGACAATCTGGTGATCATGGCCTCCGAGGTTGGCGTGCTGCCGGTGCCGGAGGAGCATATCGTCAAGAAATGGCGTCTGCAGCCGGGCAAGATGTTCCTCGTCGACCTCGAGAAAGGGCGAATCATTGACGACAAGGAGCTCAAGGAGTCGCTCGCATCGGCTAAGCCCTACGCCGAGTGGATAGAGCGCATCCGGATCAAGCTCGACGCTTTGCCTGCACCGAAGGAAAAGCGAGACCCTGCGCGCGCCAGCCTGCTGGATCGCCAGCAGGCGTTCGGCTATACGCAAGAGGATCTCAAGTTCCAAATGATCCCCATGGCCGAGCAAGGGCAGGAGCCGGTCGGTTCGATGGGCAACGATTCTCCGCTTGCGGTGCTGTCGAACAAGAACAAGAACCTCTATCAGTACTTCAAGCAGCTGTTCGCACAAGTCACGAATCCGCCGATCGACCCGATCCGGGAAGAGCTGGTGATGTCGCTGGTATCGTTCATCGGACCCAAGCCGAACCTGCTCGGGATCGACGAGATGAATCCGCCGCTGCGGCTCGAGGTGTCGCAGCCGGTGCTCGACTTCGAGCAGATGGAGACGATCCGCCACATCGAGAATTACACCGACGGCAAGTTCAAGTCCTGCGAGCTCGACATCACCTATCCGCTGGCCTGGGGCAAGGAGGCGATCGAGGCACGCCTCGCGTCCTTGCGCGCGCAAGCCGAGGACGCGGTCCGCGCCGGCACCTCGATCATCATCCTGTCGGACCGCAGGGTGGACCGCGACAATCTCGCCATCCCGGCACTGCTCGCCGTGTCAGCAATTCACCAGCACCTGGTCGGCAAAGGACTGCGCACATCGACTGGTCTGGTGGTCGAAACCGGGTCAGCGCGCGAAGTGCACCATTTCGCACTGCTCGGGGGTTACGGCGCCGAAGCCGTGCATCCCTATCTTGCGTTCGAGAGCCTGATCGAGCTTGCGGAGGGGGGACGACTCGCTCAGGGAATCGACGCGCACAAGGCGTGCAAGCATTTCATCAAGGCGGTCGGCAAGGGGCTGGCGAAGGTCATGTCCAAGATGGGCATTTCCACCTACATGTCTTACACCGGGGCGCAGATCTTCGAGGCCGTCGGCCTATCGCGCGCGCTGGTCGACAAGTATTTCAATGGCACTACCTCGTCGGTCGAGGGCATCGGCATTTTTGAAGTGGCCGAAGAGGCGATTCGCGTGCATCGTGCCGCGTTTGACGAGCAAGACCCTGTGCTCAGGAACGCGCTGGATGCGGGCGGCGAGTATGCCTGGCGCGTGCGCGGGGAAGAGCACATGTGGACGCCGGACGCGATCGCGAAGCTGCAGCAGGCGACGCGACGCGATTCGTACTCGACCTACAAGGAGTACGCGAGCATCATCAACGACCAGTCGAAGCGCCACATGACGTTCCGCGGGCTGTTCGACTTTCGTTTTGACCGCGCCCAACCGGTTCCGATCGAAGAGGTCGAGTCCGCCGCCGAAATCGTCAAGCGGTTCTCGACCGGTGCCATGTCGCTTGGCTCGATCTCCACCGAGGCACACACCACGCTGGCGGTGGCGATGAACCGCATCGGCGGCAAGTCGAACACCGGCGAGGGCGGCGAGGATCGGCGGCGCTACGCGCCGGTCAAAGCGGGCGAAACGCTGACCTCGCGCCTTGGCAGGGGCCGGGTCGAAGCCGACATCGCGCTCAAGGAAGGCGATTCGCTCAAATCGAAGATCAAGCAGGTTGCGTCCGGGCGCTTCGGCGTCACCGCCGAGTACCTTGCGTCGGCCGAGCAGATCCAGATAAAGATGGCGCAAGGCGCCAAGCCGGGCGAAGGGGGACAGCTGCCGGGACGCAAGGTTTCCGAGTACATAGCGGAACTACGTTTTTCGACGCCGGGCGTCGAGCTCATATCGCCACCGCCGCACCATGACATTTACTCGATCGAGGACCTGGCGCAGCTAATCCACGATCTCAAGAACGCGAATCCGGCGGCCTCGATCAGCGTCAAGCTCGTGTCCGAAGTGGGCGTGGGCACGGTGGCGGCGGGTGTGGCGAAGGCCAAGTCGGACCATGTGACAATCTCTGGCCACGACGGCGGCACCGGCGCTTCACCGTGGTCGTCGATCAAGCATGCCGGAACGCCTTGGGAGCTGGGCCTCGCGGAAACACAGCAGACCCTGGTGCTCAACAAGCTACGCGGCCGTATTGCGGTTCAGGTAGACGGACAGATCAAGACCGGCCGCGACGTGGTGATCGGCGCTATTCTCGGGGCCGACGAGTTCGGCTTCGCCACCGCTCCGCTGGTGGTCGAGGGCTGCATCATGATGCGCAAGTGCCACCTCAACACCTGCCCGGTCGGTGTGGCGACGCAGGATCCCGTGCTGCGCAAGAAGTTTTCGGGCAAACCCGAGTACGTTGTGAACTTCTTCTTCTATGTTGCGGAGGAAGTGCGCGAGCTCATGGCGAGCCTTGGCATTCGCAAGTTCGACGACCTGATCGGCCGCACGGCACTGCTCGACATGCGCAAGGGAATCGAGCACTGGAAGGCGAGGGGGCTCGACTTCTCGAAGGTGTTCTACATGCCGAATATGCCTCAGGACGTGGCACGCTTCCACAGCGAAGCTCAGAATCACGGGCTGGACAGGGCGCTGGATAACCGTCTGATCGAGCTGGCGCAGCCCGCGATCGAAAGCGGCGAGGTGGTCTCGATCGACATGCCGATCCGGAACATAAATCGCACGGTCGGCACCATGTTGTCGTCCGAAATTGCGCGCCGATACGGGCACGACGGTCTGCCTGACGACACCATTCGCGTGCGGCTGGCGGGATCTGCCGGACAGAGCTTTGGTGCCTTTCTGGCCAAGGGCGTGACGCTGGATCTTATTGGCGACACGAACGACTATTGCGGCAAAGGACTGTCGGGCGGACGCATCAGCGTCCAGCCCTCGCCCAAATTCCAGGGCGACCCGGCGCTCAACATCATTACCGGCAACGTCGTGCTCTACGGCGCGATTGCCGGAGAGGCCTACTTCCGCGGCGTGGCGGGCGAGCGCTTCGCGGTGCGGAATTCCGGCGCGCACGCGGTGGTGCAGGGGGTCGGGGATCACGGTTGCGAGTACATGACCGGCGGAACGGTCGTGGTGCTGGGAGCAACGGGGCGCAACTTCGCCGCCGGCATGTCGGGCGGCATCGCCTACGTCCTGGATGCAGACGGCGCGTTCATCAACCACTGCAATTCCGCCATGGTGGACCTCGAGCCGGTGCTGTCGCAATCCGAGCAACAGGCCAAGCTGAGCCCGGATCTGTGGCATCTTGGCCAAGCGGACGAAGTGATCCTCAGACAAATGCTCGAGAAGCACGTTCGCTACACTGGCAGCAGCAAGGCCCAAGAGGTCTTGGACGGCTGGGCGTCGTACCGGCCGCGTTTCGTAAAAGTGTTCCCGCGCGAGTATCGGCGAGCGCTGAGCGAACTCGCGGCGGCTCACAAGAAAGCGGCAGCGTAGATGGGAAAGGTCACTGGTTTTCTGGAGTATCAGCGCCTGCATGAAGCAAGCGAGGACAAGGATTCGCGCAAGAAACATTACCGCGAATTCGTCCTGCACCTTAGCGACGATGAGGCGAAGATTCAGGGCGCACGCTGCATGGACTGCGGCATTCCCTTCTGCATGTCCGGCTGCCCGGTCAACAACATCATCCCGGACTTCAACGACCTGGTTTACCGCCAGGACTGGAAGGCGGCAATCGAATCGTTGCACTCGACCAACAACTTCCCGGAATTCACCGGACGTGTCTGCCCGGCGCCGTGCGAGGAGGCCTGCACGCTGCGCATCAATGACGATCCGGTCGGAATTAAGTCGATCGAGCACGCGATCATCGACAAGGCCTGGGAAGAGAGCTGGGTCGCGCCTCGACCGGCGCCGCACAAGACCGGAAAGAAAGTGGCTGTGGTCGGCTCAGGGCCGGCAGGCTTGGCCTGCGCCCAACAGCTGGCGCGGGTCGGCCACGAAGTGGTCGTCTTCGAAAAGAACGACCGCGTCGGCGGACTGCTGCGCTACGGCATTCCCGACTTCAAGATGGAGAAGTGGCTGATCGACCGCAGGCTTGAGCAGATGGAAGCGGAAGGAGTCGAATTCCGCGTCAATCACGTGATTGGTCAGGCTCCAGTCGGGGCGGGCAACAAGCAGGCCAAGCCGGTGAATCCGAGGAAGCTGCTGACTGAGTTCGACGCGGTGGTGCTGGCTGGCGGTGCCGAGCAGCCGCGCGACCTGCCAGTCCCCGGGCGCGAGCTCGATGGCATCCACTTCGCGATGGATTTCCTGCCGCTGCAAAATCGGCGCGTGGCCGGGGATAAGAACGTCGAGAACCTGTGGGCGAGCGGCAAGCACGTGGTCGTGATCGGCGGCGGAGATACGGGATCGGACTGCGTCGGCACTTCCAACCGCCACGGCGCCGCGTCGGTAACCCAGTTCGAGCTGCTGCCGATGCCCCCCGACCTGGAGCGCAATCCGGTATGGCCGTACTGGCCGCAGAGGCTGAGGACATCCTCGTCGCACGAGGAAGGCGCCGAGCGCGACTGGTCGATAGGCACCAAGGAATTCATCGGCGAAGACGGAAAGGTCAAGGCCATCAAGGCGGTGCGCCTGGAGTGGAAGGACGGCAAGATGAGCGAGCTGCCCAACAGCGAGTTTTTGCTGCCTGCGGACCTGGTATTGCTCGCGATGGGTTTCGTTTCGCCGGTGCAGGCCGTGCTCGACGCCTTTGGCGTGGACAAGGATCCGCGCGGCAACGCCAAAGCGACGACTGATGGCGAGGCCTGTTATCTGACCAGCGTGCCGAAGGTGTTCGCGGCCGGCGACATGCGGCGCGGGCAATCGCTGGTGGTGTGGGCGATCCGCGAAGGGCGTCAGTGCGCCCGCGCGGTCGACGAATTTGTGATGGGCATTTCCGAGCTGCCAAGATGACGTCCCGCGCTCTTCAGCGCCGACGCGATCGACGACGAAGCGCGGTCTTCGAGGGCGAGTAGCGCGAATTGAACGCGAAAAGCCACGGACCGCAGGGTTCGTGGCTTTTCTCTTTTCTGGGGACGAAAGATGCAGGCAATGGATTCATTGATGTTTGTTACGCGGCGCCCCGACGTGACTTTCGTGCGGGGCGAAGGGTCCTGGCTCTACGACGCGGATGGACGCGCCTACCTGGATTTTGTGCAAGGCTGGGCGGTCAATTCCCTCGGCCACGCGCCGGCGCTGCTGCGACAGGCGCTCGCAAAGCAGGCGTCGCAGGTGATCAACGTAAGTCCCGCCTACCACAATGAGCCCATGCGCCGGCTGGCCGATCGCCTGGCGTCCCTTAGCGGCCTCGAGCGGGTGTTCTTCGCCAGCAGTGGGGCCGAGGCGAACGAGGGTGCTATCAAGTTGGCGCGCAAGTGGGGGGCCCTGATGAAAGGCGGCGCGTTTGAGATCGTGGTGTTCGAGGACGCGTTCCACGGTCGCACGCTCGCCACGATGTCGGCTTCCGGCAAACCGGGATGGGACAGGCTTTTCGAGCCCAAGGTCCCAGGCTTCGTGAGGGTGCGGCGAAATGACATCGAAGCCGTGGCACGAGCGCTCGGCCCGCATGCTTGCGCCGTAATGCTTGAGCCGATCCAGGGCGAGTCCGGGGTGATACCGTTTTCCACCTCGTTCATGCGTCGCCTGCGCGCGTTGACCGAAGAGCGCGGCGTTCTGCTGGTGCTGGACGAGATCCAGACGGGCATCGGCCGCACCGGGCGCATGTTCTGCTACGAGCACCTTGGCATCCGCCCGGACATGCTGACCTTGGGCAAGGGGATTGGGGGCGGCGTGCCACTTGCCGCGCTGCTCGCGCGAGAGGGAGTCAGCGTATTCGAGGCAGGCGACCAGGGCGGAACCTTCGGCGGCAATCCGTTGATGACGGCGGCGGGCGACGCGGTGGTGGCGGAGGTGTCCCGCCCGGAGTTTCTGGCCGGGGTGCGCGCGGCCGGCGAGCACATGATGCAACGCCTGCGTGCGCTGTCCGCGGACAGGGGGCTCGGCGAGGTCCGCGGGCGCGGCCTGCTCGTGGCGCTCGATCTTGGTCGACCCATAGGCGCTGCAGTGGTTCAGGCAGCACTCGCGAACGGGCTGCTTGTCAACGCGCCGCGACCGGAGTGCCTGCGCTTCATGCCCGCGCTCAACGTGACACCAGCCGAAATCGACGAGATGCTTGTGCGGCTTCGGGCCGCCCTTTAGCATTCCGCTTCCATGCCCCTATCCATCATTGTGCTCGCCGCGGGTCAGGGCAAGCGCATGCATTCGACGCTGCCGAAGGTCCTGCACCGCCTGGCGGGGCGGCCGCTTCTCGCGCACGTGCTGCAGACGGCGCAGGCGCTCGATCCGGTGCGTACCGTGGTGGTACACGGCCACGGCGGAGCCGACGTCAAGTCCGCGTTCGCCGACGCCGGCGTGACATGGGTGGAGCAGGCGGCGCAGCAGGGCACCGGGCACGCAGTCGCGCAGGCGCTGCCAGAGATTCCGCCGGGCGACGATGTGCTGATCCTCTACGGCGACGTGCCATTGATCGCGGTCGACACGCTGAGGCAACTGGTGCAGGCGGCGCACGGCGGGCTCGCGATACTCTCGGCGGAAGCACTCGACCCGAGCGGCTACGGCCGCGTGGTGCGCGGTGCGCAAGGCGAGGTGCTGCGTGTGGTCGAACAGCGCGACGCGACTCCGGACGAGCTTGCCCTGCGCGAAGTGAATGCCGGCTTTCTCTGCGCGCCGGCCAAGCGGCTCGGCAAATGGTTGGGGGACGTTCGCAACCACAATGCACAGAAGGAGTACTACCTCACCGACGTGGTTGGCCTAGCGGTGCGCGACGGCGTCGCGGTAGCGGCGGTGAAGGCGCGCGCCTGGGCGGAGGTCGCAGGGGTGAATTCCAAGCGCGAGCTCGCCGCGCTCGAGCGCGAG
>JBAUTW010000445.1:0-2217 GCA_049582365.1 Burkholderiales bacterium | reverse complement strand
GCCCTGCGCCGGTTGCACGTACTGGCCCGACCGCTCCAGGGCGAAGCTTTGCGGATCGTCCAGTCGGGCCGGTATCAGACTGTATCGACTGGTGCCCATCGCGCCGGCGACAGTGACGCTGAGCGAGCCGTCCGGCCCGAGGGCGGCCGTCAGCGGGCCCATCAGCGGCAGGTCCTGGCCGCTGTACCGACCCGGCCCGGTTCTCTGAATGTTCTCCAGCACCACCATCAGCGGCTCGATCTTCAGCACGAACAGATGCACCCAGGGATCGAGCGCATAGGCGCGCCCGCCCTCGATGCGGATGCGCTTGTGGATCGTGCTGATGATCCAGTCGCCGTCGATGGGAAGCTTCTGCCCCATCGGCACGTCGGTCGAACTCGGCAGGAACGCCGGCACCTGCGGCACCTGCCCCTGGGCATGTCCCGGCGTGATCCACACGCTCAGCGCGAGCGCAAAAATCGCCGCAATCGTGTCAGTGCCTCGGCGACACGCCTTCTTATCCACCTTTTTTTCTCCCTTGGGCTAGCCTCCCTGTAACAGCTTTACCGACTCATTGCAAATCAGTTCACAGGAGCAGGCGACTAGAATAGCGCCCCGGCGACGCTACAGGCGACGCTACATTTGGAGCGGCTGCCAGTACCCGGTGAGCTCCAGGTAGCCGCGCCCGACTTCCTTGCCTTCTTGTAAGGCGCGCACGACGCCTTCCCAGTAGATGGCGCCGGTGCTCGCGCGCGAGTCGAGCTCCTGGTCGTTCATGAGCGGCTCGAGGTCCCACGACTCGGCGCCCGCGGTGACGCGCATGGCGACGGGGTATTCGACGCTGGTGCGCGGGGAGCGCCAGGTGCGAAGCGGGGTGAACGTGATCTGGGCGGGGGTGAACACGGCTTTGCCTTGCTTGGTCTCGAGTGTGCCGCCGGCGTAGTAGACGCCGCCGTCCTTGCTTCTTATTCGGAAGGCCATGAGGGCGCCGCCGCGCGCGAGATTGATGCCGCACCAATCCCAACCGGCGGCCTCGGGGGCGAGGTAGTCGCTCGACCATTCGTGGTCGAGCCAGGCGCTGCCGGTAACGCTTTCCTTGCCCTTGCCGCGCTCGATCGTGCCGCGCACCTCGAGCTGCGGGCGGCTGTAGTAGTAGCTCGCCTCGCCCGGGCGCGGGCCTTTGCGGCTGTAGCCGTCGTCGCCTTCGAGCATGGGCGGGGCGTGAGCCGCGAGGGCGAGGTCGAGCGCGAAGTCGCGCGCGGGGATGACAGCACGATAGGTTTCGCCGTCGAGCGCGAAGCGCCAGTCGTCGATCCAGGCGTCGGTGGTGGCCTCGGCCGCGCCGGCGAGGCCGAGCGCTTCGCGCGCGGCGCGCTGGTCGTCGCGCAGCCGCCCGTAGGCCGGATCCGAGAGCGCGGCGTGGGCGAACACGATCTGGCGCGGAGTGAAGGCGCTCGGGTTGTCGGTCGCGAACGGAAGGCGCGAGCGGAAAAACGTCACCTGGAAGCCGAGCGGCTCGTCGCCCGCGGCGAGCCAGCCGGTGGCGTACCACCACTCGGTGCGAAAGTCCGGGTGCGCACCGTGATCGCGGGGAAAATGAAGGGGGTGATCGGGAATGACCTGCGGAAAAGATATTTCTTTCGCAACCAGGTTGCGAGTAAACCCAAGTAAAACCAACCCCGATACGAAATCTCTGCGTTTCACCAGTCCTCCCGCACGGCGCGCACGGCGCCGATGCCCATCGCCTCGCGCCCGGAGAGGTACGCGGTGAGCGCCGCGAGCCCGATCAGGACCGCGGTGAGCGAGGCGAGCATGCCGTAGGGAAGATGGGTCTGCATGCCCCAGTTGAACGACTGGCGGTTGACGACGTGGATCAGGATCTCGCCGATCGCGAAGCCGACCAGCATGCCGGCGGCCGCGCCCAGAATGGCGAGCAGGCCGCCCTCGGCGGCGAGCATGGCGCCGATCTGGCCGCGCGTCATGCCCAGGTGCCGCAGCATGCCGAACTCGCGCCGGCGCGCGAGCACGATCGCGCTCAGGCTCGAGGACAGGCCGAACATGCCGACCAGCACCGCAACCGCCTCGATCGCGTAGGTGATGGCGAAACTGCGGTCGAAGATGCGCAGCGAAGCGCTGCGGATCTCGCCCGGGGTGGAGATCTCGAGCTGTCCGCCGCCGGGCAGCGCGCGCACCGCCCGCAGCGCGTCGCCGACCCGGGCGCCGGGCGCGACCCACAGC
>JBAUTW010000444.1:0-5458 GCA_049582365.1 Burkholderiales bacterium | reverse complement strand
GCGCTGCATCGCGATGGGCTCGGGCGATGGCCTGCGCCGCGGCATGAAGGTGAAGAGCACCGGCATCCCGATCTCGGTGCCGGTGGGCCTGGGTACACTCGGGCGCATCATGGACGTGCTCGGCCGGCCGATCGATGAGGCCGGCCCAATCAAAACCGATGAGCGCCGCTCGATCCACCAGCAGGCGCCCAAGTTCGACGAGCTTTCTCCCTCGGTCGAGCTGCTGGAGACCGGCATCAAAGTGATCGACCTCATCTGCCCGTTCGCGAAGGGCGGCAAGATCGGGCTGTTCGGCGGCGCCGGGGTCGGCAAGACGGTCAACATGCTCGAGCTGATCAACAATATCGCAACGCAACACTCGGGCCTGTCGGTCTTTGCAGGTGTCGGCGAGCGCACCCGCGAGGGCAACGACTTCTACCATGAGATGGCCGAAGCGGGTGTGATCAAGCTGGACAACATCTCCGAGTCCAAGGTGGCGATGGTGTTCGGGCAAATGAACGAGCCGCCCGGGAACCGCCTGCGGGTAGCCCTCACCGGTCTCACCATGGCCGAGAGCTTCCGCGACGAGGGGCGCGACATTCTGTTTTTCGTCGACAACATCTACCGCTTCACGCTCGCGGGAACCGAGGTTTCGGCACTTCTGGGACGAATGCCGTCGGCCGTGGGCTACCAGCCGACGCTCGCGGAAGAGATGGGACGCCTGCAGGAACGCATTACGTCGACTAAGACCGGCTCGATCACCTCGATCCAGGCGGTCTATGTTCCGGCAGACGACCTGACCGACCCGTCGCCGGCGACCACCTTCGGCCACCTCGACGCAACGGTGGTGCTGTCGCGCGACATCGCGTCGCTCGGCATCTATCCGGCGGTAGACCCGCTCGACTCGACCTCGCGCCAGGTCGACCCGAACACCATCGGCGAGGAACACTACAACACTACTCGTGCGGTGCAGGCGACGCTGCAGCGCTACAAGGAGTTGCGCGACATCATCGCGATTCTCGGCATGGACGAGCTCTCGCCGGAAGACAAGCTGGCGGTGGCGCGCGCGCGCAAGATTCAGCGCTTCCTGTCGCAACCCTTTACCGTGGCGCAGAACTTCACCGGCACGCCAGGCAAGTACGTGACGCTCAAGGAAACGATCAAGGGCTTCAACATGATCGTCAACGGCGAGTGCGACAGCCTCCCGGAGCAGGCCTTCTACATGGTCGGCCCGATCGAGGAAGCGTTCGAAAAGGCGAAGACCCTACAGTAAGGCGCGTACATGGCCAACACCATCCACGTCGATGTGGTCAGCGCGGAAGAGTCTATCTTCTCCGGCGAGGCGGAGTTCGTCGTCCTGCCGGGCGAGGTCGGCGAGTTGGGCATCTATCCCCAGCACACGCCGCTGATCACGCGCATCCGCCCGGGCGCGGTTCGCATCACGCCGGCCGGCGGTGGCGAGGAGCACCTGATCTTCGTCGCTGGCGGCATACTGGAGGTGCAGCCCAAGGTGATTACCGTGCTGGCCGACACCGCGATTCGCGGCGCTGATCTGGACGAGGCCAAGGCCAACGAGGCACTGAAGAAGGCCGAGAATGCGCGCGCCAAAGCCCAGGACAAGCAGGAAATCGCCGCGGTCGAGAGCGAGCTCGCGATGCTGGCCGCACAGCTCGCCGCGATTAGAAGGCTGCGCAAGCGCTAGCCTGCGAAACTGGCCGACTCGCGACGTCAAGATCGCGGGGTCACGGACGGCGAACGCATCCTCGGGCTGGGCGACCTCGGTGCCAACGGCATGGGGATCCCGGCGGGCAAGCTGTCGCTGTATACCGCGCTTTCTTGGCGCGGGTGAGGCGGCTACCGGCATCTGCGACCTGGTGGTGGCGGCGATGATGGGAGAAGGCATGTTCGAGGCCGAAGCGCGCAAGCGCTGCTGGCTGGTGGATTCCAGAGGCCTGGTGGTGAGATCCCGTACCGAGCTTGGCGAACACAATAGGCCGTACGCACACGAACATCCCCACGTGCCGGCCTTCCTTTCCGCGATTAAGGCCATCGAGCCCACTGCGATCATCGGCGTCGTCACCGTGGGCAAATCGTTCACGCGCGCGGTACTGGAAGAAATGGCGCGCCTGAACGAGCGGCCGATTGTGTTTGCACTTTCCAATCCGACTTCGCATCTTCCCGGGCGTAGGCTTGGGCTTGATCGCGCGCGGCGCGCGCCGCGCGAGCGGCGAGATGTTCTCGCCGCGGCCCGCACATGCGCTCGCGCTGATCCGATCGAAGATGTACGGGCCCACATACAGCAGCTACACCTAGGCGTCGGTCGCGCGTGCGGGCGAGCGCTGACGCAATGTGTCAGGCGGAGAGTTTGTTATCCTCGGGGCTGAAGGCCTAGACCTGCGCGCACCCAGACTGCGCAACGCGGGAGTCTCCTCCAGCCGATCATGCCGCGTCTCGGCCTTCGCGTTTCTTGTGCGTAAAGGTGAGTCATGACGCGCCCCAGTGGCGGCGAACTTTCTGAGTGGTCCCTCGAGTCCGAGACCGCGGAGCGCCTGCGGGCGCTGGTGCGACGCCGCAAGCTGGGGCGAGTTTGGCCAAGCGAGCACTCGCCCAGCCGCCTTGTGGTGCTTGCGGTCTTGGTCGGTATCGCGGGCGGGCTCGGAGCGGTGCTATTCCGCGACCTGATCGCTTTGGTGCACAACCTGATGTTCCTCGGCAAGTGGTCGCTGACGTACGATGCCAACCTTCACACTCCCGAGTCGCCCTGGGGCGCCTGGATCATTGTCGTGCCGGTGATCGGGGCGCTAGTGGTCGCGTTCATCGTAAAGAACTTCGCGCCCGAGGCAAAAGGCCACGGCGTGCCGGAAGTGGTCGACGCGATTTACTACAGCGGCGGAATCATTCGGCCGGTGGTAACCCTGATCAAGGCACTCGCGTCGGGGATCTCCATCGGCACCGGCGGCTCGGTCGGCCGCGAGGGGCCGATCATTCAGATCGCCTCGGCCTTTGGCTCGACAGTGGCACGCGTGACCCGACTGCCCGAGTGGCAACGGATCACGCTAGTGGCCTGCGGTGGCGCGGCGGGTATTGCAGCGACTTTCAATACTCCGATCGGCGGTCTGCTGTTCGCGATTGAGATCATCCTGCCCGAGATCAGCGCGCGCACGGTAATTCCGGTGGCGCTCGCCGCAGGCGGGGCGACCTTCGTCGGACGCGCGTTCTTCGGCGACTATCCCGCATTCGACATCCCGGCTCTCGCCCTGCCGGCGTCCTACCACCTGTCGTTGGGTCCTATCGCAGCCTATGTGGTGCTCGGCGTCATGTTCGGCGTCATGTCGTTCGTCTACATCCGCTCGATCTACGCGTTCGAGGACCGGTTCGAAAGATTGCCCGGCGGCTACTACGGCCAGCACGTGCTGGGCATGGTGATGGTGGGGGCGATGTTCTATTTGTGCCAGCGCTACCTCGGGCACTACTACGTCGCCGGAATCGGCTACGCCACCGTGCAGGATACGCTCACCCACGCGCTCACCGATCCCTACATTCTCTTGCTGCTTTGCCTGCTCAAGTTGCTCGCGACCTCGCTCACGCTCGGCTCGGGCGGCTCGGGCGGCATCTTCTCGCCGTCGCTGTTCATGGGCGCCACCTTCGGCGCCGGGTTCGCCCTGCTCGCGAACGCGCTCGTGCCCGGCCTGCAGCTGGATGTCGCCGGCACGGCGGTGATCGGCATGGCCTCGCTCGTGGGTGCAGCGACCGGAGCGGTCGTCACCGCGATAGTGATGATTTTCGAAATGACGCGCGATTACAACGTCATCGTGCCGCTCATGATCACCGTGTCAGTCGCGTACGGCGCGCGCCGGCTGCTGATGACCGACAGCATCTACACCATGAAGCTGACGCGCCGGGGGCACTTCATTCCGGATGCGTTCCATACCAACCTGTACATGCTGCGCTCGGTAGCAGACTTCATCCGCACTCCGATGCAGCTTTGCGATGCGGACCTGCCGGTGACAACCCTATTCGAGGGCCTGCAGCGGCAGACCTTTGTGCCGCACGTCCTGGTAACCCGCGACGGGAAGGTCCAAGGCGTGCTCTCCTCGCGCCGCATCGTGCACATGTTGAGGCGCGGCAACCGAACGGGAACGGTCGGCGAACACGCGCGCCCGCACTATGCGGTCGTCAACGCTCAGGATCTGATTTTTGACGTGCTCGCCCGCCTGCGAGAGAGCGGCGGCGACATCGCGCTGCTAACGCGTGAAGGCAGGCTGGATGGGGCAGACGACGTTACCGGGATCGTCACCTGGAACGATATGCTTCTGCACGGAAACATCCCGCTACCGCTTCGTCGGCGGCGGCGCCCGGAGACGCCGCGCGCCGCCTAGGGTCGATTCCGGCGACGCGCTTTTCGAGGCGGTCTCCGCAATGACGACCACGGGCCTGTCGACGCTCGCTTCCGTGGAGCATCTACCTCTCGCGGAACGATTCGCGGCCAAGCCCAAATGATCCCTGGCGCCATGGCGGGCGACGCGCGCCTCGGGCAAAATGTAGCCGTTCAGCAGCCATGCAGAATATGGAGCGATACGATATGAGTTATGACTTCGACCAGTTCATTGCCGACACGCGCACGACCTTGCGGCGCGGAAGCGGGCCCGCCGAGCTGGAAGACGTTCGCCAGCGGCTTGCCAAGCTGCTTTCGAACAGCGCCTTCATACAGCGGACCTGCGGCCCGGCTGCTACGGGCGGGCTGCATCGCCTCCATGTCGACGGCGAGCTCGGGTTCGAGGTGCTCGCCCACGTCAATGAGAAGGCGCGTAAGTCGCCGCCTCACGATCACGGCGCATCGTGGGCGATCTACGGCCAGGCGATCGGCTACACCGACATGACGGAATACCGCCGCGTGGACGACGGCAGCAATCCAGAACAGGCCAAGCTGGAGCCGACGCGGCACTACAGGCTGAAACCGGGCGAAGTGGGGGTGTTCGCCGGTAGCGCGATCCATGCGATCGATTATCCGGACAGGTCGCGCTTCATCCGCGTGACCGGAACGAATCTCGACGCGATCGAAAGAGTGGCTTACGACGACCAGACCGGCCGCATCAAGCGAATGGGCGCGCAGCAGGCGACCTGATGAGCGACGCTTTCGGCATCCTCTCGTATGGCGCCTACCTTCCAAAGCGCCGTCTGCAGCGCAAAGTCATCGCGGCGGCGAACAGCTGGTTCAACCCCGGGTTGCGCGCACTGGCCAAGGGCGAGCGCGCGATGGCGAACTGGGACGAGGATTCGGTCACGATGGCGGTCGAGGCGGCGCGCGACTGCCTGGCGGGGATGCGCCCGGCCGCGATCAGACAGCTGATGCTCGCCTCGACGACGCACCCCTTCGATGATCGCCAGAATGCGGGGATCGTGGCGACCGCGCTGCACCTCGGGCCCGCCCTGCGCGTACTCGACGTCGCGGGCAGCCTGCGCGCGGGCACCTCGGCGC
>JBAUTW010000443.1:0-5404 GCA_049582365.1 Burkholderiales bacterium | reverse complement strand
CGTCGGCGCCCGAGCGGGCGAAGGCGATCGCGGCGCGCAGCGCCTGCACGCGCGGCTCGAGATCGACGTCGAAGCGCACGGCGTCGAGCTGCGCCTCGGCTTCGTCCGCGCGCCCCAGGTCGATCAGCTGCTGCGCCTTGGCGAGGCGCGCTTCGTTGTCGGCCGCCTCGAGCAGCTTGTCGATGAACGCGCGCACCTGGGATTCGGGCAGGGCGCCGAGGAAGTGCGCCACCGGCTTGCCGTCGCGAAACGCCATCACGTCCGGGATCGAGCGCACGCCGAATGCGCCGGCGATGTCCTGGTTCTCGTCGGAGTTGACCTTGACCAGCTTGAAGCGCCCGCCGTACTCGGCGGCGAGTTTCTCCAGGATCGGCTTGAGCGCGCGGCAGGGGGCGCACCAGGGCGCCCAGAAATCGACCACCACGGGCAGAGTCTTGGAGGCCTCGAGGACTTCGCGTTCGAAATCCGGTGCGGCGACGTCGGTTGCGTGCGCGGACATGGCGTTATCTTGCATGTGGTTCTCCGGGATTATGGCGAAGCTTTGGGCGGCGATGCGATAATCAAGCCCCGATTTCCATTCGCATCATGGAACAAGCACGCAAATGACCTACGTCGTCACCGAAGACTGCATCAAGTGCAAGTACATGGACTGCGTCGAAGTCTGCCCCGTGGATTGCTTCTACGAGGGGGACAACATGCTCGTCATCCACCCCGACGAATGCATCGACTGCGGCGTGTGCGAGCCGGAGTGCCCGCCCGCGGCGATCGTGCCGGACTCGGACGAGAAGGCCGCCAAGTGGCTGCCATTGAACACCGAGTACGCGGTCAAGTGGCCGAACATCACGCGCAAGGGAACCGCACCGGCCGACGCCGACGAGCACAAGGGCGAGCAGGGCAAGTTCGACAAGTACTTTTCTCCCGGGCCGGGCAAGGGCGAGTGACTGCGGCGCAGGCACAGGAAACGCTCGCGGCCAACTTCGCGCCCTGGGTGCAGGATCTGGGGCTGCGCGTCGAGTCGGTGGGCCCCGACAGCGCGCTGCTGCGGCTGCCGTTCGCCGAGCGCCTGGTTCGGGTCGGGGGCGTGGTCTGCTGCCAGGCGCTGATGGCGGCGGCCGACACCGCTTGCGTGCTCGCGCTGGCCGCTTCGTTCGGCGAATTCCGCCCGGTGGCGACGGTGGCGCAGAACATCAGCCTGCTGCGCCCGGTCACGAACGACGACCTGCTGGTGGAGGCGCGCGTGGTGCGCCGCGGCAAGACGCTCGCCTACTGCGAAGCCTGGCTGCGCGGCGCGCGGGAAGGGCGCGAGGCGGCGCACGCGAGCGCGACTTTCGCTCTGCCTGGCTGACGCGACGCCGCGGTCTTAAGGCCGCGTTAAGCGGCGGCGGGCAATGTCCCCGGGCGTGACACGAGATGCCATTGCCCTGACCAAGGTCCCGGAGGTGACGCTCGCCTTCTGGATGATCAAGATCGCAGCGACCACGCTCGGCGAAACGGGGGGCGATGCGGTATCGATGTCGATGCACCTGGGCTACCTGGTCGGCAGCGAGATATTCGCGCTGGTCTTTCTCGCCGCGGTTGCGCTGCAGATCGCGTCGAGCCGCTTCCGGCCGTTCGTCTACTGGACCACGATCATCGCGACCACGACGGTCGGCACGACGCTCGCGGACTTTGCCGACCGCTCTCTGGGCATCGGCTACGCGGGGGGCACCACGATCCTGGTCGCGCTGCTCGTCGCTTCGCTGATCGCCTGGCACCGAACCTTGGGCTCGATTTCGATCAACACCGTGAGCTCGCCGAAGGCCGAGCTCTTCTACTGGGTGACGATCATGTTCTCGCAGACTCTGGGCACGGCGCTCGGCGACTGGACCTCGAGCTCGCTTGGCATCGGCTACCTGGGAAGTGCCGCCGTGTTCGGCGCGATGCTCGCCCTGCTCGCGCTCGCCTACTACCGGACGCGCCTGTCGCGCGTGTATCTCTTCTGGGCGGCGTTCGTGTTGACCCGGCCGCTCGGCGCCGTGGTCGGGGATCTTCTCGACAAGCCCGTGGCGCTGGGCGGGCTGGACTTCAGCCGGGCCGCCGCTTCGGCAATCATTCTCCTGTTCATCGTGGCGAGCGTGTCGCTCATTCCGCAGCGCGCGGCCGAAAGGGCTCACTGAGCGCGAGGCGGCGCGCGAGCGCCACCTTCGCGCTGCCGGCCTAGGCCGAGTCGTCGCTCCTGAAGTCGAGGTTGTGGATGCCCTTCAGCTCGTCGCGCACGGTCTTCTGGACTTCGGCCATCCCGGGCAGCGCCTTGTGGAACGCCGCGGTCACCGCCGGATCGAACTGCTTGCCTGCCTCGCTCGCAATCGTGCGCGCCGTCTGCTCGACCGGGATCGGGTCGCGGTAGCGCTGCGTCGCGGTCATCGCCTCGAAAGTATCGGCCACGGCGAGGATGCGCGCGGCGATGGGAATCGAGTCGCCGACCAGGCCCTTGGGGTAGCCCTTGCCGTCCCAGCGCTCGTGGTGCGCCAGCGCCATCGCGCGCGCGGTCGCCAGCAGCGGGTCCTTGTGCTCGCCGATGATGGCGGCGCCGATCTCGGGGTGCCGGCGCATCTCCTTCCATTCCCCGGGGTCGAGCGCGTCGGTCTTGCGTATCACCGCTTCGGGCACGCCGAGCGTACCGATGTCGTGCAGCGCCGAGGCCTGCGCCAGGACCTCGCACACCTCGGGCTTGGCCCCCAGCGCCTGCGCCAGCAGCTTGACGTACTGCTCGATGCGCAGCACGCGGTTGCTGAGGCCGCTGCCTTCGCGGAACTCGAGCGCGCGCGCGAGGCGCTGGATCAGCTGCAGCCTGGTCTGCTGCAGCTCGCGGGTGCGCTCGGCGACCAGGCTCTCGAGCTGGTGGGTCTGGTTCGCAAGCGCGAGATGCGTGGCGATGCGCGCCAGCACGATCGGCGGGCTGAGCGGCTTGATGATGTAGTCGACGGCGCCGAGCGACAGCCCGTGCGTCTGATCCCTGGGGGTGGTGTGCGCGCTGACGAAGACCACCGGAATGCGCGCGGTGGACGGATTGGCCTTGAGCGCGCTGCACACCTCGTAGCCGTTGTGTCCCGGCATCTCGACGTCGAGCAGGATCAGGTCCGGCGCGGGCGCGAGCGCGGCGGCGGCGAGAGCCTTGTTGCCGTTGTTCACCAGGCGCGTGTCGTAGCGCGGCTTGAGCATGCCCTGGAACAGATTGAGGATGTCTTCGCTGTCGTCGGCGACCAGGATCAGCGGCCGCTTCGCCGCGGCTGCCGGCTTGGGCTGGGTGGGCGCGTCTGCCATGACGCGCTACTGTGCCACATCCCCGGCCAGGCGGCGCAGCTCGGTCTTGAGTACCTTGCCGTAGTTGTTCTTGGGCAGCGCCTCGACGAAGCGATATTCGCGCGGGCGCTTGAAGCGCGCGATGTTCCCGAGGCACAGCGCATCGAGCTCCGCGGCGGGGATGCTATGCCGGCAGACGACGAAGGCGATGACCTCTTCGCCCCATTCGGGGTGCGGGCGACCGACCACCGAGCATTCGGCCACGGCCGGGTGGCGCAGCAGCACCTCCTCGATCTCGCGCGGATAAATGTTGCTGCCGCCCGAGATGATCATGTCCTTGGAGCGGTCGCGCAGCGTGAGGAAGCCGGCGCCGTCCAGGCTGCCGACGTCGCCCGTGTGCAGCCAGCCGCCGCGCAGGGCGCGCTCGCTCGCCTCGGGGTTGTGCCAGTAGCCCGCCATCACGCAGTCGCTGCGGGTGACGATCTCCCCCGTCTCGCCGGGCGGCAGCGGCGCATCGTCGGGGTCGAAGATCGCCACCTCGACCCCGGTGCGGGCGATGCCGCAGGACTCGAGCGCGCGCCGTTCGGCGTGCATCGCCTGGGTCAGCCCGCTGATCGTCATCGGCGCCTCGCCCTGGCCGTAGAGCTGGTACAGGCGCGCGCCGAACAGCTCGATCGCGCGCAGGCTGTCGGCGACGTACATCGGCGCGCCGCCGTAGGTGATGGTCTTCAGGTTCGCCGGCGAGCGGGCGGCCGGGCTGGCGAGAAGGCGCACGAGCATGGTCGGCGCGGCGAAGAACGAGACGTTGCGCCAGTGATCGAGCAGGGCGTAGATCTCCTCCGCCTCGAAGTGACCCGACTCGGGAATCACGTTGAGCGCGCCGGCGGCGAAGTGCGGCAGGCCGTAAATGCCGGAGCCGTGCGACAGCGGCGCCGCGTGCAGGATCGAGTCGCCGGGTGCGAGCTTGTCGATGTCGGAGAAATAGGCCTGGGTCGAGAACAGCAGGTTGCGGTGGCTGAGCACCGCGCCTTTCGGCACCCCGGTGGTGCCGCTGGTGTAGAACAGCCAGGCCGGGGCGTCGGGCGACACCTCGGCCGGGATCGTGCAGTCTTTCCTGAATAGATTTCCATAGTCGCCAGACGAGACGGAAATTCCGGCAGGAACCGCGCTCTCGAGATCCGGCGTGACGAAGCACAGGTGCGCGCCGGAGTTCTCCAGGATGTAGGCGAACTCGCGCGGGTGCAGCTTGGCGTTCATCGGCACCGCCACCAGGCCGGCGTGCCAGCAGGCGAACAGCAGCTCGTAGTACTCGGGGCAGTTTTTCATCGCCAGCGCGACGCGATCGCCGGGGGCGAGGTTGAACGTCTTGCGCAATGATCCGGAAAGCCTTGCAACCCGGTCGGCAAGCTCGCGGTAGGAGCGGAGCACGGTTTTGCCGACCGCGAGCGCCGGCTGCTCGGGCAGCCAGCGGGCGTTGCGCAGCAACAGCTGGACCAGGTTCATGCGGGCTGCGGCAGGCCGAACAGGGCGCGCGCGTTGCGCGCGGTCTGATCGGCGACCTCCTCCTGGGGGCGTCCGAGCGCGTGCGCGACCGCGCGCAGCACGTGCGGCAGGAACGCCGGCTCGTTGCGGCGCGCCTTGGGCTGCGGCTGCATGTCGCGCGGGGTGAGGTAGGGCGAGTCGGTTTCCAGCAGCAGCCGGTCGGCGGGAATCTCGCGCACCAGCGAAAGCAGATGTCGCCCGCGCCGCTCGTCGCAGATCCAGCCGGTGATGCCGATATAGAGCCCGAGCTTGAGATAGGCGTGCAGTTCGTCGCGCTCCCCGGTGAAGCAATGAGCAACTGCGTTCTTCAACTTGAACGACCTGACAATCTCGGCAAAGCGCGGATGCGCATCGCGCGAGTGAAGGAACAGCGGCTTGCCGAGCTCGATGCCGAGCTCGAGCTGGGCGACGAACCAGCGCTCCTGGTCCGGGTGCGGGGAGTAATTGCGATTGTAATCCAGCCCGCATTCGCCGATCGCGACCACGCGCGGATGCGCGGCGATCTCGCGCAGCGCGGGGATCGTGGCGCCGTCGCAGTCGCGCGCGTGATGCGGGTGCACGCCGGCGGTGGCCCACAGCC
>JBAUTW010000442.1:0-4902 GCA_049582365.1 Burkholderiales bacterium | reverse complement strand
GGGTAGCGCTGGTGCTTGCACGCGGCGCGCCGCCTGGCGTGAGCGGGCACGGCGACTGGATCGTTCTGGCGAGCGCCTGCCTGCTCGGCCTGCGGCTCGCCTTGAGCGGCCGCCTGCTGAGGCGCGTGAACGAGGTCCGGCTCGCGTTCTGGCAGGGCATCGTCTCGCTGCCGCTGTTCGCCGCCGGCGCGCTCGCGACCGAGACGATCCGCTTCGAGAACATCGGCTTCGCGCCGCTGGCGGGAATCGTCTACCAGGGCGCGGTCGTCGCCGGGCTCGCCTTCACGGTCAACTTCTGGCTCATCCGGCGCTACACGCCGAGCGTGATCATCAGCTTCAATTTCATCGCCCCGGTCGCCGGTGTGCTGCTCGGCGCCTCGATCCTGGGCGAGCCCGTGACCGCCGGCCTCATTGGCGGCCTGCTGCTGGTCGCCGCCGGCCTGGTCCTGATTGCGCGCAAGTAGTCAGGGACGGATGCCGAAGCGCACCGGGCCGGCGACGCGCAGGGGCGCGGCGAGCTCGGCGAACTCGCACAGCAGCGGCCGCGTGTCGCGCGGGTCGATGATTTCCTCGACGTCGTATTTCTCGGCGCTGCGCAGCGGCGAGCCGAAACGGCGGATGCGGGCCTCGATCTCGGCCCGCTTCGCCTCGGGGTCCGGCGCGGCCTCGATCTCGCCCTTGTACGCCGCTTCCAGTCCGCCCGCGATCGGCAGCGAGCCCCACTCGGCCGAGGGCCAGGCCATGCGCATGCAGTAGCGCGTGGAGTTCTGGTGCACCGCGCCGGCGACGCCGAACACCTTGCGCACCAGCACCGAGCACCACGGCACGGTCGATTGCAGCACCGCGCTCGCGGCGCGCATGCCGCAGCGGATGGTTGCGTCGCGCTCGGCGTCCGGGCCGATCAGGAATCCCGGCACGTCGACCAGGTGCACCACCGGCAGGTGGAACGCCTGCGCCAGGTCGACGAAGCGCGTGATCTTCTCCGAGGCCTTGGCGGTCCAGGCGCCGCCGTAGTGCATCGGATCGCCCGCCATCAGCGCCACCGGCCAGCCCGAAAGGCGCGCCAGGCCGGTGATGATCGGCCGGCCCCAGTGGCGTCCCATCTCGAACAACGAGCCCTTGTCGACCAGCGCCTCGACGATGCGGCGCATCGGGTAGACCTTCTTCGGATCGCGCGGCACCGCCTCGATCAGCCATTGCTCGCGCCGCCGTGGATCGTCGTCACACGGAATCCGGGCAGCAAGTTCGTAAACGGAGGACGGCAGGTAGGACAGGAACCTGCGCGCGCGCGCGAAAGCCTCGTCCTCGCTCGCCGCCTCGTCGTCGACCGCGCCGTTGCGGGTGTGGATCTGGCTGCCGCCGAGCTCGTTCTTGTCGAACTGGCGGTGGGTGCGCGCCACCACCGGCGGCCCGGCGACGAACAGCTGCGACGAGTCCTTCACCATCACCGAGTAGTGGCTCGCCACCACGCGCGCCGAGCCCAGGCCCGCGACCGAGCCGAGCGCGAGCGACACCACCGGCACCTCGCCCAGGTTGTCGGTCCAGGTATCCCACAGGAAGGCCTTGGGCATCGGCGAGTAGCCGAGCAGCTCGAGATTCTTGACCGAGCCGCCGCCGCCGGTGCCGTCGACCAGGCGCACCATCGGCAGGCGCAGGTCGCGCGCCATGCGCTCGCACTGCAGCAGCTTGCCCTTGATGCCGGCGTCGTTGGCCCCGCCGCGCACGGTGAAGTCGTCGCCCGCCACCACCACCGGCCGGCCGTCAATCTTGCCGCGCCCGGTCACCAGGTTGGCCGGGGTGAACTCCTCGATCGTGGTGCCGTCGGCGCCGTAGCGCGCCACGCCCGTCAGCGCGCCGATCTCGTGGAACGAGCCCGCGTCGAGCAGCCGGTCGATGCGCTCGCGCACCGTGAGCTTGCCGCCGTCGTGCTGGCGCTTGACCTTGTCCGCGCCGCCCATGCGCCGCGCCAGCGCCTCGCGCCGGCGCAGCTCGTCGATTTCGTCCTGCCAGCTCATAGAGACCGGATTCTCGCAGACGTCTACAATGCGCTCCAGGGAAAAAACGAAATGGCGCTGCTCAGGATCAAGTGCGAGGTGGCCGGCAAGGTGGTGCGCATCGAGGCTGCAGCCGGCGCGAGCGTGGCGCAGGACGACACGATCCTGATCGTCGAGTCGATGAAGATGGAGATTCCGCTGTTCGCCCCCGCCGCCGGCGTGGTGCATTCGATCCTGGTCGCCGAAGGCGAGGACGTCGCCGAAGACCAGCAAGCTGCAATACTGGAAATCACGCCATGAAGATGCTCGAAAACAAGGTCGTCGTCGTCACCGGCGCCGGGGGCGGGATCGGGCGCGATTTCGCGCTCGCCATGGCCGCCGAGGGCGCCAAGGTCGTGGTGAACGACATCGGCGCCTCGGTCGCGGGCGAAGGCAGGGACGCCGGGCCGGCGCAGAAGGTCGTCGACGAGATCAAGGCCGGGGGCGGCGCCGCGGTGGCGAACAGCGACAGCGTGGCCGAGTGGGAGTCGGCCAACCGCATCGTCAAGGCCGCGATCGACGCCTTCGGCCGCATCGACTGCGTGGTCAACAACGCCGGCATCCTGCGCGACCGGTTCTTCTTCAACATGTCGGTCGAGGAATGGAAGGCGGTGATCGACGTGCACCTGAACGGCTCCTTCTACGTCGCGCGCGCCGCGGCACCGTACTTCAAGAGCCAGAACTCGGGCAGCTACGTCAACATGACCTCGACCTCGGGCCTGATCGGCAACTACGGCCAGGCCAATTATTCCGCCGCCAAGCTCGGCATCGTGGGCCTGTCGAAGTCGATGGCGCTCGACATGGCGAAGTACAAGGTGCGCTCCAACTGCATCGCGCCGTTCGCCTGGAGCCGCATGATCGGCACCATCCCGGCCGAAACGCCGGAGCAGAAGGCGCGGGTCGAAAAGCTCAAGGCGATGGAGACCTCGAAGATCGCGCCGCTCGCCGTTTACCTCGCGAGCGACGCCGCGGCCGACGTGAGCGGCCAGATCTTCGGCGTGCGCGCGAACGAGATCTTCCTCTTCTCGCAGAACCGCCCCCTGCGCAGCGTGCACCGGGCCGGCGGCTGGACCCCGCAGGCGATCGCCGAGCAGGCGATCCCCGCGATGCGCGCGCAGTTCTACCCCCTCGACCGGTCGCAGGACGTGTTTTCCTGGGACCCCATTTGAAGGAAGACCCGCCATGACCGACTTGAGCCGCGCCGACCTCGAGGCGCTCGCGCAGTGGGACACGCCCACCATCTGCAACGGCCTCGAGCTGCTCGACGCCAAACACCGCACCGCCGGCTTCACCACCGGCAGCATGGTGTGCTTCGACCCGGGCCTGAAGCCGATCGTCGGCTATGCGCGCACCGCGCTGATCCGCGCCTCGACGCCGCCGGCAGGCGACGCCGCCGCGCTGCGCGCCATGCGCGCGCGCTACTACGAGCACGTCGCGGCGCAGCCGATGCCGTCGATCGCGGTGCTGCAGGACATCGACCCCGAGCCGGGCTTCGGCGCCTTCTGGGGCGAGGTCAACACGGCGATCCACAAGGGGCTGGGCTGCCTCGGCACGGTCACCAACGGCTCGTTCCGCGACCTCGACGCCTGCGCGCCGGGCTTTCAGCTGCTGGGCGGCAAGATCGGCCCGAGCCACGCCTGGGTGCACCTGGCCGAGATCGCCTGCGAGGTGAACGTGTTCGGCATGGCGCTGCGGCCGAACGACATCGTGCACGCCGACCGCCACGGCGCGGTGGTGGTGCCGGCCGAGTGCGTGAAGAAGCTGCCTGCCGCGATCGAACTGCTGACGCGGCGCGAAGCGGTGATCCTCAAGGCGGCGCGCGCGCCGGGCTTCAACGCCGCCATCCTCGCCAAGGCGATGGCCGACTCGGCCGAGATCCACTAGCGCGCATGACCGCCAGGAAGAAGGTGCTGATGGTGCAGGGCCTGCACCCCGAGGGCGTCAAGCTGCTGCAGGCGCGCGCCGACGTCGAGCCGGTCGCGCTCATGTCGGACAACGAGGCGCAGATCATCGCCGCCGCACGCGACGCCGACGCGCTCACCGTGCGCAGCGCCCGCATCACGCGCGGCGTGATCGAGGCGGCGCGCAAGCTGAGGGTCGTGGGGCGGCACGGCGTCGGCTACGACGCGGTCGACGTCGCCGCGCTGAGCGAGCGCGGCATCCCGCTCGCGATCTCGATCCACGCCAACATGGTGCCGGTGGCCGAGCACGTGATGTTCATGCTGCTGACGCTGTACAAGGAAGCGGCGTACTACGACGCCCTTACCCGCGGCGCGGACTGGGGCAGCCGCTGGAACGTCAAGGCCAACGACCTCGCCGGCAAGGCGCTGCTGATCGTCGGCTTCGGCCGCACCGGCTCGCGCGTCGCCAAGCGCGCGCTCGCGTTCGACATGCAGGTGCGCGTCTGCGACCCGTACGTCGACCAGGCGCTGATCCGCCAGGCCGGCTGCGCGCCGCTGGCCGACTACCGCGCCGCGCTGCCGGAGATGGACGCGGTGAGCGTCAACTGCCCCTTGAGCGCCGAGACGCGGCACATGTTCTCGCGCGCCGAGTTCGCCGCCATGAAGCCGGGCGCGGTGATCGTCAACTGTGCGCGCGGCGGGATCGTCGACGAAGCGGCGCTGCTCGAGGCCCTGACGTCGGGCACGCTGCGCGGCGCCGGGCTGGACGTGTTCGAGCACGAGCCGAGCCCGGCCGACAATCCCCTGTTCCGGCTCAAGAACGTCATCGTCTCGCCGCACATCGCCGGGGTGACGGTCGAGTCGACCATCCGCATGTCGATCCAGACGGCGCAGAACGTGCTCGACGGCCTGGACGGCAAGCTCGACCCCGCGGTCGTGGTCAACAAAGACGTAATGAATAATCGGGG
>JBAUTW010000441.1:0-6263 GCA_049582365.1 Burkholderiales bacterium | reverse complement strand
GGTACAGCGCGCCCTGCACCGCGAGCGACGCGGGCAGCTCGATCAAGCCCAGGGTCGAGAGGTGGAAGCAGGCGTCGGCCGCGCCGAGCGCGGCGAGCAGCGCCGGCACGAAGTAATTGCGCCTGTTGCGCGCGGCGAACAGCACCCGTGCGAGCACCGCAGCCAGCACGAACGGAAACGCGACATCGACCAGCGCGCCAAGCCAGCCCGGCCCGGTGAGCATCAGTACGCGCGCGGCGAGCCATTGCGCGGCGAGCAGCGCAAGCGGCAGCCCCGAAGGCGTCGGCCGCCCGCTCCAGACGCGGGCCGCGGTGAGCAGGAAACCGGCGATCACCGCCAATGCGAAGCCGAACACCATTTCGTGCTGGTGCCACGCCAGCCCTTCGAGATAGGCGGTCGGCCAGCCGTAGCCGGCGAGATCGGCGACCCAGGCGGGCACCGCGACGGCCGCGAACAGCGCGGCGAGCAGGTAGAAGGGACGAAAGCCGAGGGCGAACAGCGCCGTGCGCACGCTCAAACGATCCGTCCCGGGCGCCCCTTCAGCACCCACTGCACGTAGCCCGAGATCGAGTAGGCCACGACAAGCAGGAACAGCACCACCGCCGGCTTGGTGGCGATCACGGTCAACCCCGCGACGATCGCGAGCACGGCCCAGAACGGCACGCTCTTCTTCAGGTTGATGTCCTTGAAGCTGTAGAACGGCACGTTGGTCACCATGGTGATGCCGGCGAACATGGTCACGCACCACGACAGCCAGGCGAGCCAGGTCTCGCCGCCGAAGCCCAGGTCGTTCATGATCCACACCAGACCGGCAACCAGCGCCGCGGCCATCGGGCTCGGCAGGCCCTGGAACCAGCGCTTGTCGACCACGTCGATGTTGGTGTTGAAGCGCGCCAGGCGCAGCGCGGCGCCGGCGCAGTAGACGAATGCGGCCACCCAGCCCAGCTTGCCCAGGCCCTTGAGCGACCACTCGTAGATCACCAGCGCCGGCGCGGCGCCGAAAGACACCATGTCGGACAGGCTGTCGTACTCGGCGCCGAACTCGCTCTGGGTACGGGTAAGGCGCGCCACGCGGCCGTCGAGGCCGTCCAGCACCATGGCGATGTAGATCGCGACCGCGGCGATCTCGAAGCGCAGGTTCATCGCCTGCACGATGGCATAGAAGCCGGCGAACAGCGCCGCGGTGGTGAACAGGTTGGGCAGCAGGTAGATGCCGCGCCGGCGCAGCGCGCCGATCGGCGGCCGCCTGCCCTGCCAGTCATTGGGATGTTCAGCCATTCTGCGCCAGCCTCGCGAGCACGCTCTGCGCAGCGTACACCTTGTCGCCCAGCGCCGCCGTGACCTCGGCGTCGAGCGGCAGGTACAGATCCACGCGCGAGCCGAAGCGGATGAAGCCGTAGCGTTCGCCGCGCGCGAGCTCGCGCCCGGCGTCGACGTAGCACAGGATGCGGCGCGCGACGAGCCCCGCGATCTGCACGCAGGTGACGTCCTGCCCGCCGGGGGTACGCAGCCACAGCGCGCAGCGCTCGTTCTCGAGCGAAGCCTTGTCCAGCGCGGCGTTGACGAAGCTGCCCGCGTGGTACCAGCGTTGCCTGACGCTGGCGTCGACCGGCGAGCGGTTCGAGTGCACGTTGAACACGTTCATGAACACCGACACCTTGAGCGCGTCGCGCTCAAGCCAGGGGTCGCGCGCCTTTTCCACCGCGACCACGCGCCCGTCGGCGGCCGAGAGCACCGCGCGCGGGTCGTCCGGGACGTCGCGCGGCGGGTCGCGGAAGAACTGCAGCACGAACAGCGCCAGCAGCCACAGCGGCGCCGCCCACCAGCCGCCCGCGAGCCAGCCTACGAGCAGCGCGGCAAGCAGCGCCGCGGCGAGGAACGGCCAGCCCTCGCGCGCGATCAGCGGATGCGGATAGCGCGCGGCCATCCGTCAATTCTTTGACTGATCAACCAGGCGGTTCTTGCGGATCCAGGGCATCATGTCGCGCAGCTTGGCGCCGACCGTCTCGATCGGATGCTCCGCGGTCATGCGCCTGCGGCTGAGCAGGGTCGGCGCGCCGGCGCGGTTCTCGAGCACGAAATCCTTGGCGTACTCGCCCGACTGGATGCGCGCCAGCGCCTCGCGCATGACGTTCTTGACGCGCTCGTCGATCACCTTGGGCCCTGTTACGTATTCGCCGTACTCGGCGTTGTTCGAGATCGAGTAGTTCATGGTGCCGATGCCGCCCTCGTACATCAGGTCCACGATCAGCTTGAGCTCATGCAGGCACTCGAAGTACGCCATCTCCGGCGCGTAGCCCGCCTCGGTAAGCACCTCGAAGCCCTTCTTCACCAGCTCGACGCAGCCGCCGCACAGCACGGCCTGCTCGCCGAACAGGTCGGTTTCGGTCTCCTCCTTGAACGAGGTCTCGATCACGCCCGCCTTGCCGCCGCCGATCGCCGCGGCGTAGGAAAGCGCCATGTCGCGCGCCTTCTTCGAGGCATTGCGATGCACCGCGATCAGCATCGGCACCCCGCCGCCGCCGGCGTAGGTCGAGCGCACGGTGTGGCCCGGCGCCTTGGGCGCCACCATCCACACGTCGAGATCCGCGCGCGGCTGAACCTGGCCGTAGTGGACGTTGAAGCCGTGCGCGAAGGCGAGCGCGCCGCCCTTCCTGATGTTCGGTTCGACCTCGGCCTGGTAGACCGCAGCGATGTGCTCGTCGGGCATCAGCATCATCACGATGTCCGCGCCCTTGACCGCGTCGCCGATCTCCGCGACCTTGAGCCCGGCCTTCTTCGCCTTGTCCCAGGACGCGCCGCCCTTGCGCAGCCCGACCGTGACCTTGACCCCGGAGTCGTGCAGATTGAGCGCGTGCGCATGCCCCTGCGAACCGTAGCCGAGTATGGTGACTTTCTTGCCCTTGATGAGCGAGAGGTCGGCATCCTTGTCGTAGTACACCTTCATCGTCTTCCCCTAGTTTCTAGACTCGCAAAATCCGGTTGCCGCGCCCGATGCCGGAGGCGCCGGTGCGCACTGTCTCCAGGATCGCGCTCTGGTCGAGCGCCTGGATGAACGCGTCGAGCTTCTTGCCGTCGCCGGTCAGCTCGATGGTGTAGGTATTGTCGGAGACGTCGATCACGCGCGCGCGGAAGATGTCGGCCATGCGCTTCATGTCCTCGCGCTCCTTGGCGCCGGCGCGGACCTTGATCAGCATCATCTCGCGCTCGATGTGCTCGGCCTCCGACAGGTCCACCACCTTCACCACCTCGACCAGCTTGTTGAGCTGCTTGGTGATCTGCTCGACCACGTCCTCCGAGCCGGTGGTGACGATGGTCATGCGCGACATCGACGGATCCTCCGTCGGCGCCACCGTGAGCGACTCGATGTTGTAGGCGCGGGCCGAGAACAGGCCCGACACGCGCGACAGCGCTCCTGCCTCGTTCTCCAGCAGGATGGAGATGATGTGGCGGCTCACAGGTCTTCGGCGAGGATCATTTCCGAGATGCCCTTGCCGCCGGGCACCATCGGGTAGACGTTCTCGGTCTGATCGGTGAGGAAATCCATGAACACCAGTTCGTCCTTGCGCTTGAACGCGTCGCGCAGCGCCGGTTCGACGTCGGCCGGCTTGTCGATCAGCACGCCGCGGTGCCCGTAGCCCTCGGCCAGCTTGACGAAGTCCGGCAGCGCGTCCATGTACGACTCGGAGTAGCGGTTGCCGTGGAAGAACTGCTGCCACTGGCGCACCATGCCCATGTACTTGTTGTTCAGGTTGACGATCTTGATCGGCAGCCGGTACTGCTTGCAGGTCGACAGCTCCTGCAGGCACATCTGGATGCTCGACTCGCCGGTGACGCAGGCCACCGTCGCGCCGGGATTCACCAGTTGCACGCCCATCGCCGCCGGCAGTCCGAAACCCATGGTGCCCAGGCCGCCCGAATTGATCCAGCGGCGCGGCTTCTCGAACTTGTAGAACTGGGCCGCCCACATCTGGTGCTGGCCGACGTCGGAGGTAACAAATGCATCGCCCTGCGTGACCTCGTACAGCTTCTCGATCACGAACTGCGGCTTGATGATCTTCGAGTTGCGGTCGTACTTCAGGCAATCCCTGGCGCGCCACTCCCCGATCTGCTTCCACCACGGCGCGATGTCGGGCTTGCCGCCTTCCGCCGCAAGCAGCTTGATCAGGTCCTGCAGCACGTCCGGCACGTGGCCGACGATCGGCACGTCGACCTTGACGCGCTTGGAGATCGACGAGGGGTCGATGTCGATGTGGATGATCTTGCGCGGGTTCTGCGCGAAATGCGCCGGGTTGCCGATCACGCGGTCGTCGAACCTGGCGCCGATCGCGAGCAGCACGTCGCAATTCTGCATCGCCATGTTGGCTTCGTAGGTCCCGTGCATGCCGAGCATGCCGAGGAACTGCGGGTCGCTCGCCGGGTAGCCGCCCAGGCCCATCAGGGTGCTGGTGCAGGGAAAGCCGAGCTGCCTGACGATCTCCCCCAGCTGGCTGGCGGCGTCCGACAGGATCACGCCGCCGCCGGTGTAGATCATCGGACGCTGCGCGCCGAGCAGCAATTGCGCCGCCTTGCGCAGCTGTCCGGCATGGCCCTTGCGCACCGGGTTGTAGGAGCGCATCGCCACCGTCTCGGGATAGACGAACTCGCAGCTCTGCGTGGTGACGTCTTTCGGGATGTCGACCAGCACCGGCCCGGGGCGCCCGGTCTTGGCCAGATAGAACGCCTTCTTGATCGTGCCCGCGAGGTCCTTCACGTTCTTGACCAGGAAGTTGTGCTTCACGCAGGGGCGCGTGATGCCGACCGCGTCTACCTCCTGGAACGCGTCCAGCCCGATCGCGGCCGTCGGCACCTGGCCGGTGAGGATCACCATCGGGATCGAGTCCATGTAGGCGGTGGCGATTCCGGTGACCGCGTTGGTGACGCCGGGGCCGGAGGTGACCAGGCACACGCCGACCTTGTTCGACGAGCGCGAGTAGCCGTCCGCAGCGTGCGCCGCGCCCTGTTCGTGGCGTACCAGTACGTGCTTGACCTTGTCCTGCTTGAACAGCTCGTCGTAGATGAACAGCACCGCGCCGCCGGGGTAGCCGAAGACGTAATCGACGCCCTCCTCCTGCAGACAGCGCACGACGATCTCGGCGCCGGTAAGCGCAACCTGCTTGACTCGGTCCATGACTCGAATTGCCCGAAAGTGGCGGAAAACCTTGAACAATAAAGACTTGCTGCGATGCGGTCAAGGGTGCGAAACGAGCCCGCGGCAACGGTTTTGGTAACATTCCGGTCAGGAGTACTTCGCGCACCCGCGCACGACAAAAGGGCCTACCCTGGCGACTCGCAGCGAGCTTTCGGCGTTCCTCGAGAGTGTCGAGCGGCGAGCCTTCAAGCAGGCCGTGTTTGCGGTTCGCGACGACGACGCTGCGCTGGATATCGTGCAGGACGCGATGCTGAGGCTGGCCGAGAAGTACGGCGAGCGGCCAGCGGAGGAACTGCCGCTGCTGTTCCATCGCATCATGCAGAACGCGATCCGGGATTGGTACCGGCGCCAGAAGGTGCGTTCGCTGTGGTCCACGCTGCTGTCGTCGCTGCACCCGGGGCGCGGCGAAGAGGACGAGCGCGATCCCCTCGACACCCTCGAGGTCGAGCAAGGGTCGCACTACGGGGGCCGGCCGGGCGTGTTGCTCGAGCGGTCTCAAGTCATTGAAATAATTGAGCAAGAGGTCTCGCGCTTGCCCGCACGTCAACGAGAAGCTTTCTTGATGCGTTACTGGGAGGAACTGGACGTGGCAGAGACGGCGATGGCGATGGGATGCTCGGAGGGCAGCGTGAAAACGCATTGCTCCCGGGCTGCGCGTGCGTTGGCGACGGCGCTCAAGGCCCGCGGCATTACGCTGTAGCTCGGCAGGCGTCCGGCAATAGCCATGAACGAACCCGAATTCGGCAACAAGGTCCGCCACCTCCTCAATCAGGGCAGGCCGCTCGACGCGAGCGCGGCCGAGCGCCTGCGCGCGGCGCGCGAGCTGGCGCTGGCACGGCAAAAAGCCGAGCCGGCGTCGGCGCTCGCCTGGGCCGGAGGCCTGGTCGGGCGATTCGGCGGCCTCGGCGGCCTGTCGCTGCGGCTGCTGCTGCCGGTGGCACTGCTCGGTGCCGCGCTGACGGCGATCTACGGCTGGCAGCAGAACCAGAAGGTGGCCGAGTTCGTCGACATCGACAGCCAGCTGCTGGCCGACGACCTGCCGATCGACGCCTACCTCGACAAGGGCTTCGAC
>JBAUTW010000440.1:0-3355 GCA_049582365.1 Burkholderiales bacterium | reverse complement strand
GGCATGCGCAGGGTATGCGCCAGCGCGTCGGTGCTCCAGGGCGCGCCGCCCTCGAGGTGGTGGCGCGCGATCATGCTCATCATCACCAGCGCGAGCCGCTCGCGCATGCGGTTCGACAGCCGCGGCTCGCCGCTCCTGGCCACCAGGTGCTCGGGATGCTGGACGTAGAACGACACCTCGGCGCCGAACAGCAGGATCAGCCAGCTGAGGTACAGCCAGAGCATGAACAGGATCAGGATCGCGAAGCTGGAGTAGATCGCGGCGTACCGGGTCGAGGAGGCGGCGAACAGGGCGAAGGCCAGGCCCGCCGACTGCCACAGGATGCCGCCCACCACGCCGCCGGTGAGCGCAGGCCCCAGCCGCACCCGGGTGTTCGGCATGAAGCTGTAGACGAAGGTGAAGGCGCCGATCACCAGCACGTAGGGCAGCAGGTGCCCGGCCTGCAGCGCGAGCCAGCCGATCGCCTGGACCTGCATCGCTTCGCGCACCACGCTCAGGCGCGCCGCGGTGGCGGTGATGCCCATGGCGGAGAACACCAGCAGCGGGCCGACCAGCAGCGCCGAGAGGTAGCGGCTGAAGCGCTCGCCGATGCCGCGCGCGCGGCTCACGTGCCAGATGTAGTTGAACGCCTCCTCGATCTTCTGCACCAGCGAGACCGCGGTGTACAGCAGCAGCGCGAGGCCGACCGAGCCGAGCACGCCGACATTGATGTTCTCGATGAACTGGATGACGCGCTCGGTGATCTCGACGCCCTTCGCGCCCAGCGGCGCGAGGAAGCCGAGCAGCATCGGGCGGATCTGGTTGTAGACGCCGAAGGCCTTCAGCACCGAGAAGCTGAGCGCGAGCAGCGGCACCAGCGACAGCAGCGTGGTGTACACCAGGCCCATCGCGCGCAGCGTGAGCTGGCCCTGCGCCAGATCGCGCACCAGCACGATCAGCAGGCGCGCGAAGCGCACCAGCAAGGCCTGCGGCCGCGGCCGCCCCTCGGTGGGCCGCTGCCAGACGGCCTCGTCGAGCGACTTCAGCAGCGCCTTGGGGGTCCAGGCCATGCGCCGCATTGTAGCCGCGTTCGCCGCTATAATCGGGTGGTCGTTCGGCAGTGCGCCGCGGCGAGGATAAAACCTATGCGGCTATCCCTTCGTTTCATCGTCCCTCTCGGCATCGCGCTGGCAGCGATCGCCTACACGGTGGTGCCGCTGGTCGACCGCCTGACGCTGAAGTGGTTCGTGCAGGACCTCGAGCGCCGCAGCGCGCTGATCGCGAACACGATGCAGGAGCCGTTCGCCGACCTGCTGCACGAGAATTCGCGCCTCAGGCTGTCGCGCTATTTCGAGCGCGTGATCCGCGACGAGCGCGTGTTCGCGATCGGCTTCTGCAAGACCGACGGCAAGATGCTGTACGCCACGCGCGCCTTCCCGCCGCAGGTGCGCTGCGACCCTGGCACGCTCGCCGCCGACCGCGACCGGGTGCTGCAGTTGAAGGACGGCCCGCTGCACGTCTCGGTCAACCCGATCGAAGAGAACGGCAACCGGCTCGGCCAGCTGGTGATCGTGCAGGACATGAGCTTCGTGCAGCGGCGCAGCGAGGACACCAAGAAGTACATCTTCTACCTGTTCGCGGCGATCGCCGCGGTGGTGGCGCTGATCACGGTGGTGATCGCGGAGATCAGCTGGCGCGGCTGGGTGGCCGGAATGAAGGCGCTGATATCGGGCGAGGCGCTGCTGCGCTCGCCCGAGCAGGTGAACGTCTCGGTGCCCGAGCTGCGGCCGATCGCCAAGGACCTGCAGGCGCTGGTGCACGACCTGGAGTCCGAGCGCCTGGGGCGCGACGAAAGCCAGACCAGCTGGGGCCCGGAGGCGCTGCGCCGCATCCTGCGCGAGGACCTGAAGGGCGACGAGGTGCTGATCGTCTCCAACCGCGAGCCCTATATCCACGAGAGGCACGACAACGTGATCGAGATCCGCCGCCCGGCGAGCGGGCTGGTGACCGCGCTCGAACCGGTGATGCGCGCCTGCTCGGGCACCTGGATCGCGCACGGCGCGGGCAGCGCCGACCGCGAGTCGGTCGACCGCTTCGACCGCGTCATGGTGCCGCCCGACAAGCCCGCCTACCGTATCCGCCGCGTCTGGCTGACCGAGCAGGAGGAGAAGGGCTACTACTTCGGCTTCGCCAACGAGGGGCTGTGGCCGCTGTGCCACATCGCGCACACGCGACCGGTGTTCCGCCACGACGACTGGGAGTACTACAAGACGGTCAACCAGCGCTTCGCCGAGGTGGTGGTGGCGGAGGCGCGCACCGAGGACCCGATCGTGCTGGTGCAGGACTACCACTTCGCGCTGCTGCCGCGCATGGTGCGCGAGCGCATGCCGCGCGCGACCATCATCACCTTCTGGCACATTCCCTGGCCCAACCCGGAGGCTTTCGGCATCCTGCCCTGGCGCGAGGAGGTGCTGGAGGGGCTGCTCGGCTCCTCGATTCTCGGCTTTCACACCCAGTTCCACTGCAACAACTTCTTCGACACGGTCGATCGCCTGCTCGAGGCGCGCGTCGACCGCGAGACCTTCACCATCTCCTACGGCGGCGAGCAGACCGAGGTGCGGCGCTATCCGATCTCGATCGAGTGGCCGCCGTCGGCGCTCGCGCGCCAGAAGCCGGTCGAGGAGTGCCGCAGGGCGGTGCGCGAGCGCCTCGGCATGGCGCCCGACCTGCGCTGCGGCATCGGCATCGACCGGCTCGACTACACCAAGGGCATCCTCGAGCGCTTCATGGCGGTCGAGCGCCTGTTCGAGCTCGAGCCGCACTGGATCGGGCGCTTCGCCTTCGTCCAGGTGGCGGCGCCGTCGCGCTCTTCGATCGACGAATACCAGAATTTCGAGACGCGCGTGCGCGCGCTGGCCGCGAAGATCAACGAGCGCTACGGCCGGCCCGGCTACCAGCCGATCGTGCTCAAGATCGAGCACCACACCGCGGAGGAGGTGTTCGAGCTGTACCGCGCGGCGGATCTTTGCTACGTTTCGAGCCTGCACGACGGCATGAATCTGGTCGCCAAGGAGTTCGTCGCGGCGCGCGACGACGACCGCGGCGTGCTGATCCTGTCGCAATTCACCGGCGCCTCGCGCGAGCTGTACGAGGCGCTGATCGTCAACCCTTACGACATCGAGCAGTGCGCCGCCGCGATGCACATCGCGCTCACCATGCAGCCCGAGGAGCAGGGCGCGCGCATGCGGGCCATGAGGAGCCTGGTGGCGGAATTCAACGTCTACCGCTGGGCCGGCCGCATGCTGCTCGACGCGGCGCGCATGCGCCACCGCCGCCGGGTGCTCTCGCGAGGGCGGCGCGCGCCGCGCCTCACGGC
>JBAUTW010000439.1:0-14958 GCA_049582365.1 Burkholderiales bacterium | reverse complement strand
CCGGTGCCGGCACCCTGCGCGTGGCCGACGCGCTGCGCTGGCCAGGCGTGCTGTCCGAGAGCACGCTGGACGAAGAGCAAACTCGCGCCGCGGTGGAACAGCTCGGCCGCAAGACCCTGGACGAGTTGCTCGCCGCTCGCGCGCGTGAGGGTGCGCGGCTGGCCGCGATTGTCGGCGAGCGGGTAGCGCAGATGCGCCGCCGCCTGTCCGAGGTCGCGCCGCTGGTGCCCGCGGCGCTCGCCGCCTATCAGGAAAAGCTCGCCCAGCGGCTGCGCGACGCGATCGGTTCGGCCGACGATGAACGAATCCGGGCCGAGCTGGCGGTGTTCAGCATGAAGACGGACGTGGACGAGGAGCTGACCCGGCTGGCGACCCACTTCGACGAGGTCGAGCGTGCGCTCGCCAAAGGCGGGACCGTAGGCAAGCGGCTCGACTTCCTGGCGCAGGAACTCAACCGCGAAGCGAATACGCTCGCCTCGAAGGCAGCGACCCAGAAGATCTCTGATTGTGCGCTCGAGCTGAAGCTGCTCATCGAGCAGATGCGCGAGCAGGTGCAGAACATAGAATAGGAACCGGCGTGAAGGGGCTTCTTTTCGTCGTCACCGCGCCCTCCGGAGCCGGCAAGACTTCCTTGATCAACGCGGTGCTGGCGGAAGAATCCCGGCTCAGGCTGTCGGTGTCATACACCACGCGCCCGCCCCGGCCCTTGGAGCAGAACGGGCGCGAATACCACTTCGTGGACGATGACACATTCGTCGCCATGCTGGAGCGCGGCGAATTCCTCGAAAGCGCGCAGGTACACGGCCACCGCTACGGCACCTCGCAGGCGACGATCGCCGGCGCGCTCGAAGGCGGCTACGACCTGGTGCTCGAGATCGACTGGCAGGGCGCACAGCAGGTGCGGCGGCTGCTGCCGGAGTGCGTCGGAATCTTTCTCCTGCCGCCCTCACTCGGCGAGCTCGAGCGTCGTCTGCGCACCCGGGGCCAGGACAGCGACCAGGTCATCGCGCGCCGCATGGCGGCGGCGCGGGACGAGATCTCGCACGTTCCGGAATCCGATTATGTTATAGTTAACAAAGACTTCGACATTGCCAAGCGAGACTTGCTGGCAATCATCCGCGCCGAGCGCCTCGTCACCGAGCGGCAGCTTTCGCGAATCGGCGAACTTTTCTGAATGGAACGCAAAACATGGCCCGCATCACCGTAGACGATTGCCTGAAGAGAATTCCTAACCGCTTCCAGCTGACGCTGGCGGCGACCTATCGCGCGCGCCAGATCACCGCCGGCGCCTCGCCGCTGCTCGAGACGAACAAGGACAAGGCGACGGTAATCGCGCTGCGCGAGATCGCGAGCGGCAAGGTCGGCACCGAAGTCCTCAAGCGCAACCCGACGCCGCCGGCGGCGCCCAGCTCGCCGCTCTGAGTTCAGCCTCGGGCCGGACCCCCGGGGTGTTCGCAAGGGAGGTCCGATCGGGTACGCTCCCCCGCATGGCGGCCGTACCCGTCCTCGACGAGAAGCGCTTCGCTTACCTGAAGCCGTCGGACTTTGCGCGCCTGGCGGACGCGTACCGCTTCTCGGAGGCAGCACACGCCGGACAGAAACGCCAGTCCGGAGAACCGTACGTTTCGCATCCTCTCGCCGTGGCCGAGATCCTGGCCGGGTGGCGCCTGGACGGCCAGACGCTGATGGCGGCGTTCCTGCACGACGTGATGGAGGACGCCTCGGTCACCAAGGCGGAAATCTCGGACACCTTCGGCAGGCCGGTCGCCGAGCTGGTCGACGGCGTGTCCAAGCTGGACAAGATCGAGTTCCAGTCCGCCGAGGACGCGCAGGCGGGCAATTTTCGCAAGATGCTGCTCGCGATGGCGCGCGACGTGCGCGTCATCCTGATCAAGCTGGCCGACCGGCTGCACAACATGCGTACGCTCGGCGCGGTCCCTCCGGCCAAGCGTCGCCGCATCGCGCGCGAGACGATGGAAATCTACGCCCCGATCGCCAACCGCCTCGGCCTGAATGCCCTGTATCACGAGCTGGAGGAGCTCGCGTTCTCCCACCTTCACCCGCTGCGCTGCAGCGTGCTCGCCAAGGCCACCAAGGCGGCGCGCGGCAACAGGCGCGAGGTGATCAGCAAGACCGAGGCCGCGATCAAGGCGAAACTGGCCGACAGCGGGATCGAGGCGACCGTGACCGGACGCGAAAAGCACCTGTACTCGACCTACAAGAAGATGGTCGAGAAGCAGCTCAGCTTTTCGGAGGTGCACGACATCTACGGCTTTCGCGTGGTGGTCAAGACCGTCCCGGCCTGCTACCTCGCGCTCGGCGCGCTGCACGCGCTCTACAAACCGATTCCGGGCAAGTTCAAGGACTACATCGCGATTCCGAAGGCGAACGGCTACCAGTCGCTGCACACCGCGCTCATCGACCCTTACGGCCTGCCGGTCGAGGTGCAAATCCGCACCGAGCACATGCACCATGTCGCGGAGTCCGGCGTCGCGTCGCACTGGATGTACAAGGACGAGGGGGATTCGCTGTCGGACCTGCAGAAGCAGGCCCACCTGTGGCTGCAGTCGCTGCTCGAAATCCAGAACCAGTCGGGCGACTCGGCCGAGTTCCTCGAGCACATCAAGGTCGACCTGTTCCCGGACGAGGTGTACGTGTTCACCCCGAAGGGGCGGATCATGTCGCTGCCGCGCGGCGCGACGGCGGTCGACTTTGCCTACGCGGTCCACACCGACATCGGCAACCGGTGCGTCGCAGCCAAGGTCAACGGCGAGCTGGTCCCGCTGCGAGGCGAGCTGAGGAACGGCGACCGGGTGGAGATCATCACCGCCAGTCACGCCAAGCCGAACCCTGCCTGGCTGCAGTACGTTCGCACCGGCAAGGCGCGCGCGAACATCCGCCATTTCCTCAAGACGATGCAGTACGAGGAGTCTGCGAGCCTGGGCGAGCGCCTGCTCGAGCAGGCGCTGAAGGCGCTCGGCACCGGCCTGGCCGGAATCGACGACGCGAGCTGGGAGCGGGTCGTACGCGACAGCGTGTCGCGCTCGCGCCAGGAGTTGCTGGCGGACATCGGTCTGGGAAAGCAGTTGCCGGCGGTGATCGCGCGGCGCCTGCTGCGCCACGCTGATTCCGCGCGCGACGAGGCCAAAGCCACCGGCAGCGTCACGATCCGCGGCACCGAGGGCATGGCGGTACAGCTCGCCAGCTGCTGCCGCCCCATACCCGGCGACCAGATCGTCGGCTCGATCAAGAAGGGCCAGGGGCTGGTGGTGCACGCCGCCGATTGCGCCCAGATCGAGCGCTCGCGGCGCATCGAGCCCGAACAGTGGATCGACGTGGAATGGGACCCCGGCACCACGCGCCTGTTCCTGGCGGCGATCAAGGTGACGGTCGCCAATCAGCGCGGCGTTCTGGCCAAGGTCGCCTCGGAGATCGCAGATGCGGGGGCGAACATAGATTCGATCAGCATGGACGACGACCGCTCGCTGTATACCGCAATGGCGTTCGTGCTCGAGGTCGCCAACCGGCAGCACCTGGCCCGCGTGATGCGCTCGCTGCGGCGCCTGCCGGATGTCAAGAAGATCGCGCGCGTGCGCGAGTAGCGCCAGCGGACTTCGACAAAGAAAAGGGCCGGCAATGCCGGCCCCGGATGCGCGCTATGCAGGCGCCTGTGCTCAGCGCCGTCGAAACTGTGTCGTGGGACGCCTGGCGGGCGGCGCTGCCCTCTCGTCCTTGTGACGGAAATTAATGCGCGCCTTGGTCAGATCGTAAGGCGAAATCTCGAGCGTCACCTTGTCGCCGGCGAGAATACGGATTCGATGTTTCCTCACCTTGCCAGAGGCGTAGGCCAAGACCTTCACCCCGTTTTCCAGCGTCACGCGGAACTGCGTGTTCGGCAGAATTTCGTCGACCACGCCGTTCATCTCGATCAATTCTTCCTTCGCCATCCTGGGTCAGATCGCCTTCAGGTTGACGGCCGACGACCTGCCATCGCGCCCCTTCTCCACCTCGAACGAGACTTTCTGATTCTCGCTCAGGGTGCCTAAGCCGCTTCGTTCCACCGCCGAGATGTGGACGAAGACATCCTTCGAGCCGTCGTCGGGCTGGATGAATCCGAAGCCTTTGGTCGTATTGAAGAACTTCACGGTGCCAGTTGCCATTTCGTACCTCCAAGTCTGGCGTCGCCCGAGCCGAGCGTGGCGCGGGCATCAAATCACATATTGGAGTAGATAGACGGCACCCGGTCAAGGATGCTGCTGACTGACCCATAGCGAATTCGACACCCGGAAGTATGATGCGGCCGGCGCGGATTGCAAGGGGTAGCCGGCCACTTTTCGGCTGCCTGACAACAAATAGCCCCGGCGGGAACCATGTTATGCGTTGCTATACTGGCCCGGATGGAAGGCAATACGCCACGACCGACCGAGATCAAGCTGCACCAGAAGTCCAGGGTGCTGGAGCTCTCGTTTGCCGACGGCAGGAGCTTCCGGCTGCCGTGCGAGTTTCTGCGGGTCTACTCACCTTCGGCCGAGGTGCGCGGGCACGGCCCCGGCCAGGAAGTTCTCCAGACGGGCAAGCAGGACGTCGAGATAACTCACATCGAACCTGCGGGAAGCTATGCGATCCAGCTCTCTTTCTCGGACGGCCACGACACCGGGATCTACTCGTGGGAACTGCTTTACGAATACGGCCTGCACCAGGAGGAGATGTGGCAACACTACCTCACGCGCCTGAAGGAAGCCGGATCGAGCCGCGAACCAGGCCCGGCGCCTTTCGCCCAGCGGCCGAAGGCAAAGTAGCTCGCAGCTTCGAGGTCGTACTCATCAACCCCTACGAGCTGGGGCGGCAGCCCTTCGCCCTGGCGCAGCCGGCCGCCTGGCTCAAGCGCGAGGGCTTCTCGGTGCGCTGCCTCGATCTGTCGCTCGAGAAGCTGGACTTCGAGACCGTGAAGAACGCAAGCGTGGTAGCGCTCTACGTGGGAATGCACACCGCGACCCGGATCGCGATCGAAGCGCTGCCGCGCGTCAAGCAGTTCGCGCCGAAGGCGCACCTGTGCGTCTACGGCCTCTATGCGCCGATGAACGAAGCGTTGCTGCGTTCCCTCGGGGTGGGTACGGTGCTCGGTGGAGAGGTGGAGCCGGCCCTGGTTTCACTTTGCCGCCGCCTCAAGAGCGACGGCGCAGCGAGCGTGCAGACCGAGCCGGTCACAAGCCTGGCCAAAGTCCGATTCGAAGTTCCGGACCGCAGCGGCCTGCCGCAGCTGTCGCGCTACGCTCATCTGGTCTTGCCAGACGGATCGACCCGGGTTGCCGGTTTCGCCGAGGGCAGCCGTGGCTGCAAGCACCTGTGCCGTCACTGCCCGGTGGTGCCGGTGTACGCGGGGAAGTTCCGCGTCGTCGCGCCGGACGTGGTGCTGCAGGATATCCGGCAGCAGGTGGAGCAAGGCGCGACCCACATTTCGTTCGGCGACCCGGACTTCCTGAACGGACCGACCCACGGCCTCAAGTTGGCACGCGCACTGCATCGGGAGTTCCCCCAGGTCAGCTTCGACGCCACGATCAAGATCCAGCACCTGATCGATCACGCCGGCTTGCTGCCCGAATTGCGCGCGAACGGATGCCTGTTCATCACCTCCGCGGTGGAAGCGGTCGACGACGAGGTGCTGCGCCTCTTGGACAAGAACCACAGCAGCCGGGATTTCGACCGCGCTGTGGCGCTCACCCGGGAAGCTGGAATCGCGCTCGCGCCGACCTTCGTCGCGTTCACGCCCTGGACCACGCCCGAGGGCTACCTCGCGTTGCTCGAGCGGCTGGTTGCATTGCGGCTGGTGGAGAGCGTGCCGCCGGTGCAACTCGCGATCCGCCTGCTGGTGCCGCAGGGCTCGCGGCTGCTCGAGCTGCCCGGATTTCGCGCAAGACTGTCGTCGTTCGATGCCGGGCTGCTGGGCTATCCCTGGAGCCATCCGGATCCGCGCGTGGACGGCCTGCAGCGTGACGTTCAGGCTCTGGTGGCCCGCGGCGAGCAGGACAAGCTTGCGCGGCGCGAGGTCTTCGCCGCCGTGTGGGACGCGGCGCATGGCGCGGCGGGGCGCGACACGCCCGCGCTTCCATGCGCGCTGGGAGACCCGATTCCGCACCTGTCCGAGCCGTGGTACTGCTGCGCCGAGCCTACCGAGCAGCAACTCAACTCGTTCTGAGGTGGGCGCCTCGATGAAGCGCGTGCTGCTAATGCTGCCCACTACGGGCTACCGCAACGCCGATTTCCTGGCCGCCGTCCAAAAACTCGGGGTAGAGGTGGTGGCCGCGGCCAACTACTGCCATCAACTCGCGCCGTCCTGGGGCTTCGCTCCCATCATGGCCCTGCACTTCGATCGACCGCAGCAGGCCGCGGCGGCCGTACTGCGCGAAATCGGCCGCCGACCGGACGCCGTGCTCGCGGTGGACGACTCGGGCGTCGAGCTCGCGGCGCTGCTTTCGGAACAGCTGCGCCTGCCGGGCAATCCCTCGCAAGCGGTGGGCCAAGTACGCGACAAGCTGGCTTTCCGCCGGCTGCTGCGGCAGCTCGGATCACCATGCCCGGACTTTCACCACCTGCCGAGCGAAGCCGACCCGCACAGCCTGCTGCCAAAGCTCGAGTTTCCGGTCGTGGTAAAGGCGCGGCGGCTATCGGCAAGCCGCGGCGTCATCCGGGCCGACAATGCCGAGGCGCTGGTCCGCGCCGTCGGCTGGGTGCGAGCCATCCAGGCGCGCGCCGACCGCGACGCGCAGGAGCTGGGCGTGGTGATCGAAGAATTCATCCCGGGGCGCGAGTATGCGCTGGAGGGCATTCTGGAGCGCGGCGCGCTCACCACGCTCGCGCTGTTCGACAAGCCCGACCCGCTCGACGGCCCCTACTTCGAGGAAACGCTCTACGTCACGCCCTCGCGCCTGGCGCACGGGGCGCAGCGCCGCATCTGCGACGAGGTGGCGCGCGTCTGCCGTGAGGCTGGCCTGCGTCACGGCCCGGTTCATGCCGAGGTGCGCCTCAACCCGCGCGGCGTCTGGATCCTGGAGATCGCCGCACGCTCGATCGGCGGCCTGTGCGCCCGGACGCTGAACCACGTCCTCGGCATGAGCCTGGAGGAACTGATCCTGCGTCAGTCGCTCGGCCTGCCCATCGCCATCGCCGGAGACGGCTGCGCCGCGGGCGTCATGATGGTTCCGACGCCGCGGCGCGGCATCTTCCACGGCAGCGAAGGCGTTGCCGCGGCGCAGGCGGTTGCCGGCGTCAGCGCCGTGAGCATCACCGCAGAGCCAGGGCAGATCGTCGCGCCACCGCCCGATGGTGCGAGTTACCTCGGCTTTATCTTCTCGCGCGCGGCAGGACCCGCCGAAGCCGAGCAGGCGCTGCGCGCCGCGCACGAACTGCTGCAGTTCGACATCCGGCCCGAATATCCGGCCGTGATCGCCACGCACTAGGAGGTCGCCATGGCAGGCGCAAAGCAGCTCAAGACGAAGATCAAAGTGGTCATGTTCGATCAGTACGGAACCGTGGTGGACATGCAGGCCGGACTGACCGAAATCGCAGCCCCGTTCCTGAAGCAAAAAGGCTGGAACGGGAATCCGGGTTCCTTCGTCACCTGGTGGCGTCGCACGCACTTCGAGAATTCCATGATCGACGCGCTGCTGCACAAGGCCCACACCCCGTACCGCGAGATCGGTCACGCTGCAGTCGCGCACACCATGGACCGGGCGGGCATCGACTACACGCCCGACGAGGTGAAATACCTGGTGGGCTGCATCGAGCGCCTAAAGTGCTTTGCGGATGTACCCGAGGCGCTCGCGCGGCTCAGGACGAAGTACAAGATCGCGGTACTCTCCAACGGCGACCCGGACATGCTGGAGGCGGCCAAGAGGTATCACGGCATCGCGTTTGATCAGGTCATTTCGGTGGCGGTCGCGAATTCCTTCAAGCCCCACGTGGCGACCTACACCAGGGCCGCCGAGATCATGGGAGTGCCGATGGAGGAAGTGCTGTTCGTCGCCAATCACGCTTTCGATTGCATCGGGGCCAAGGCGGCAGGGATGCACAGCGCGTTCATCGATCGCCGCAAGCGGCCCTTCGGCCACACAAAGTACCAGCCCGATATCCGGGTAGATGACATGAGGTCGCTCGCGGACCTCATGCTCTAGCCCGCCGCGAGGCACTCCACCGCCTGCGCCACGCCGTCGCGGCCGAACGGGATTCCCTGGGCGCGCATGGCGGCTTCGACGCCTGCCAGGCAACCGAGGATCATCGCCGCGTTCACGTCACCCAAATGGCCGATGCGGAAGCCTCGGCCCTGGAGCGGCCCGAGAGCGCCCGCAAAGGCAACCTGGAAGCGTTCACGCGCGACCGTGCGCAAGGCATCGACATCGACGCTCTCGCCTACTTCGATGGTGGTGACCGACACGGAGCGCGCGGCCGGGACCCGGCAGTGCAGGAACAGCGCGCCCTCGCGCGCCCAGCACTCGACTGCAGACTGCACCGCGCGCGCCAGCAGCGCGTGGCGGGCGAATACCGCATCGAGCCCTTCGCGCTCGAGCAGCGCGAGCGCGGCCTCGATCCCGTACAGCAGGTTCTGCGGCGGGGTGCCGCCGAATTTCTGGTAGCTGTACGTCGCCCTGCGCCGCTGCCAATCCCAGTAGTGGCGCGGAGCGGGATTCTTCGCTGCGACCGCACTGGCACGCTCGTCCACCGCGACGAAACCGAGGCCAGGCGGCGACATCAATCCCTTCTGCGAAGCGCCTACGGCGACGTTGACGCCCAGCGCATCCATCGCAAACGGTGCGGCGGCGAGAGACGCCACCACATCGACGACGAACAGCGCCGGGTGCCCGGCCGCGTCGATCGCCGCGCGGATCGATTGCAAGTCGTTGCTGACTCCGCTTGCGGTGTCCGTGTGTACGACGAAGACTGCCGCGATTTCACGCTTTCGATCGGCGCGCAACCTCTGCTCGACCTCGTTCGGGTCGACCGGATACCCTTCGCGGTAGGGCGTGCGAATCGCGCGCCGGCCGATCGCCTCGGCCTGCAGCGCCCATTGCTCGGAAAAGTGTCCGGTGCCCGGGATCAGCAGAACCTCGCCGGGCGCAAGCAGGTTTTCCGTGGTCGCTTCCCACACGCCATGCCCGTTCGCGGCATACATGAACAGGTCCGCCTTGCCGGTCCCCAGCAGCCGCCGCAGGCCGGCTTCGCAGACGGCGATGATCTCGTCAAGCCGCGGGTCGCCGTGGTCCATCGGCTGGCGGTGCATGGCGTTGAGCACCTCGGCCGGGATATGCGTGGGACCGGGCGAGTGAAGAAAGCGCTCGCCGGGAACGCGGACCGACGCGGGTATCTGCGGGCTATTGCGGTCCAATCCGGGCGGGCCTTGAACGGAACAAACGGCAATCTAGCACGACGCACACCGGAAAACGAAAAGATCCCTGCGCGAGCTAGAGCCTTGAAGGTTTGGTAGGCCGTGGCGGATTCGAACCGCCGACCAACGGATTAAAAGTCCGCTGCTCTACCAGCTGAGCTAACGACCCGGAGAAAGGGCGCGATTTTAAGCGTTCAGCGGTTGAGCGTCAACGAATCGGCAGGATTTGCTCGCCCGACTTCAATCCTCGCGCAGCATTCGCCAGTACTCGAACTTCATGGTCGCCGCGGCGCCGGCGACGATTGCAACGAAGGTCATGATCGAACCGAGCGCCAAGGTCGAGAAGCCCGAGATGCCCTGTCCCACGGTGCAACCGAGGGCCGTGATGCCGCCGAAGCCCATCAAAATCCCGCCGAACATGTGCTTGCCCGTGTCGGAGGCGTCGCGGAAGCTCTCCCAGCGGAAGGTCCGGGTGGCGAGCGCGTACGCGGCCGAACCCGCGATCACGCCTGCCGCGGAGGCGATGCCGTAAGTGATGATCCTCGACTTGTCGGTCCAGAACATCAGATATTCGAGCACGAATGCCATCGGCGAGACGAACGAGAACGACTCCATGCGGCCGGTATTCGTGCCGTAGAACGCCTCGGACAACGTATTCGGATCCTCCATTGCGTGACCGACATGGCCGCTCACGTACCAACCGCCGACCACCACCAGGCCGGTAACGACGCCGCCCAGCGTGTAGTCGAAGTTCGAACGGAAGCTGCGACTCGAGTATACGAAGGCGAGCAGCCCGCCGCCGATCGCGAGCGAGAGAATCTCGACCCAGGTTTTCTTGCCGATGCCCGTCGCCCTCGCCATCAGGGTCGGCAGATCCTGCCCACCGGGCAGCGTGAGCGACGCTTTCTCCAGCACGTCGACGCGGAACGCGCCGAACAGGCCGCGCAGCGTCATGTAGGCGGCGATGCCCAGGAAAACGAAGACGACCAGCGACTTGAGGTTGCCGGCGCCGAGGCGGATCAGCGTCTTGGAACCGCAGCCCGAGCCAAGCGTCATGCCGACGCCGAACAGGAAGCCGCCGACGATGTACGAAAGCCAGGTGAAGCTCGGGGTCTGGTAGATCGACATCGACAGGTTGACCACGCCGGCCAGCTGCAGCCCGTTGGCGCCGAGCACCGCGACCGCGATCGCGAGCAGCCACATGCGCATGCGGTTGAAGTCGCCCATGTTGACCCAATCGGAGACCGCTCCCATGGTGCAGAAATCGGTCTTGTTGGCAACCGCGCCGAATACGAACGCAAGCGCGAACGCCCCCCAGGCGACGTAGTGCGCAAGCTGTGCAGGGTTGACTTCGTTCACGCGGGCCTCCTCCCGTCAGTGCCGGAACGCAACGCGGAAATATAGCGCAGCCCCCCGCCGCGCCCGATCGGACGCGCGAAGGAGCCCATCAATGCGGCTGATAACGGGTGCTGTCGGGAATCGCCGCCGCCTCGAAGCCGGCGCGCCTGATGCGGCAGGCGTCGCACACCCCGCACGCACGCCCCTGGGCGTCGGGCTGGTAGCAGGTCACCGTCTGCGCCGGGTCGACACCGAGCTCGAGCGCGAGCTGCAGGATCTTCGCCTTGGACAACGCGATGAGCGGCGCACGCACCTCGATGCGCCGCCCTTCGACCGCGGCCTTGGTCGCCAGATTCGCCATGGCCTCGTACGCGCGCAAGTATTCCGGCCGGCAATCCGGATAGCCCGAGTAGTCGATCGCGTTGGCGCCGATGAAAATCTGGCGCGCGTCGATCACTTCGGCCCAGGCGAGCGCGAGCGAAAGTAGAATCGTGTTGCGTGCCGGAACGTAGGTAACCGGGATACCAGGCGCCGCCCCTCCCGCGGGGACCTTGATCGCGGGATCGGTAAGGGCCGAGCCGCCGAACACGGTCAGGTCGAGCCTGACAGTGCGGTGCTGCGCGGCGCCCAGCCGGCCGGCGATCGCGCGCGCGGCCACGAGCTCTGCCGCGTGGCGCTGGCCGTAGTCCACCGAAAGCGCGTGGCAGCGGTAGCCCTCGCGCAACGCCCAAGCCAGGGTAGTGGCGGAGTCGAGCCCGCCCGAGAGCAGAACGACTGCGTCCAGCTTCAGCGCCGCAGTCCCTGCAGGCGCTGTTTCGCGCTCGCTGCTGCGGGGCTGGCGGGATACTTGGCCAGCAGGTCCTCGAGCGTCTTGCGTGCGCCGCGCCGATCGCCGCTCGCTTCCTGCGAGCTGGCGATATTGAGCATCCCGTCGGGTGCCTTGGAGCTGTCCGGCCACGCCGAGAGAAGCTTTTCCTGGCTGACGATCGCTTTCTTGTAGTCGCGCTGCGCGTAGTAGGCGTTTCCGATCCAGTATTGCGCCGAGGGCGCGAGCGAGCTCGATGGGTAGGTGACGAGGAAGCCCTCGAAGGCGGAGATCGAGAGAGGATAGTTGCCGAGCTTGAATTGATTCAGCGCCGCCTCGTAGGCCTTGGTCTCGGCCGGCGTTGCCGGCGCCTCGCCCGTCGTCGGCTGCGTGGCCGACGCAGCGGCCTGCTCCCGCGCCTGCTCGAGCTTGCGCAGCCTGGTGTCGATGTCGAGATACAGGTCCTTCTGCCGCTTCTCCGCGGTCTCGATCTGGTTCGTCAGCACCTCGACCTGGCCGCGCAGGCGCGCAAGATCCGAGCGAAGCTGATCCAGCTGCCCGGACAAGTCGAGGACCGCGCCACGGTCCGCCGCCCTCGCCTCGAGCTTGGACAGCCTGTCGTCGATCGCCTTCTGGTTGGCGTCGACTTGAGCGCGCAGCGCGTTGAGCTTGTCGTCGTCGCCAAACAACGCCGCATTCGCGCCTTGCGGCAGCGCGAACGGCGCGAGCAGCGCACCGACCAGCAGCAAGCGCGCGCTCAGGCCGCGCATCAATACTCACCCTTGTAGAGGATGTCGCAACGCCGGTTCTGCGCGTAGGCGTCCTCGCTGGTACCCTGCGCCTTGGGCTTTTCTTCGCCCAGGCTGACCGCCTCGACTTGGTCTTCCTTCGCGCCCAGAAGCAGCAGCAGCTTTTTCACGCCGTCGGCACGCCGCTGTCCGAGCGCGACGTTGTACTCGCGGCTGCCGCGCTCGTCGGTATTGCCCTGGATCAGCACCTTGGCCTCCGGATGATCGCGCAGGTATGCTGCGTGAGCCTCGATGATAGGCTTGTACTCGTCCTTGACGTCGAACTTGTCGAAATCATAATAGATCGAGCGCTTGGACAGGACATTCGAGGGGTCGGTGAGCGGATTCATCCCGGCGCCCTTCTGCCCCCCGGTCAGGTCCACCCCGGTGACGCCCCTGCCTTCGACCCCTTGGCTCTGGGCCCCCGTAGCGCCCGGGCTGCGATCCTCGACGCCCGCCGGCGCCTGCTCCTGGCTCGCCGTACTCGCGCACCCTCCAAGTACCGCCAGAAGGGCTACGATAAGAATTACGCGCATGTCTGTCTCCTGTCACTGAATAAAGGGTCCCCAGGCCGGCTCGCGCACGTCGCCTGCGTCGACGGTGAGGCGCTGCCTGACCCGGCCGTCGACCGACACCGCTGACAGCACGCCGCGGCCGTCGATAACCGTCGCGTACAGGATCATCCGGCCGTTGGGGGCAAAGCTAGGAGATTCGTCACGGTCGCTGTCGGTCAGGATCTGAACCTGCTGGGTCGTGAGGTCAAGCAGCGCGACCTGAAACTTGCCCTCGCTGTTGCGCGCGATATAGGCGAGGCTCTTGCCGTCGGGGCTCACGCGCGGGGATACGTTGTAGGTACCGTCGAAGGTGATCCGCTGGGCATCGCCGCCGGTCGCCGGCATGCGGTAGATCTGCGGGCTACCGCCGCGATCCGAGGTGAAATAGATGAACTGGCCGTCAGGCGAGAAGAACGGCTCGGTGTCGATCGCGCTGCTGTAGGTCAGCCTCCGCACGCCGCTCCCGTCCGGGTTGATGAGGTAGAGCTGCGAGCCGTTGTCGCGCGAGAGCGATACCGCGAGCTTGGTGCCGTCCGGCGACCACGCCGGGGCGGAGTTCGATCCCTTGAAGTTCGCCACCACGTGGCGCTTTCCGTCCAGCAGCGAATGCACGTAGACCACCGGTTTCTTGTTCTCGAATGAAACGTAGGCAAGACGCTTGCCGTCCGGCGCCCACGCAGGCGAGATGATCGGCTCGAGCGAGGCAAGCGCCGTTTCTTCGTCGGCGCCGTCGGCGTCGGCGATCTGCAGCTCGTAACGGTTGGCGCGCTTGACGACGTAGGCGATCCGCGTAGAGAACACGCCCCGGACGCCGGTCAGCTTCTCGTACACGTAGTCCGCGATCCGGTGGGCGGTCGCGCGTGCCTGGTCCTTGGCGAGCGTGTAGGCGACTCCGCCGAGCGGCGTCTGCTTCACCACGTCGAACAGCCTGAAGCGCACCTCGTAGCGCCCGTCGGGACGCGCCGCGACCGAGCCAAGCACCAGGGCGTCCGCCAGCCGCGAACGCCACTCGGCATAGTCGACGTTCGACGCCTCCGTCGGCTGCGGCATCAGTGGCGGCACCTCGAGCCCGCGGAACAGCCCGCTTCGTTCGAGGTCGGCGCGAACGATCGAGGTTATACCCGGAGGCAGCGCGGCCTCGCCGGGAAACGGCACGATTGCGATCGGTATTCGGTTCGCACCCGCGCCGGTGATCTCGATCGAGAGTTGCGCTTGCGCGGGCAACGCGACGAGCAGTAGCAACGATGCGAGGAATGCGACGGCGCGGGGGATCCAGCGGGCGGACAGGCTCTGCATGGCTGCTCTGCTTAGCTCGGAGAAAGTTGATTATAGCGAAGCATTGACGCGGCCCCATGTCGCCGGGGGGCGACAGCAAGGAGTCATCGTTTATCGAACGGTCGGTAAGTCAGGTCGATACGGCGTTGGAAGACTCCTTTATCCTCCGGTTTGGGTAGCGGCGACGAATTTCGGATGGCGCGAATGATGGCATCGTCGAGCAGGCTGTTGCCGCTCGACTTCTCGACGCGGACGCTGAGCACCTCCGCGGTGGGAAGCAGCACGATCTGGAACTGCGCTTCGGGGTTTCCCTGTATGTTCAGCGGCAGCACGATTTTGCTGCGGATCGCAGCTCTGATCTTGTCCGCCCAGGCCGCGAGCGCCTTGTTGCGCGCAGCAGCGGCCTCGCTTGCGAGCAGCGCGCTCAGCTCTGCTTCCTGGCGTTGCGCGCTGATTTGCTGCTCCTCCGCCGCGAGCTGCTGCTCCATCTGCTTCTTGAAAGCGTCGTCGCGCGGCTTGGGCTTGGGCTTGGGCTCGGGCTTCGGCTTTGGCGTGGGCTTGGGCTTCGGTTCCGGCTTCGGCGGAGGGGGCTTCGGTTTGGGAGGCGCCTTGATCGCGATATCGGGCTTTTCGATCCGCGGCTCCGGCTTCGGCACGAGTTTCGGCGGCGGCGGCGGCGGCTCGACTTTTTGCACCGGCTTGGGCTTCGGTGGCGGCGGCGGCTCGACCTTCGGCGCAGGCTTCGGGGTCGCCTCGGGCATCGCCGGCCAGAGCTCGACCACCATCGCGGCGGGGGGGTGGCTTTCCCAGCGGATGCCG
>JBAUTW010000438.1:0-2942 GCA_049582365.1 Burkholderiales bacterium | reverse complement strand
ACGCACTCGTTGCCGCCGGGGTGGCGCGCGTGGTGGCGGCCATGCGCGACCCGAATCCCGAAGCGGGCGGCGGCGGCGCCAAACTCACCGCGGCCGGCGTGCGCTTCGAGCACGGCTTGCTGGAGGAGGAGGCGCGCGAGCTGAATATCGGCTTCGTTTCGCGCGTGACGCGCGGTCGTCCATGGGTGCGCATGAAGCTCGCCGCAACGCTCGACGGCCGCACCGCGCTCGCCAGCGGGGAAAGCCAGTGGATCACCGGCGCCGAGGCCCGCAAAGACGGTCAGCGCTGGCGCGCGCGGGCCTGCGCGGTGCTGACCGGGATCGGCACGGTCAAGGCCGATGACCCGCGGCTGACCGTGCGCGAGATTGAAACGCCGCGCCAGCCGCTGCGGGTCGTAGTGGACAGCCGCCTGGAGACACCCCCGGGCGCGAAGATCCTGCAAGGCGGCAACACGCTGATCTTTTTCGGCGACACCAGGAACAAGCCCCCTCAAGGCGCCGAGGCGATTGCGATGCCGAACGCGCAGGGCAAGGTCGACCTCGCGGCCATGCTGCGGGAACTCGCCCGACGCGGAGTGAACGAGCTGCACGTCGAGGCGGGATTCAAGCTCAACGGCTCGCTTGCGCGCGAGGGCTGCGTGGACGAGATGCTCGTGTATCTGGCGCCGGCCTTCCTCGGCGACACGGCGCAGGGCATGCTCGATCTGGCGCAGATGACTTCGCTCGATCAACGCCTGCGGGTTACCCTGCGCTCGGTGGAACGCGTGGGCGAGGACTTGAGGATCGTCGCGAGGCTCTGATGTTCACCGGTATCGTGCAGGCAGTGGGAACGATCGAGACGATTACGCCGCTTGAGGGAGGGGTGCGCCTCACCGTAGCCGCGGGCGGGCTCGAGCTCTCCGACGTCAGGGTCGGCGACTCGATCTGTGTCCAGGGGGCCTGCCTGACGGTGGTCGAGATCGCCGGCGCGAGGCTTTCGTTCGACGTCTCGCGCGAGACGCTCGATTGCACCAGCGGACTGGCGCATCCCGGAAAGGTCAACCTCGAGTCTTCTCTCGGCCTGGGCGACAAGCTCGGCGGGCACCTGGTTACCGGCCACGTCGACGGAATCGGCGAAGTGCTCGCATTCGATCCGGCGGGCGAGTCGGTGCTGCTGCGACTGCACGCACCGCGCGGACTGGCAAAGTACGTTGCGCGCAAGGGATCGATCTGCGTCGACGGCGTCAGCCTGACCGTGAACCGGGTCGACGGCGATGTGTTCGAGATCAACCTGATTCCGCACACGCTGGCGGTCACCACCCTTGCGCGCCTCGCGCCAGGCGTCAGGGTCAATCTCGAGGTCGATCTGATCGCGCGTTACGTGGAGCGGATGTTGAGCGCGGGCGAGTAGTTCCGCCAAAGGCGCAAGCTGCGGCACTAGTTACCTTGACAGGGCACACCAGCGAGCGAACCATGCGTACGGTGGACGCTCGTACCCGTCTCGCCGAATTCTCTTCCCGCCTGCACTGGGCCACGGCACCTATGCGGCGCAAGCTGCGCCTGTTCTGGTACCGCGCCGACAGGGAAGCGATGGCCTTCGCGCTTTTCGTGGCCGCGATCCTGACGGGGTTCGCGCTCGTGCTTCAGGCCACGTTCGCACATCAGGACGCGCTGCGCGAAAAGGCGCTGCAAACCATCAGGCAGGAAGTGGCCTGCCTCGCGCGCAACGTGTACTTCGAGGCGCGCGGCGAGCCGGAGGCGGGCCAGTACGCGGTGGCCGAGGTGACAATGAACCGCAAGGCCTCGGCGCGCTTCCCCGATTCGGTGTGCGCAGTGGTCCACCAGAAGAACTGGGATGCGCTGCGCGGGCGCTTCGTCGGCGCGTTCTCGTGGACCGAGCTCGGCGCGCTGCCGGCGCCGAGCGGCGAAGACTGGGAGCGCGCGCGCAAGGTGGCGCAGGATGTGTACTACGGGCGGCGGGCGCAGCAGCTGCAGGGCGCCATGTACTACCATGCCACCAGCATCACGCCCCCCTGGGCGAAGGAAAAGAAGCTCGTCGCCCGCATCGGCGGACACGCGTTCTACAAGTGAGCAAGCTCAAGCTCACCCGCGAAAACATCCTCAACGGCACGCTGCACGCCTCGGCACGGGAACTGCTCGGGCCGGGGGTGCGCTTCATGACCGAGGAGGAACGCAAGCAGAGCGTGCACGCGATGCTTGCGCTGGCACCGAAACCGGAGCGGGTCTGGGTGTTCGGCTATGGCTCGCTGATCTGGAACCCCGCCTTCCACTTCTCCGAGCGCCGCACCGCGCTGGTGCACGGTTTTCATCGCCAGTTCTGTCTCTGGGCGCGCGCCGGGCGCGGCAGCCCCGAGCGCCCCGGGCTGATGCTCGCGCTGGAGCGCGGCGGCAGCGTGCACGGCGTCGCCTACCGCCTGGCGCACACGCACGTCGAGTCCGAGCTCGACGTGGTGTGGCGGCGCGAGATGATTACCATGGCCTACCGCCCGGTCTGGGTTGCGGCCCGGACTCCGAAGGGGATCGAGCACGCGATCGCCTTCGTCGCCAACCGCACGCACGAACGCTACGTGCGCGGCCTGGACAACGGCGCGATCGCGCGTTACCTGGCGAACGGCGCCGGCCCGCTCGGCCACTGCCGGGATTATCTGTTCGACACGGTCGCGCACCTGCGCGAGCTGGGCATTCGCGACCGGCACCTCGAAGCGCTCGCGAACCTGGTACGCGCCACGCACCCGCCGGCGGGGTGAGCGGGTGTCGCTCGAGTGGCTCGCCACCAACTTGCTGGCCGTCTGGCTGTTGCCGCCGCTCGACCTGATCGTCATGATCGCTCTGGGGCTCGCGCTTGTGCCGCGCCGTCCGCGCCTCGGTCTGGTGCTCGCCGGCGCCGGACTCGCCGTACTTGCGGCGCTGTCGATGCCGCGCGTAGGCGACCTGCTCGCCGC
>JBAUTW010000437.1:0-4197 GCA_049582365.1 Burkholderiales bacterium | reverse complement strand
TGCTGGGCCTCGGCTGGTGGGCGAGCGGGCAACTCGTGCGCCTGCCGCTGCTTGCGCCGCTGGCCGCGGGTTGGGGCTACTACGCCTACGCCGCGCTCGGCGCCTACCTGCGCGAGCGGCGCGAGCGCCAGACGGCGATCGCCCAGTTCTCGCGCTTCGTGAACCCGCACGTGGTCAAGGCGCTGATCGAGCGCGGCGGACTGCCGCCAGGGCAATCGCGCGAGGTGACCCTGCTCTTTTCCGATATCCGGGGCTTCACGACGTTGTCGGAGACGCGCCCGCCGGAGGAGGTGGTGGCGCTGCTCAACCGCTACTTCTCGCTCCAGGTCGAGGTCATCTTCCGCCATGGCGGGTCGCTCGACAAGTTCATCGGCGATGCGATCATGGCGTTCTGGGGCGCGCCGCTCGACGACCCCGAACACGCGCGGCACGCAGTTGCCTGTGCGCTTGAGATGGCCGAGACGCTGGCGCGCTTCAAAGGCGAGATGGGCGGGCTGAGCGAGACATTCGACGTCGGCATCGGCATCCACTCGGGGCCGGCCGTGGTCGGCCTGATCGGCTCCGAGCAGCGGCGCGAATACACTGCGATCGGCGACACGGTCAACCTTGCCAGCCGGATCGAGGGCCTGACCAAGGAAGCCGGGCACCGCATCCTGGTCTCGCGCGACACCATGGAGCAGTGCAAGGACGCGTTCGATTTCGTATCATGCGGAAACTACAAGGTGAAGGGCCGCACCCAGGGCGTGGAGCTGTACCAGCCGAGGCCGCGCACGTGAAACAGCTCGTGATCATGGCGATGCTCAGCCTCGCCGCTGGCGCCGCCGGCGCGGCGCCGGCCACCCTGGTGCGCGCCGCCGAGCTTAAGAAGGCCCCCGCGAGCGATGCCGCAGTAATCGCGCAGCTGGCGGAAAACACGAAGGTCGAGGCAGGCAAGCGGCGCGGTGGGTGGGTACAGGTCAGGGACGCGGCCGGAGCCAGCGGCTGGGTCAGGCTGCTCTGGCTGCGCTACGGCGCAGAAGGCGAGGCGAAGCGCGGCGACAGCGGCATCTCGCAGCTGTTCAACGTCGCGCGTACCGGCTCGAGCGGCACCCAGGTCACAACCGGCGTGCGAGGGCTCGACGCCGAGCAGCTCGCCAACGCGCAGCCGAACCCGCAGCAGCTGCAGAAACTCGAAACCTTCGCGGTGCGCGAAGACGCGGCGAAGGCGTTCGCGCGCGAGGGCAAGCTCGAATCGCAGTCCGTCGAATACCCCAAGGGGCCCTGACCGTGCGCGCCGCCCTGTGCGCCTTGCTGCTCGCCAGCGCCGCGCTTCCCGCACGGGCGCAGTTCTCGCTCGACCTCAACAAGCTGGTCGGCACGGTCAAGAAGATCCAGCAGGCGAGCACCGGGGTGGACGAGCCGCAGGAAATCTCGATCGGGCGCGACGTCGCAGCGCGCCTGCTCGGCGCCGCGCCGCTGCTAGCGGATGAGCGTGTGCAGCGCTACGTCAACAGCGTCGGGCGCTGGCTCGCGCTGCACACCGAGCGCCCCGGCCTGCCATGGCATTTCGGTGTGCTCGATACCGACACGGTCAACGCCTTCGCCACGCCAGGCGGCAACGTGTTCATCACGCGCGGCCTCTACGCGCAGCTGCACAGCGAAGCCGAGCTGGCCGGCGTTCTTGCGCACGAGATCTCGCACGTGCTGCGCAAGCATCACCTGGCGGCGATGCAGAAGAACGCGAGGACCGGCCTCGCCGCGGACGCCCTCTCGCTCGCGCTCGCCAATCGCGGCAACAGCGAGGCGCGCGACAAGCTGATCTCCGCCGGAACCGAGCTGTACGCGCGTGGTCTCGACAAGGCGGACGAGCTCGAAGCCGACCGCCTCGGCGTGGTGATCGCCGCGCGCGCCGGCTACGACGCCTACGGCCTGCCCGCGGTGCTCCAGACACTGGAGACGATCAACCCCCAGGATTCGAGTCTCGCGCTGATGTTCAAGACTCACCCCGCGCCGGCCGAGCGGCTCGAAGCGCTCGAGCAGACGATGCAACCGACGCTCGACCGCTACGCCGGCCAGGCCGACCTCGCCGCGCGCCTCGCGCCCCTGCCGCCGAAGTAGCGTCGGCGAGTGTTTATTTGCTTATGAGTCGCACTCCCGCGTAGATTGGGGGGAAGCGCCGAGCCCCTTCTTATCCTGTTGTCCGGCCCGGCGCAGGAGAAGATCGCACTGGCATGGACATTCGGCGAGTGGACCCGCTCTCGGCTCAGGCTCGCGCCGCGCAGATGTATCGCATGCTGCTCGATGTGCACGCGGCAGTCGCGCAGGGCGGCGGGCCGGCGGAGATGCTGCAGAAGATCTGCGACACCGCGTTTCGCGCCGAGGGCGTGATCGCGGCCTGGGCCGGGCTGATCGATCCGCGCAGCGGCACGCTCGAGCCGCTCGCCTACCCCAAGGCGCTCAAGCCGTTCGAGGCGCTGGTGCGCGGCATGATCAATGCGCCGGACGCTGCGGGCAATTCTCCGACCGCGCGCGCCGCCCGCAAAGGCGTGCCGCAGTTCGTGCTCGAGCCGCGCGCGCTTGAGTTGCCGGTCGGAGCGCAGGCAATGCTCGCCGCTCTCGGCATCGGCGCGATCGCCGCGCTGCCGCTCTTGAATGGCGGCCGGCCGGTCGGCGTTTTCACGCTCTACTTCCGGCACGCCGCGGACGTCGAACCCGAAATGCAGCGCGTGCTGAGCGCAGCGGCGGAGAGCATCTCGCACGCGCTCGAGCGCTTCCACGACCGCAAGCGCCTGGCCGAAAGCGAGGCGAAGTTCCACGCCCTGGTCGAGCAGTCGATTGCAGGCATCTACATGGTGGACGGCGAGCGCTTCGCGTACGTCAACCCTCGCCTGTGCGAGATCCTCGGCTACCGCGAAGACGAGCTGCTCGCGATGGGGCCGCGCGAGGTCGTGCTCGAAGAAGACCGCGACCTCGTGCGCGAGAACCTTCGACGACGGATGAGCGGCGAGGTACACGACGTTCGCTACGACTTCCGCGTGCGGCGCAAGGACGGATCGATTCGCCATGTCGGCGCGCACGGCAGCGAGATGCCGTTCGGCGGACGGCGCGTGGTGATCGGGGTCCTGCAGGACATCACGGACCGCGTGAATGCGGAAAGCACGGTCGAGCGGCAGCTGCACCGGCTCGAGACCGCCATGGTCGGTACGGTCGGCGCGATGTCGGCGATGGTCGAGATGCGCGACCCGTACACTGCGGGCCATGAGCGCCGCGTGGGGTCGCTTGCGCGCGCGATCGGCGACGCGCTCGGTTTGCCGCAGGAGCAATTGCGGGGCCTCGAAATCGCGGGCGGCCTGCACGATGTGGGCAAGATTTCCGTGCCGGCCGAGATCCTCACCAAGCCCTCACGCCTGTCGGCGGTCGAGTTCAGCCTGGTGAAGGGCCACGCGCGCTCCGGGTTCGAGATCCTCAAGGACGTCGACTTTCCGTGGCCGGTCGCGCAAGCGACGCTGCAGCATCACGAGCGACTGGACGGCAGCGGCTACCCCGAAGGCCTGAAAGACGGCGCGATCATTCTGGAAGCGCGCATCCTGGCGGTGGCCGACGTGGTCGAGTCAATGTCCTCACACCGACCCTATCGCGCGGCGCTCGGCATCGAGCGCGCGCTGGCGGAGATCGAAGGCAACGCGGGCAGGCTGTACGACGAGGACGTGGCGCGCGCCTGCGGGCGCGCGTTCTGCGAAGAATCCTACCGCTTCGAGGGCTGAGCGCTCAGGCGGCGCGTTTCTTCCTCTGCGCGTCGCTGGCATGCATCCTGGCGTAAGCGCCGTGCGCGGCGGCTTCCGCGTCGCCGACGTGCACCGGCAAGCCCATGTCCTCGAGCACCGAGCCTAGCGCCGACAGGCACAGCATCACGTTGTCCGGCCGGCACGAGTAGCCCATCAGGCCGAAGCGCCAGATCTTACCCGCGAGTGGCCCGAGCCCGGCGCCGATCTCGATGCCGAATTCGCCCAGCAGGGTCTTCCTCACGTCGGCTTCGTTCACGCCCTCCGGGCACAGCACCGCGTTCATCTGCGGCAACTGGTTTTCCTCTTTCACCAGGAATTTCAGCCCCATCGCCTCGAGCCCCGCCTTGAGCGCGACGTGGTGGCGGTGGTGGCGCGCCCAACTGTTCTCGAGCCCCTCCTCGCGGATCAGCAGCAGCGCCTCGTGCAGCGCGAA
>JBAUTW010000436.1:0-1582 GCA_049582365.1 Burkholderiales bacterium | reverse complement strand
GACGGTGCGAGTGTTCAGCGGCGGCGCCTGGCATGAGGCGCCGCTGTATCTGCGCGAGGCGCTCGCGCCCGGGCACGCGCTCGAGGGCCCGGCGATCATCGCCGAGGCGAACGCGACCACCGTGGTCGAGCCCGGCTGGGGCGCGCGCGTCACCCCGCTCGGCCACCTGGTGCTGGAGCGGGTCCGGCCGCGACCGCGCCGGGTCGCGCTCGGCACCGAGGCCGACCCGGTGATGCTCGAGCTGTTCAACAATCTTTTCATGTCGATCGCCGAGCAGATGGGGGCGCGGCTGCAGAACACCGCCTATTCGGTCAACATCAAGGAGCGGCTCGACTACTCGTGCGCGCTGTTCGACGCCGCCGGCGGGCTGATCGCGAACGCGCCGCACATGCCGGTCCACCTGGGATCGATGGGCGAATCGGTGCGCACCGTGATGCGCGAGAACGCGGGCCGCATGCGCCCGGGCGACGCCTACATGCTGAACGCGCCCTACAACGGCGGCACGCACCTGCCCGATATCACCGTGGTCACGCCGGTATTCGACGCGGCGCAGAAGGGGATCCTGTTCTACGTCGGCTCGCGCGGCCACCACGCCGATATCGGCGGCATCACGCCCGGATCGATGCCGCCCGGCTCGACCAGCGTCGAGCAGGAGGGCGTGCTGATCGACGACTTCCTGCTGGTGGAGCAGGGGCGGTTGCGCGAGGCCGAGACGGTGGCGCTGCTGAGCGCGGGGCGCTGGCCGGCGCGCAACCCGGCGCAGAACGTCGCCGACCTGCGCGCGCAGGTCGCGGCCAACGAGAAGGGCGTGCAGGCGCTGGGCGAGATGGTGGCCCAGTACGGCCTCGAGGTGGTGCAGGCCTACATGCGCCACGTGCAGGACAACGCCGAGGAGTCGGTGCGGCGCGTAATCGGGGTGCTGAAAGACGGAGCCTTCGAGTATCCGCTCGACAACGGGGCCGTCATCCGGGTCAGGGTCGCCATCGGCTCCGACCGGCGCAGCGCGAGGATCGATTTCGGCGGCACCTCGGCGCAGCTGCCGAACAACTTCAACGCGCCCTCGGCGGTGTGCATGGCGGCGGTGCTGTACGTGTTTCGCACCCTGGTGGACGACGACATCCCGCTCAACGCCGGTTGCCTGAAGCCGCTCGAGATCGTGCTGCCCGAGGGCTCGATGCTCAAGCCGCGCTATCCCGCTGCGGTGGTGGCGGGAAACGTGGAGACCTCCCAGTGCATCACCGACGCGCTGTACGGCGCCCTGGGGGTGATGGCCGCGGCGCAGGGCACCATGAACAATTTCACGTTCGGCAACGCGCGCTACCAGTACTACGAGACGGTCGGCGGCGGTTCGGGCGCCGGCCCGGGGTTCGATGGCGCCGACGTGGTGCAGACCCACATGACCAACTCGCGCCTGACCGATCCGGAGGTGCTCGAGTGGCGCTTCCCGGTGCGGCTGGAGAGCTTCGAGATCCGGCGCGGCTCGGGCGGGAACGGGCGCTGGCGCGGCGGCGAGGGCGCGCTGCGCCGGGTGCGCTTCCTCGAGCCGATGACCGCGGCGATCCTGTCCGGGCACCGCCTGGTG
>JBAUTW010000435.1:0-5186 GCA_049582365.1 Burkholderiales bacterium | reverse complement strand
CACCCGGTGCGCGGCGAGGCCCGCCAGCCCGAGTGCTTGCGCGACGTCCACGAGGCGGAGCGTCAGGCGATGGGAAACTTCCGGATCGAGCGCGAACAGCAGCGGGCGCGCCAGCGCGTAGAGCATGGCGGCCATTCTAGCGGGCGCGGGTCAGGCCAGGCGCTTCCAGACGCCGTCGACGAAGCCCTCGATCGCGCTGAACTTGGACTTGTAGGCCATCTTCGGGCTCTCGCCGATCCAGTAGCCGAGGTAGAGGTAGGGCAGGCCGAGCGCACGGCAGGCCTCGATCTGCCACAGCACGTTGTAGGTGCCGTAGCTCGCGCCGTGCCGGTCGGGCTCGAAGAAGGTGTAGACCGAAGACAGGCCGTCGGGAAGATAGTCGACGATCGACACCATCACCAGCTGGCCGGCGTCGCGGAACTCGATCAGGCGCGTGTCGACGCGGCTCTGCAGCAGGAAGTGCGAATACTGGTCGCGGCTGTCGTTGTCCATTCCGCCGCCGGAGTGGCGCCTGGACTGGTAGCGCAGGTACAGCGCGTAGTGCTCGAGCCGGAACTTGAGCGGCTGCGACTGCGAGGCGAGATCGGCATGCTGCTTCCAGGCGCGGCGCTGCGAGCGGCCGGCGGCGAACCCGGCCACCGGGATGCGCACCGGCACGCAGGCGCGGCAGGCGTCGCAGTGCGGCCGGTAGGTGAAGATGCCGCTGCGGCGGAACCCGGCCTTGACCAGGTCGCCGTACAGCTCGGTGTTGATCAGGTGGCTCGGGGTGGCGACCTGCGAGCGCGCCATGCGATCCGGCAGGTAGCTGCAGGGATAGGGCGCGGTGACGTAGAACTGCAGGACTGCGTGCGGCAGGTCGTTGAGTCGGGACACCTCAGGCTTCCTCGCTGCGCCAATGGCCGGCTGGCTCGGCGTAGTTTACCAATGCCGCCACGCGGCGCAAGAACGCGCGGCGCGGGATTTCGCGCGCGCCCAGCGACGCCAGCAGCGGGGTGCGCATCTGGCAGTCGATGAGCGGGAAGCCGCGCGCGCGCAGCGTCTCGACCAGCGCCACCAGCGCGACCTTGGAGGCGTCGGTGGCGCGCGAGAACATCGACTCGCCGTAGAACATGCGCCCGAGCGCGACCCCGTACAGCCCGCCCACCAGCTCGTCGCCCTGCCAGGTCTCGAAGCAGTGCGCGTGCCCGGCGCGATGGAGGGCGAAATAGGCCTTGCGCATGTCCTCGGAGAGCCAGGTGCCGCCCTCGCCGCGGCGCGGGCCGGCGCAGCCCTCGAGCACGCGCCGGAACGCGCCGTCGACGCGCACCTGGTAGCCCTTGTTGCGCAGGCTCTTGGCCAGCGAGCGCGACACTTTCAGCTCGTCGCACTGGAGCACCATGCGCGGATCGGGCGACCACCACAGGATCGGCTCGTCGCCCGAATACCAGGGGAAGATGCCGCGCCGGTAGGCCTCGAGCAGGCGCGCGGGCGACAGGTCGCCGCCGGCGCACAGCAGGCCGTTGGGGTTGCGCAGCGCCTGCTCGACCGGCGGGAACGGGTCGCCGGCCTGCAGCCAGGTCAGCACTTGACCTGCTGGCGGCAGTAGCGCTCGAGCGGGGTCACCAGCGCGCTGCCGGCGACGGCGCGCTCGGCCGACGGGCCGATCTCCATCGCCAGGCGGAAGCGGTACTTGGCGAAGAACTCGTTGAACAGCTCCCCGCCCAGCGTGCCGATCGCGGCCAGCGAATCGGTCGCGGGGTCGTGCTCGAGCAGGATCGCGGCGAGCGGCTGCGGCGCGGGGCCCGCCACCACGCGCCCTCCGCGCGCCGGGTCGTACTGGCTGTGCTCCGAGCAGCAGTGGATGACGTGCGCGTGCGCGTCGCTCGCGTTCGCCTCGGCGCGGTAGCTGATGAAGCTGATCTGGCGCGTCGGGTAAGTCAGCTTGTGGGTGCAGATCGCGGAGTAGGCCACGATCGAGCGCCGCGCCCCCACGCCGCCGGACCATACATAACTGCGCTGGTCCGCGGTCCTGAGCCGCACGCTCTCGCGCAACGGCCGGCCGAGGTTCAGCAGGAAACAGGGCGTCGCGACGTAGGGGTAATCGAACACCAGGTTGCGGTTCGCGGGCAGCGCCGACGCGGCGAGCGGCTTGCCGCTCTCGTCGACCAGCGTGGCGCGCGCGTAGAAGTGCGGCGTCGCGTCGGCGGCGGCGATCGCCGGCGCGCTGACGGCCGCTGACGCGGCGCAGAACTTGATGAACTGGCGTCGCTGCATGCTAATGCTTTATTGTAGCCGCACAATTTCCTAGAACAAGACTTCCGGGGAGGAATTCATGCAGGCGCTCAAATCGGGATCCGACGTGCTGTTCGTACTGCTGGGCGCCATCCTGGTGCTCGCGATGCACTCGGGCTTCGCCTTTCTCGAGCTCGGCACCGTGCGCGCGAAGAACCAGGTCAACGCGCTGGTCAAGATCCTGGCCGACTTCTGCGTGTCCACGGTCGCGTATTTCGCGGTCGGCTACAGCGTCGCCTACGGCGTGTCGTTCTTCACCGGTGCCGAGCACCTGGCGCAGGCGAACGGCTACGAGCTGGTGAAGTTCTTTTTTCTCCTGACCTTCGCCGCCGCGGTGCCGGCGATCGTCTCGGGCGGGATCGCGGAGCGCGCGCGCTTCTATCCGCAGCTGGTTGCCACCGGCGCGCTGGTGGCGCTGGTCTACCCGTTCTTCGAGGGCATCGCCTGGAACCACCACTTCGGCGTGCAGGCCTGGCTGCAGGCGCATTTCGGCGCCGAGTTCCACGACTTCGCGGGCTCGATCGTGGTGCACGCGGTCGGGGGCTGGATCGGCCTCGCCGCGGTGCTGCTGCTCGGCGCCCGGCGCGGTCGCTACACGAAGGAAGGCCGCATCGCCGCGCACCCGCCCTCGTCGATCCCGTTCCTCGCCCTGGGGGCCTGGATCCTGTCGGTCGGCTGGTTCGGCTTCAACGTCATGTCGGCGCAGGCGATCGACAAGATCAGCGGCCTGGTCGCGGTCAACTCGCTGATGGCGATGGCCGGCGGCACGCTCGCCGCCCTGGCCGCCGGGCGCAACGACCCGGGCTTCGTGCACAACGGGCCGCTCGCCGGGCTGGTCGCGGTGTGCGCCGGCTCGGATGTCATGCACCCGGCCGGCTCGTTCGTGGTCGGGGCGGTCGCCGGCGGGCTCTTCGTCTATATGTTCACGATCACCCAGAACCGCTGGCGGATCGACGACGTGCTCGGGGTGTGGCCGCTGCACGGGCTGTGCGGCGCCTGGGGCGGCATCGCCTGCGGCATCTTCGGCACCAAGGCGCTGGGCGGCCTGGGCGGGGTCAGCCTCATGTCGCAGCTCGCCGGCACGCTGCTCGGCATCGCAGTCGCGCTCGGCGGCGGCTTCCTGGTCTACGGCACGCTCAAGGCCGCGGTCGGCCTGCGCCTGGGCGAGGAGGAGGAGTTCAACGGCGCGGACCTGTCGATCCACAGGATCTCGGCATCGCCCGACATCGGCGGCGAGCGGCGCTAGCGCGGCGCGATGTCCTCGGCGTGAAAGCCGAAGCTGCCGCGCTTGCGGTCGGCGAACCAGTGCTTGAGCGTCAGCGCCACGGTGCGGAAGGCGATGTCCTGCCACGGGATCTTCGCCTCCTCGAACAGCGCGACCTCGAGGCTTTCCTCGCCGGGCCTGAACTCCAGGTCGCGCAGCCGCGCGCGGTAGAACAGGTGCACCTGGTTGACGCGCGGCACCGAGATCATGCTGAACGGATCGCCCAGCTCGACCTGCGCGCCGGCCTCCTCGAGCGTCTCGCGCAGAGCCGCCTGGCCGGCGGTCTCGTCGTTCTCCATGAAGCCGGCCGGCAGCGTCCAGTAGCCGTAGCGCGGCTCGATCGCGCGCCGGCACAGCAGCAGGCGCTCTTGCCACACCGGGATGCTGCCCACCACCAGCCTGGGGTTCTGGTAATGGATCTCGCCGCAGGCATCGCACACGTAGCGCGGCAGGCTGTCGCCCGGCGGCACGCGCCGGCTCACCTGTGCGCCGCAGTTGGAGCAGAATTTCATCAGCGTCCGATCCTCTCGGGCAGGTCGCCCAGGCCGGCGAGCATGCCGTCGGGCTGCAGCCCGAGACGGTCCACCGGCGCGCCGCCGCGGTTGATCCAGTAGACGTTGAAGCCGAAGGCCTTGGCGCCGAGCGCGTCCCAGCAATTGGACGACACGAAGCCGATGTTGGCCGCGGGCACGCGCAGCCTGTCGACCGCGAGCTGGTAGACCCGCGGCGCGGGCTTGAACACCTTCAGCCCGTCGACGCTCAGCACCGCATCGAATTGGGACTGCAGGCCGCGGTTCTTCACCAGCGGCTCGATCATGTCGGGCGAGCCGTTGGTCAGGATCGCGAGCTTCCTGCCGCCGCGCCGCAGCTCGGGCAGCGCCGGCGGGACGTCGGGGTAGGGCGCGAGGTTGAGGTACTCCTCCATCAGCGACTTCGCCTGCCTGTCCTCGAGCGCCAGGCCGAGCGATTCGCAGGCGTAGCCGAGCGCGTCGCGCGTCAGCGCCGAAAACGGCTGGTAGCGCCCCATCAGGCTGCGCAGCCAGCTGTAGTCGAGCTGCTTCGCGCGCCAGAGCTGCGACAGCTGCGCGCCCTTGCCGGGCCAGAACTTCTCGCACCGGTCGACCACCGAGTGCACGTCGAACAGCGTTCCATAGGCGTCGAACACCAGCGCGTCGAGCGGCATCGGGCGGAGCTCCCCGGTCAAAACCCGATGGTAAACTGCCGCCGCACAATGGTGAACCGCTACGACGAGATCTACCGCGCCTTCAAGTGGCAGGTGCCGGCGCGCTTCAACATGGCGCGGGCCTGCTGCGGGCGCTGGGCGGCCGAGCGCAGCCGCTTCGCGCTGTACTGGGAGGACGAGTCCGGCGCGCGCGCGGCGTATTCGTTCTGGGACATCCAGCAGCAGGCCAACCGGCTCTCCAACGCGCTCGCCGCGCTGGGCGTGAAGCGCGGCGACCGGGTCGCGCTCATCCTGCCGCAGCGGCCCGAGACCGCGATCGCCTACATCGCGCTGTTCCAGATGGGCGCGATCGCGCTGCCGCTGAGCCACCTGTTCGGCCCCGACGCGCTCGAATACCGCATGGAGAACGCGGGCGCGAGCGTGGCGATCGTCGAGCCGACCACGCTGCCCAACCTGTGGGCGGTCCGC
>JBAUTW010000434.1:0-1555 GCA_049582365.1 Burkholderiales bacterium | reverse complement strand
CCCATGGCGCCCGATTATCGCCCGGCGAAGGTTTGATCTGCCGCAACCAGCCGCCGCCGCGTGCGCCTATCCTGAGGGCAGGATTTCGCACCGGCGGGAAGCCAATTGCGCGCCTTTCTCATCCTGGCCATCGCGGCCCTCGCCGCGTGCAGCAGCCTGCTGCCGCGCGCGGAGCAGCTGACCTACAGTCCCTGGCAGAGCTTCGCGCAGGCGCAGCAGACTTTCGACCGCATCGTCCCGCACCGGACCACGCTGGCCGAGCTGCAGCAAATGAAGCTCGACCCGAAGGCCAACCCGAACATCGTCATCCTCAACTACTCCGACATCCTGCGCCGCTTCCTGCCCAGCCCGTCGATCAACTCGCACGACCTCGACGCCGGGGTGCAGGAATGCATCGCCGCCAAGTCCGACTGCGAAGGCTACGAGGTCAACCAGCAGACCATCAAGCGCAAGCGCTACGGCAGCTTCCTCGCCGACCTGTTCAACTTCCGCCGCAAGACCGACGTGTCGGGCTACCGCTTCAACGGCGTACTGCTGATCAAGGACGGCGTCGTCATCTACAAGCTCACCGGCGGCCAGCCGGCGATCCACGAGTTCGAGGAAACGGTCAACCCCCTGGGCCCGTTCCAGAGCGGCGAGGTGGTGACCAGCGTGCTCCGCTAAGGGCGGCGGATCAGCTCTCGTCCGACCAGCTCAGCGCGGCGTCGCTCTCCCACACCGCGAGATATTCCTCCAGCGTCTCCAGTTCCTCGGCGCGCGGCGCGATGACGAGCGTGCGCCGCTCCCGGTCGTAGTCGATGGTCGCGCCGAAGGTCCTGATCAGGTCGCTCGCCACCTCCATTTCCGCCGCCGTCAGCCAGTCCGCGAACGTGATGCGCAGGCGCGAGGTCATTGGCGCAGCTTACCCGCTGAGCGGCGGCCGCAGCTTATGCGGGCGTCCGGTCGAGATCGAAGGGGCGCGCGCTCGAGCTGTAGATCCGGTCCAGGATGCGCATTTCGCGCCCCTGGATGGTGTCGAGGAAATGCTCCGGCTGCTTCATCTTCCTGAAGGCGCGGAAGCCGCGCTCCAGGAAATCCTGCAGCTCGCCGCATCCGGCCGCCTTGGCCGGCCCGCGCATGGTGCGCAACATCGCGTACACCATCGACTTGCGCACCAGCTGCGCCAGGTCCTCGCCGACTTCCCTGATCAGCCCGATCTGGTGCTCGCGCCGCGCGTAGTTGTCGCAGCGCCGGTAGGCCTCGGCGTACGCGTCCTCGCTCAGCTCGTCGCGCGCGCCGCGCGTGCGCCCCAGGACGTCGAGCAGCTCGGCGTCCAGCTCCTCGCTCAGCGCGTCGAGCTCCACCGCCAGGCCGATGCCGTGCAGCGCCGCCTCGGGCAGCGCTTTCGACATGAGCGGGAAGACGCGCTCCAGGCCCGCGTCGCGCCCGGCGGTGTCCTGCAGGCCGTACAGATCGCTGAGGAAGAACTCGGCCGCGGGACGGGTGTTGGCGTCGTCCAGAAGATCCCGGTAGGTGCGCGCCAGGCGCGCGGCCTGCCAGCGGCGCAGCCACAGGC
>JBAUTW010000433.1:0-2187 GCA_049582365.1 Burkholderiales bacterium | reverse complement strand
CACCAGCGGCGCGTCGGGCCCCAGCTCGGATTGCAGCGCGGCAAGCGTGTCCAGCGTATAGCCGGAGGCCTGCGGCGCGAGCTCGCGCCTGTCGATCGCGCAGCGCGGCTCGCCCGCGAGGGCCAGCTCGAGCATCGCCAGCCGATCCTCGGCCGAGGCAACCGGCGCGAGGCGGTAGCGCGGTGCGCCGGTCGGGATCCATAGCAGGCGCGCCAGGCCGAGCGCGCCGAGCGCCAGCCGCGCGATGTGCAGGTGGGCATTGTGGACCGGGTCGAAGGTGCCGCCGAAGATGCCGATCGGCGCTGTCACTGACGCACTTCGCCGTGCCCCATTACGACGAACTTCCGGGTGGTGAGGCCCTCCAGCCCGACCGGGCCGCGGGCGTGCAGCTTGTCGGTGGAGATGCCGATTTCGGCGCCGAGGCCGAACTCGTAGCCGTCGGCGAAGCGGGTCGATGCGTTCACGATGACCGAGCTCGAATCGACTTCGCGCAGAAAGCGCTCGGCGCGCGCCCGGTCGTCCGTGACGATCGCGTCGGTGTGCTGCGAGCCGTATTTGGCGATGTGCGCCATGGCCTGGTCGATGTCGCGCACCACCCGGATCGACGCAACCGGGGCCAGCCACTCGGTGTAGTAGTCCTGCTCGGCGGCGGGCGTGGCGTCCGGCACCAGGCGGCGGGTAGCCTCGTCGCCGCGCATCTCCACCGACTTTGCGCGGAAGATCTCGGCGATGCGCGGCAGGACCTGCGGCGCGATGCCTTCGGCTATCAGCAGGGTCTCCATGGTATTGCAGGTGCCGTAGCGCTGCGTCTTGGCGTTGTCGACGATGCGCACCGCCATGTCGGGGTCGGCGCGGTCGTCGACGTAGACGTGGCACACTCCGTCGAGGTGCTTGATCATCGGCACGCGCGACTCGCGCATCAGGCGCGCGATCAGCTCCTTGCCGCCGCGCGGCACGATAATGTCCACATATTCGGTCAGGGTGATCAATTCGCCGACTGCCGCACGGTCTGCGATGCGCACCACCTGCACCGCGGCCTCCGGCAGCCCGGCGGACTTCAAGCCCGCGCGCACGCAGGCGGCGATCGCCTGGTTGGAATGCAGCGCCTCCGATCCGCCGCGCAGGATGCAGGCGTTGCCCGCCTTGACGCACAGCGCAGCCGCGTCGGCGGTGACGTTCGGGCGCGACTCGTAGATGATGCCGATCACGCCAAGCGGGACGCGCATGCGCCCGACCTGGATTCCGCTCGGGCGCGTCACCAGGTCGCTGATCTCGCCCACCGGATCGGGCAGCGCCGCGACCTGCTCGATCCCCTCGGCCATCTGCTCGACCGAGGCCCGGGTCAGGGTCAGGCGGTCGACGAAGGCTGCGTCGCGGCCGTCGCGCTGCGCCTGGTCGGCGTCGGCCCGGTTGGCCTCGAGCAGGCTCGCCGCGGCGCTGCGGATCTCGGTCGCCATGGCGAGCAGCGCCCGGTTCTTGGTTTCGGTCGCGGCCCGGGCGAGCTCATGCGAGGCGGCGCGCGCCGCCCGCCCGAGCTCCTGCACATATTGGCGGACGTCTACTGTCCTGCCGTCAAGCTTCTGATCCATGGGCCAATTTTAACCCCAGCTTGAGGAACTCATCCCACGCCTCGAGGCGGGCTACGCCCTTGATCGCGCGGTCGATGAGCGCCGCGTGCGACAGCGCGCGCTCGATCACGGAGGCCGAAAGCCGGCGCATGGCGGCCTTGATCAGCGCCTGGCGCGGTCCCCAGACCCGGTTCTCGCGCAGCAGCGCCTCGAGCGGCCGGCCTTCGGCCGCGCCCGACTGCACGCGCGCAAGCGCGCGCAGGTCCTCGGCGATCGCCCACAGCACGAAGGTCGGCGCCTCGCCCTCGCCGCGCAGCCCTTCGATCACGCGCACGTAGCGCGCGGTGTCGCCTGACAGCAGCGCGGCCGCAGCGTCGTAGGCGTCGTAGCGCGCGACGTTCGCCACCACTTCGCGCACGTCGTCCAGACCGAGCTCGCCCTCGGGCGCAAGCAGGGCGAGCTTCTGTACCTCCTGGAACGCGGCGAGCAGGTTGCCCTCGACGCGGTCGGCGAGGAACTCGAGCACCTCGCGCGGCGCGCGCTGGCCCTGGCGCGCGAGGCGCTCGCCGATCCATGCCGGCAGGCGCGCGCGCTCGACGGGGAACACGTCCACCACCAC
>JBAUTW010000432.1:0-5483 GCA_049582365.1 Burkholderiales bacterium | reverse complement strand
GCCTGGGCGAGCGCAAGGAATTCGGCGAGCAGCCCTTGCGCGACGCGGTGCGCGGCGCGGCGAACGCGCTGCGCGAGCTCGGCGCGAAGGACGCGACCGTGTACCTGGGCGAGCTGAGGGCCGCGCGCCGCAGCCAGGCCTGGGGCCTGCGCCAGCTGGTGCTCGGCCTGCGCGAGGCTTTCTACCGCTTCGACCAGCTCAAGACGCAGAAGAAGCCGCCCGAGCCGGCACTCGCCGCAGTGACGCTGGCGCAGAGCGAAGGGCCGGTGACGCTGCAGGCGCAGGCCGCGCTGAAGGAGGCGGTCGCCACCGCCGACGGCGCCGCGCTCGCGCGCACCCTCGGCAACCTGCCGCCCAACATCTGCACCCCGTCCTACCTCGCGGAGGAGGCGAAGAAACTGGCGCGCCAGTACAAGCTCAAGCTGCAGGTGCTCGAGCGTCGCGACATGGAGAAGCTCGGCATGGGCGCGCTGATCTCGGTCACCAGGGGCTCGCACCAGCCGCCCAAGCTGATCGTGCTGCGCTACGACGGCGCGGCCAAGTCCGGCAAGCCCGTGGTGCTGGTCGGCAAGGGCATCACGTTCGACACCGGCGGCATCTCGCTCAAGCCCGCCGCCGAGATGGACGAGATGAAGTACGACATGTCGGGCGCGGCGAGCGTGCTCGGGGCGCTGCGCGCGCTGGCCGGCATGAAGGCGCCGGTGAACGCGATCGCGGTGGTGCCGACCTGCGAGAACATGCCCGGCGGCGGCGCGTCCCGGCCAGGCGACGTGGTCACCACGCTCTCGGGGCAGACGGTCGAGATCCTCAACACCGATGCCGAGGGGCGGCTGATCCTGTGCGACGCGCTCACTTACACCGAGCGCATGCAGCCCGATGTCGTGGTCGACGTCGCCACCTTGACGGGCGCCTGCGTGATCGCGCTCGGGCACGTCGCGAGCGGCATGTTCGCCAACGACCAGCGGCTGGCCGACGAGCTGCGCGCCGCGGGCGAGGACGCCTGGGACCGTGTCTGGCAGATGCCGCTGTGGGAGGACTACCAGGAGCAGCTGCGCTCGAACTTCGCCGACATGGCGAACATCGGCGGGCGGCCCGCCGGCAGCGTGACCGCGGCCTGCTTCCTGTCGCGTTTCGCCAAGAAGCTGCGCTGGGCGCACCTGGACATCGCCGGCACGGCCTGGAAGAGCGGGCGCGAGAAGGGGTCGACCGCGCGCCCGGTGCCGCTGCTGGTGCGCTTCGTGCTGCGGCATGCGGGCGCAAAGTGACCCGCATCGAATTTTATTTCAATGCCGAAGACAAGCTGCAGGTGGCCTGCCGACTCGCCGGCAAGGCGCTGGCGCAGAAGAAGCGCCTGCTGATCTACGCGCCCGAGCCCGAGACGGCGCAGCGCCTCGACCGCATGCTGTGGACCTGGCCGCCGACCGGATTCGTGCCGCACTGCCTGGCGCACGATGCCGAGGCGGCGCAGACCCCGGTCCTGATCGGTACCGACAGCGAAGCGCCGCAGGCCTGCGAGGTGCTGCTCAACCTCTCGCCCGAGGCGCCGCCGCACTTCGAGCGCTTCGAGCGCCTGCTCGAGATCGTCGCGCGCGACGACGACGAGCGAAAGGCGGGGCGCGCGCGCTACCGCTGGTACCGCGACCGCGGCTACCCGATCGGCGACCACGACCTCGCCGGCGAGGCGGCGCGCAGTGAGTGACGACCCGCACCGGGAATTCAACCCGCTGATCCAGCGCGTCGATGCGCTGCTGCGCCGGCACCAGGAAGCGCCCAAGCCGGACGAGGACGTCCCGGTGCTGACCGAAATCGTCGACCCGAAGGCCGCCCGCCCGGCGCGCGGCGTGGACCGGGCCACGGTCGAGGCGCTGGCCGAAGAGCTCGAGAACGCGGTCCTGCTGCGCCTCGCGCCGGAGCTGGACCGCGTGTTCGAGGAGCGCCTGGCGGGGACGCTGGGCGACATGCTCGAGCAGGTGCTGAACGGCATGCGCGCCGAGCTCGCGGCGAGCGTGCACACGATGGTGCGCGAGGCGATCGCCGTTTCGGTCTCGCAGGCGCTGGGCGAGCCGCCGCAGGATTCCAACCCGAAGTAGAGCGATGTCCCTCGACAAGAGCTTCGATCCGGGCGCGGTCGAGCAGCGCTGGTACCGGCGCTGGGAGGACGCGGGCTGGTTCGCCGCCGGTTCCGAGCCGGGCAAGCGGGCGTTCTGCATCCAGCTGCCGCCGCCGAACGTCACCGGCGTGCTGCACATGGGGCACGCGTTCAACCAGACCATCATGGACGCGCTCACGCGCTATCACCGCATGCGCGGCGACAACACGCTGTGGCTGCCCGGCACCGACCACGCCGGGATCGCGACCCAGATCGTGGTCGAGCGCCAGCTCGAGCAGCAGGGGGCGAGCCGCCACGACCTCGGTCGCGAGGGCTTCAGCGCCAAGGTGTGGGAGTGGAAGGCCCGCTCGGGCTCGACCATCACCGAGCAGATGCGGCGCATGGGCGACTCCTGCGACTGGAGCCGCGAGTACTTCACCATGGACGAGAAGCTCTCGCGCGTGGTGGTGGAGACCTTCGTGCGGCTGCACCAGCAGGGCCTGATCTACCGCGGCAAGCGGCTGGTGAACTGGGACCCGGTGCTGCTCACCGCGGTGTCCGATCTCGAGGTCGAAAGCGAGGAGGAAGACGGCCACCTGTGGCATATCCGCTACCCCGGCGACGGCTTCAGCCTGACGGTCGCCACCACCCGCCCCGAGACCCTGCTGGGCGACGTCGCGGTGATGGTGCATCCCGAGGACGAGCGCTACCGCGCCTTCGTCGGGCGCGAAGTCGAGCTGCCGCTCACCGGGCGGCGCATCCCGGTGATTGCGGACGAATACGTCGACCGGGAGTTCGGCACCGGCTGCGTCAAGGTCACCCCGGCGCACGATTTCAACGACTGGCAGGTCGGCCAGCGCCACGGCTTGCCGCAGATCGCGGTGCTGACGCTGGATGCGCGTATCAACGACAACGGGCCGCAGAAATACCGCGGCCTGGACCGCTACGAGGCGCGCGACCGCATCGTGCACGACCTCAAGGCGGCGGGACTGCTCGATTCGGTCAAGCCGCACCGCATGGTGGTGCCGCGCTGCGGCCGCACCGGCGCGGCGGTCGAGCCGATGCTGACCGATCAGTGGTTCGTCGCCATGTCGAAGCCCGGCGCCGAGGGCAAGTCGATCGCCCAGCGCGCGATCGAGGTGGTGCAGAACGGCGAGGTGAAGTTCTACCCCGAGAACTGGCTCAGCACCTATTTCCAGTGGATGAACAACATCCAGGACTGGTGCATCTCGCGCCAGCTCTGGTGGGGCCATCAGATCCCGGCCTGGTACGACGACGACGGAAGGATCTATGTCGCGAGAAGCCACGAAGATGCATTGAAACAATCTTCAGGAAAACCCCTGACGCGCGACCCCGACGTGCTCGACACCTGGTTTTCCTCGGCGCTGGTGTGCCACTCGACGCTCGGCTGGCCCGAGCCGCAGGGCGCGGACAAGCTCGCCTACCAGCTCTACCTGCCTTCCTCGGTGCTGGTGACCAGCTACGACATCATCTTCTTCTGGGTCGCGCGCATGATCATGATGACGACCTGGTTCACCGGCCGCGTGCCGTTCCGCGACGTCTACATCCACGGCATCGTACGCGACCACGAGGGCAAGAAGATGTCGAAGTCGGAGGGCAACACGATCGACCCGGTCGACCTGATCGACGGCATCGGGCTCGACGCGCTGCTCGAGAAGCGCACCACCGGGCTGCGCAAGCCCGAGGACGCGCCCAAGATACGCGAACGCACGAAGAAGGAGTTTCCCGACGGCGTCCCGGCCTTCGGCGCCGACGCGCTGCGCTTCACCATGGCCGCCTACGCCACCCTCGGGCGCAACGTCAACTTCGACTTCAAGCGCTGCGAGGGCTACCGCAACTTCTGCAACAAGCTGTGGAACGCGACCCGCTTCGTGCTGATGAACACCGAGGGCCAGGACTGCGGGACCGACGAACGCGCCAAGGTTGCGCTCAGCGCGTGGGATCGCTGGATCGTCAGCACGCTGCAGCGCACCGAGGCGGAGGTCGAACAAGCCTTCGCGGAGTATCGCCTGGACAACGTGGCCAATGCCATCTACCGCTTCGTCTGGGACGAGTACTGCGACTGGTATCTCGAATTGGCGAAGCGCCAGATCGCAGAGGGCGGCGATTCCGAGCAGCGCGGAACGCGCAGAACGCTGGTGCGCGTTCTCGAGGCGGCGCTGCGCCTTGCTCATCCGGTGATCCCGTTCATCACGGAAGAGCTGTGGCAAAAGGTCGCGCCGCTCGCCGGCAAGAGCGGCGAGACCATCATGCTTGCCGCTTATCCGAAGAGCCAGCCGGAGAAGATCGACGAAGCCGTCGAGCAGGAAATCGCGCTGGCGAAGAGCGTGGTCAACGCCGGCCGCAATCTGCGCAGCGAAATAAAGCTCGCGCCGCAGGAGAAGGTTCCGTTCTACGTCACGGCGAACCCGAGTCAGGCGACGATCAGCGCCTTTGTCACTCTCGTGCGCCCCTCCGAGCTCCGCGTCGTCGACGTTCTGCCCGAAGTCGACGCACCCGTCGCCGTGGCGGGCCCGCATCGCGTGATGCCGCACGTCGAAGTAGACCTTGCGGCCGAGATCGCGCGCCTGCAGAAAGAAGTCGCGCGGCTCGAGGGGGAGATCGCCAAGGCGCGCGGCAAGCTCGGCAACGCTTCGTTCGTCGAGCGGGCGCCGCAAAAGATCGTGGCGCAGGAGCGCGAGCGCCTGGCCGGCTTCGAAGCCACCCTCGGCAAGCTGCGCGAGCAGCTCGACAAGCTCTCCGGGCGCGCCTAGGCGCGCCGCGCCCCGTGCAGCTTTCGCCGAGCCTGCGCGCGTTCCGGCACCGGAACTACCGGCTCTACTTCTTCGGCCAGGGCACCTCGCAGATCGGCACCTGGATGCAGCTGATCGCCACCAGCTGGCTGATCTACCGGCTGTCGGGCTCGGCCTTTCTGCTCGGACTGGCGGCCTTCGCGCTGCAGATCTCGTTCCTCGTGCTGGCGCCGGTGGCCGGGGTGCTGGTCGACCGCATGGTCAAGCGCAAGGTGCTGTACGCGACGCAGGGCACGGCGCTGGCGCAGTCGCTGCTGATGTTCGCGCTGGTCGCGAGCGGGCGCGTCGAGCCCTGGCACCTGGTGGCCGGCAACCTTGTGCTCGGCGTGGTAAACGCCTTCGACAGCCCGGCGCGCCAGTCCTTCCTGGTCGAGCTGGTCGGCGGCCGGGACGACCTGCCGAACGCGATCGCGCTCAGCTCCGCGCTGATGAACGGCGCGCGCTTCGTCGGCCCGATGATCGGCGGGGCGGTGATCGCCTCGCTCGGGGTGGCCTGGGGCTTCGGCCTGAACAGCGTTTCCTACCTCGCGGTGCTCGGCGCGCTGGCGGCGATGCGCACCCCGCGGCGCGCGCCCGAGCCC
>JBAUTW010000431.1:0-1592 GCA_049582365.1 Burkholderiales bacterium | reverse complement strand
GGCATGCGGCGCAGCACCGGCGCGACCCAGTCGGGCGCCAGCACGTCGATGCGCACCGCAGGCCGCTTCTCGCGCAGCCGCGCGAGCAGCGGCTGCGCCATCAGCGCGTCGCCGATCCAGTTCGGCGCGACGACGAGGATTCGCGCGGGCTCAGTGGCCCCGCGGCGGGGCGCCCTTGTAGACATAAAGCGTGCCGCAGTACGGGCAAAGCATCTGGCCCGGGTCGGCCACGTCGAGGAACACGCGCGGGTGGCGCGCCCACAGCGGGGCGGTGGGCAGCGGGCAGTGCAGCGGCAGGTCCTTCTCGGTCACCTCGACCCGGCGCGCCTTGTCGCTCGCCTGGATGCTCATCGCTTGGCTCCCTTCTTGTTTGGCGCCCGCTTCATCGGCACCGGCGTCATCCAGTGCTTGTGCCTGCGGTCCTTGCCGGTGACCACGTCGAAGAAGGCCTTCTGCAGCCGCTTGGTCACCTGGCCGGCCTTGCCCGCGCCGATGGTGCGGCCGTCGAGCTCCCGGATCGGCGTCACTTCGGCCGCGGTGCCGGTGAAGAAGCACTCGTCGGCGATGTAGATGTCGTCGCGCGTCAGGCGCTTGGCGATCACCTTGTAGCCGAGGCCTTCGGCCAGCTCGATCACGGTGCTGCGCGTGATGCCGGTCAGCGCCGAGGTCAGCTCGGGTTCGTAGATGACGCCGTCCTTGACCAGGAAGATGTTCTCGCCCGCGCCCTCGGCGACAAAGCCGTCTACGTCGAGCAGCAGCCCTTCGTCGTAGCCGTGCTGCGTCGCCTCGAGCGTCGCCAGCACCGAGTTGGGGTAGGTGCCCGACATCTTGGCGCGCGCCATGGTGACGTTGACGTGGTGGCGCGCGTAGGAGGAGGTCTTGACCCGGATGCCCTTGGCCAGCGCCTCGGGGCCGAGGTAGGCACCCCAGGGCCAGGCGGCGATCGCCACGTGCACCGTCGCGCCGATCGGCGACACGCCCATCTTCTCCGAGCCGTAGAACGCGATCGGCCGCAGGTAGCAGGACTCGTGTGCGTTGGCCTGCACCACCTCGATCTGCGCCTGCATCAGCTTCTCGCGCGTGTACGGGATCTTCATCATGTAGATGTGCCCCGAGTTGATCAGGCGCTGGGTGTGCTCCTTGAGGCGGAAGATCGCGGTTCCGTCCGCGGTCTTGTAGGCGCGCAGCCCCTCGAACACCGCCAGGCCGTAGTGCAGCGAGTGGGTCAGCACGTGGGTCGTGGCGGAGCGCCACGGCACCAGCTTGCCGTCGTACCAGATCCAGCCGTCGCGGTCGGCCATCGAGAGCGGCGTGTTTGCCTTTGCCATGAACAGGGTTCTCCTTGAATGTGGCGGCATTCTACCCACAGCGGCGAAAATTCCGCCATACTATTAACATGGATGTTAATCCTGACCAGCAGGTGTTCGCCGCGCTCGCCTCGGCGCCGCGGCGCCGGGTGATCGCCTTCCTCGCCCAGACGGCGCTGTCCACCAGCGAGCTCGCGCAGCGCTTCGGCATCAGCGCGCCGGCGGTGTCGCGCCACCTGGCGGTGCTGCAGCGGGCGGGGCTGGTGTCGGCCGAGCGTCAGGGCC
>JBAUTW010000430.1:0-3487 GCA_049582365.1 Burkholderiales bacterium | reverse complement strand
CCACGACATCGCCCACGACGACGCTGATCGCACCGACGACTACGACGATCTCGCCCACAACGACGACGATATCGCCGGCGACGACGACTTCGCCGACGACCACGACGTTATCGCCGACGACGACACTGATCGCACCGACGACCACGACGTTATCGCCGACGACGACACTGATTGCGCCGACGACCACAACAATTTCGCCGACGACGACACTGATTGCGCCTACGACCACAACAATTTCGCCGACGACGACACTGATCGCGCCGACGACGTCGCCGATCATTCAACGCTGACTGTGCGAGCTGAAACAAGGAGACTCACCATGATCAAGCCCATGCGACTGTTACCCTTGGTGGCGGTTCTGATTGCGGCAATGCCGGCCTCGGCGCAGGCATCCGGCCGCCTCATCTTCGCCAAGGGAGAGGTGTTCATCGTCGCGTCTGACGGCGCGCGGCGTCCGGCGCACCAGGGCGATCTGGTCAACGCCGGTGAGCGCCTCGTGACCGGCGGCGAATCGATGGCGCAGCTCAAGCTGGAGGACGGCAGTCTGGTGGGCCTGCGGCCGGGGTCGGACCTGCAATTACGCAGCTTCGCGCGCGGCGGCAGCGACCCGGGCACCGTGCTGATGCTCGACAAAGGCGGTGTGCGCGTGCTCAACATCACGACCGACGACAAGCTGCGGCCCCTTCCGGTGCGGCTGCAGTCGAGCAGCGGGGCATCCGTTCTGGTGCAGGGGGGAGACCTCGAGTCGCGCAAGACTGCGGCGATCGGCGCCGGAGCGCCGATGATCGCGAGGCTCAATGCCGGCGCCGCACTCGTGCGTACGGACCAGGGCGAGCGCCCGTTGCCGACGCTCAGGCCCGAGAGCCTGACCGCGACTGAAGTGAAGTCCGCGCCGCTCAGCGCGCTGCCACCGGTTCTGGGCTTGTCGCCCAAGGCCGACGCGGACGCGGGATCTTCACCCGCGTCGGCGACGCGGGCCATTGCGGCGGACGTGGTGCGCACGCCGGTTCCTCCGGCGCCGATCCCGGTGCCCTATCCCAATCTGGCGACAGCGCCCGTGGTGGCGAAGAATGACCTGTTCCTGAATCCCGGAATCATTACTGCGCCTAGCGTCGCGCCCGTTCTCAGGCCCACGGTCGGACCGATCACGTCGATCGGCGCGTCCAGCGGCGCGGTCCAGCTGCTGACCCCAGTGGTGCAGCCAACGATCATTGTGAGCACAACGCCGCTGCCGATTGCGCCATCGACCGGGGGCGGCACCGCGCTGATCAGTGGCACGACGACGACCACGACCTCGACCATCGGTACCCTTCAGATCGGGGGCTCGAAGACGACGATCGTCGCTCCGCTCACCTCCAAGCTGCTATTCCACTGACCCGGGTGCGGGCGCTCAGGCGGCCTGCTTGAGCGCCAGCGCCTTGTCGGTCGTCTCCCAGGTGAACTCGGGCTCCTCGCGGCCGAAGTGGCCGTAGGCCGCCGTCTTCCTGTAGATCGGGCGCAGCAGGTCGAGCGTCTGAATGATCGCCTTCGGGCGCAGGTCGAAAGTCTGCGCTACCAGCTTTGAGAGGGCTTCATCGGACATCTTGCCGGTGCCGTAGGTGGTGACCATCACCGACACGGGCTTCGCCACCCCGATCGCGTAGGCCACCTGCACCAGGCACTTGGAGGCGAGGCCCGCCGCCACCACGTTCTTCGCCACGTAGCGCGCCGCGTAGGCGGCGGAGCGGTCGACCTTGGACGGGTCCTTGCCCGAGAATGCGCCGCCGCCGTGCGGCGCGGCGCCGCCATAAGTGTCGACGATGATTTTGCGCCCGGTGAGCCCGCAGTCGCCGTGCGGCCCGCCGACCACGAAGCGTCCGGTCGGGTTGACCAGGTACTTCACTTCGCCCTTGACCAGCTCCTTGGGCAGCACCGGCTTGATGATTTCCTCGATCACGCCCTCGGAGAGCTGCTCGTGGGTCACGTCGGGCGAGTGCTGGGTTGAAAGCACGACGGTGTCGATCGCCTGCGGCTTGTCGTTGGCGTACCGGATGGTCACTTGCGACTTGGCGTCCGGGCGCAGCCACGGCAGGCGCCCGTCGCGGCGCAGCTCGGCCTGGCGCTCGACCAGGCGGTGCGACAGATGGATCGCCAACGGCATCAGCTGCGGGGTCTCGTCGCAGGCGTAGCCGAACATCAGGCCCTGGTCGCCGGCGCCCTGGTCGAGGTCGATTCCCTTGCCTTCGTCCACGCCCTGCGCGATGTCGGCCGATTGCCTGCCGTAGCACACCATCACCGCGCAGCCCTTGTAGTCGATACCGTACTCGGTGTTGTCGTAGCCGATGCTCTTGATCGTGTCGCGCGCGATCTGCTGGAAGTCGATGTCGAAGGCGGAGGTGGTGATCTCGCCCGCCATCACCACCAGGCCGGTCGTCACCAGGGTTTCCGCCGCGACGCGCCCGCGGGTGTCTTTCGCTAGAATCGCGTCGAGCACCGCATCCGAGATCTGGTCGGCGACCTTGTCCGGGTGACCCTCGGACACCGATTCCGAAGTAAAGAGGAACTCGCTCATGTGCTATGCGCCTCGACTGTTGGGCCGCCGCAATGAGCATGCGGCAGCAGGGGTTGCGAAGTGGCCGCAAGGATACCAAAGAATGCCTGCTTCCCATAGAACCGGCGAGAGCGGCGCGGCGCGCGCAACGCGATGCTGCTGATCCGATTGCTCGCTGCCTTGCCGCTTCCGCTGCTGCACGCGGCGGGTGGGCTGCTCGGCTGGGCGGTCTACGCGCTGTCGCCGACCTACCGCCGGCAGCTGCGCGAGAACCTGAGCCACGCGGGGTACCGCGATGCGGCGACCCGGCGCGCCGCGATCGCCTCGGCAGGCAAAGGTCTGCTCGAGCTGCCCGCGATCTGGCTGCGCCCGCGCGCAGATGTGCTGCGCTGGGTCAGACGCATCGACGGCGAGGCGCTGATCGAGGCCGCGCGCGCGCAGCGCCTGGGCATCGTCTTTCTCACTCCGCACCAAGGCTGTTTCGAGATCACCGCCAAGCTTGCGGCCGAGCGCTTTCCGATCACTGCGCTCTATCGACCGCCGAAGCAGCGCTTCATGCAGGCGCTGATCGAGGCCGGGCGCGCGGGGCCGAATCTGCGCCTCGCGACCCCGGACTACGCCGGGGTGCGCGAACTGCTCGGCGCGCTCAAGCGCAAGGAGGCGGTCGGCGTGCTGCCCGACCAGGTGCCGAGCGAAGGCGAGGGCGAGTGGGTCGAGTTTTTCGGCCGGCCCGCTTACACCATGACGCTCGCCGGGAGGCTCGCCCGCCGCCCGGGCAGCGTCACCCTGCTCGCGTTCGGCGAGCGCCTGCCGCGCGGCAAGGGCTACGTCGTACACCTGCGGCCGCTGCCCGCGGCGCTGCCAGGAGAATCCGACGCGCGGCGCGTCAACCGCGCGCTCGAGGCGCTGGTGCGGGAGTGCCCGCAGCAGTATCTGTGGGGCTACAACCGCTACAAG
>JBAUTW010000429.1:0-2415 GCA_049582365.1 Burkholderiales bacterium | reverse complement strand
CGCGCCGCTTGTCTTCGTGCATGGCGCCTACGTCGGCGCGTGGTGCTGGGCCGAACATTTCCTGCCCTGGTTCGCCGGGCGCGGCCACCCGGTCTACGCGCTGTCGCTGCGCGGGCACGGCGCCAGCGCGGGGCGCGAGCGGCTGCACGAATTCGGCCTGGCGGATTTCGCCGACGACCTGGCGTCCGCGCTCGAGCGATTCGAGCGCCCGCCGGTGCTCGTCGGGCATTCGATGGGCGCGCTGGTGGTGCAGAAGCACCTCGAGCGCAATCCGGGCGCGGCGCGGGCCGCGGCGCTTTTCTGTCCCGTGCCGCCCTTCGGCATCCTGGCGTCGTCGTTCACGCTTGCGCTGACACACCCCGGTCTGTTCGCCGAAATCAACGCGCTCGCTTCCGGCGGGCGCGCCTCGCGCGCCGCGCTGCAGCAGGCGCTGTTCGCCGGCCCGGTGGAGGCCGAGCGCCTGGAGCGCTATTTCACGCGCATGCAGCCCGAGTCGCGGCGCGCGATTCTCGACATGAGCGGCTGGGGGCTGCCGCAGACCTGGCGCACGACGCTGCCCGACACGGTCGTGATCGGCGCCCAGCGCGACGTGCTGATTTCTCCCGCGCTCGCGCAAAGCACGGCCCAGTTGCTCGGCGCCGACTACCGCACGCTGCCCGGGCTGGGCCACGCAGTGATGCTCGAGTCGGACTGGCGCCTGGCGGCGCAGGCGCTTGCCGATTGGCTCGACGCGCGCGGGGCTTGATCAGGGCGTCTTCTTCGCGTACTTGGCGAGGAAAGCGTTGATGTCCTCGATGCGCAGCTGCGGCTCGTCGCGGTCCGGTTGCGAGCCGACCACGCGGTTCATCCACTCCATGTTCTTCTCCATGCGCGCGACCACGACGCGCCACTCCTCGGCGGTGTGGCGCCTGGGATCGGGCAGAACGTGGCATTGGCGGCAGGCGAGACGGAACGGCTCGCCGCGCGGGGTGAACGCTTCCGGGTACTGGCGCGGGTCGAGGGGCGTTTGCCCGTAACGGCGCAGGTAATCGAGCAGCACGCGCTCTTCGTCTTCGCTCGGCGCCCGCACGCCGGCCATCATCTCGCGCATCAGCCGGCCCATATTGCCCTTGCCGCGCATGCGCGCGGCCATGCGCTCGACCACCTTGGGCCATTTCGCCGCCTGATGCATGGCGGGATTGGGCAGGTTGTGACACTGTACGCAGTAGCGCACCGTGAGCGCGGCGCCGGGCGAGTCCGGCTCGGGCAGCATCTCCGGGGCGAAGCCCGGCGGCAGAATGCGCTCGAGCGTCGGCCCGTAGGGACTCTCCTGCCAGCGTTGCTTCGCCTGCGCCACCGCGGCGTCGAAAGACGCCGCCGCGCTGCCGGCGGCGCACGGCGCCGGCAGCGCGGCCAATGCGGCGATCAGCCAGGCGGTCGGTGCAACGCGCATCGCAGAATCTTACTAAAAACTGACGCTCTGGCCGACCGCGGAGACTCGCTGATATTCTCGCCGCGTCGCGGACAACGAACAAGGAGGGGACTCATGAACGGACAACCCAATCCGACGCTGTTGCTCACGGGGCGCACCCTGATGGGCCTGCTCTTTCTGCTCGCGGGGATCCGAAAGATCATGTACTACGCGGGGACGGGCGGGTACTTCGCGCACCTGGGGCTTCCCGCCGTCCAGATTCTGCTGCCGCTCGTGATCCTGATCGAGATCGGCGGCAGCGCGATGCTGATCACGGGCTGGAACGCGAAGTACGCGGCGCTCCTCCTGGCCGCCTTCACCGTCCTCGCCACCGCCGCCGGGCATCAGTTCTGGAACGCCGACGCCGCGAACTACGGCAATCAGTTCAACAATTTCTGGAAGAACGTCTCGATCATCGGCGGGCTGCTCTACATCGCCGCGTTCGGGCCGGGCCCGCTCGCGCTGGGGGCGAAGAAGCCCGCGGGCTAGAGCGCGCCGCGGCGATCGCCGCGCGCGAAGCCGGCGAGTGGTCCGGTTACGCCACGGCCCAGGGTGAGCACCTTGAACAGCTCGCCCATTTCGGCCGGCGAAAGCAGCGTCTGCGCCTGTGCGGCGAGCGGCGCATAGCGGCGCACGTCCGCGGCGTCGATCGCCTCCAGAATATCGGTCAGGCCGCAGTTGAGCAGGAAGTCGGCCTGCGAGGCGTAGCCGAGCACGTCCAGACCGGCGTCGGCGGCGGCGTGGGCGAGCGCGCTGAAATCGACGTGCGACGTGATGTCCTGCAGTCCCGGCAGGTAGAACGGGTCGCCGTGCGCGCGGTGCCGGTAGTGGCACATCAGGGTGCCCATCGAGCGCTGCGGGTGGTAGTACTCGCGCGCGGGAAAGCCGTAGTCGACGATCAGGATGGCGCCCGCCTCGAGCATGCCGGCGAGCGCCGCGACCCACGCCCTGCCGGCCAGCCCGAG
>JBAUTW010000428.1:0-3099 GCA_049582365.1 Burkholderiales bacterium | reverse complement strand
CTCCCTGCGCCGGCGCTGCCGCTGCCGCTTGCGGCGGCGGCGCCTGCTTCAGGCGCGCGGCGAAATTGGCGGCGAACTGGCCCAGCACCTGGTCGGAAACCGGGCCCATCAGGCGCGCGCCGAAGCTCGCCGCCTTGCCGCTCATCGAGACTTCGCTCTCGCCCGCCAGGCTGCACGAGGCGGCGTCCAGCGCGTCGATGCGCGCGGTCAGGTCCATCGAGGCGGCCGAGCTGCCGCTGGTGTCGGTGCCCCTGGCGAACAGGTGCAGGGTGCGCGTGGACGCGTCGATGCTCTTCACTTCGATTTCGCCCCGGAACGACAGGCTCGCCGGCCCGACCTTGACCGCGACCGTGCCCTTGTAATGCGTGGCATCGACCTGCTCGGTGATCTTCGCGCCGGGCATGCAGGTTGCGACGCCGGCGATGTCCTGCAGCAGGACCCAGGCCGCCTCCGCCGAGGCGGGCATGGGGAACGCCCTCTCGAGCCTGACCTTCATCGAACTCCCTGCGTCATCGCTTGTTGACGCCGAGCGCGTTGCACTGCTGCCAGACGCGCCAGGCGCTGTGGGGCATGTCCATGTGCGTCACGCCGAGGTGGGCGAAGGCGTCGATCACCGCGTTGCTGAAGCACGGAATGCCGCCCACGTGCGGCGACTCGGCCACGCCCTTGGCGCCCAGCGGGTGGTGCGGGCACAGCGTCACGGTGTGGTCGGTCTCCCACTTCGGCGTCTCGACCGCGGTCGGCAGGAAATAGTCCATCAGGCTGTTGCCCAGGTGGTTGCCGTTCTCGTCGAACGGGATCTGCTGCCCCATCGCGACCGCGAAAGCCTCGGTCAGGCCGCCGTGGATCTGGCCCTCGATCACCATCGGGTTGATGCGCGTGCCGCAGTCGTCGAGCGCGTAGAAGCGCCGCACCTTGACCTCGCCGGTGAACTTGTCGACGTCGACCACGCACAGGTAGGCGCCGAAGGGGAAGGTCAGGTTGGGCGGATCGTAGTAGGTGATCGCGTTCAGTCCCTGCTCCATGCCGGCCGGCAGGTTGCCGGTGTGCGCGACCATGCAGATCTCCTTCATGGTCTTGGCCTGGCTCGGGTTGCCCTTCACCTTGAAGCGGTCGATCTCCCACTCGAGGTCGCCCTCGCTCACTTCGAGCAGGTGGGCGGCGATCTTCTTCGCCTTGTCCTTGATCTTGCGCGCCGCCACCGCGGTCGCCGCGCCCGACACCGGGGTCGAGCGCGAGCCCCAGGTGCCCGCGCCGTAGGGCGACTTGTCGGTGTCGCCTTCCTCGACCACGATGTCGGAGGCCGGCAGGCCGAGCTCGGTGGCGATGATCTGCGCGTAGGTGGTGGCGTGGCCCTGGCCCTGGCTCATGGTGCCCAGGCGCGCGATCACGCCGCCGGTGGGGTGCACGCGGATCTCGCAGCTGTCGAACAGGCCCACGCCGAGGATGTCGCATACCTTGGTCGGCCCCGCGCCGACGATCTCGGTGAAGGTCGAGATGCCGATTCCCATCAGCGTCGGCGACTTCGGGTCGGCGCGCTTGGCGGCCTGCTCGCGGCGCAGGCCCTCGTAGTCGACCGCCTTCAGCACCTTGTCGAGCGCCGCGTGGTAGGCGCCGCTGTCGAGCGTCCAGCCGAGCGAGGTGGTGTAGGGGAACTGCTCCGCTTTGACGAAGTTGCGGCGCCGGATCTCGGCCTTGTCGACCCCGACCTTGAGCGCGAGTACGTCCATCATGCGCTCGATCAGGTAGATCGCCTCGGTCACGCGCAGCGAGCAGCGGTAGGCGACGCCGCCGGGCGCCTTGTTGGTGTAGACCGCGTCGACCCGCGCGTAGGCGTTGGGGATGGCGTACGAGCCGGTGCAGATCGAGAACAGCCCGGCGGGAAACTTGGTCGCCGACACGTGCGAGTTGAACGCGCCGTGGTCGGCCAGCGCGCTGAAGCGCAGCCCCTTGATGCGGCCGTCCTTGTCCGCCGCCAGCTCGCCCACGCCGTGGTAGTCGCGCGCGAAGCCGGTGGTCGAGATGTTGTCGATGCGCGACTCGATCCACTTGATCGGCACCCCGGTGACGATCGAGGCGACGATCGCGACCACGTAGCCCGGATACACCGGCACCTTGTTGCCGAAGCCGCCGCCGATGTCGCCGCCGACGACGCGGATCTTGCTCTCGGCGATGCCCGAGAGCATCGCGAGCACGGTGCGCACCAGGTGCGGCGCCTGCGAGGTCATGTAGACCGTCAGGTAGCCGGTGGCCTTGTCGAACGAGGCCACGCAGCCGCAGGTCTCGAGCGGGCAGGGGTGCACGCGCGGGTTGAGGATCTCCTCGCGCACCGTGATTTGCGCCGTCTTGAACGCCGCGTCGGCGGCCGCCTTGTCGCCCGCTTCCCAGGTGAAGATGTGGTTCGGGTGCGTGCGCGGGCCGTGGCCGACCTCCTTCTTGTCCTGGATGTCCTCGCGGATGATCGGCGCGCCGGGGGCCATCGATTGCTTCGGGTCGACGATCGCCGGCAGCTCCTCGTAGTCGACTTCGACCAGCGCCGCGCCGTCGTAGGCCGCATAGCGGTCGCTGGCGAGCACCATCGCGACTTCCTGGTACTGGAAGCAGACCTTCTTGTCGGCCAGCACCGCCTGCACGTCGCCGCCCAGGGTCGGCATCCAGTGCAGGTTGACCGGCTTCAGGTCATCCGCCGTGAGCACCGCGACCACGCCCGGGCAGGCGAGCGCCTTCGCCTTGTCGATGCCCTTGATGCGCGCGTGCGCGTAGGGGCTGCGCACGATCGCGCCGAACAGCATGCCGGGAAGCTTGATGTCGTCGATATAGCTGCCCTGGCCGCGGATGAATTTCGCGTCCTCCTTGCGCAGCAAGGACGTGCCCATGCCTTGCAGCTTGTCTTCGCGTTCCTTCAGTTCGGCTGTCTGGCTCATGATTGTTCTCCGTTAGCCCGCGGCGGCGAGCTTCTTCGCGGCGGACTGCACCGCCTTGACGATGTTCTGGTAGCCGGTGCAGCGGCACAGATTGCCGGAGATGCCGGTGCGGATGTCCTGCTCGCTCGGATTCGGGTTCTCCTTCAGCAGCCGGTAGGCGCGGGTGATCATGCCC